>JAEYTA010000212.1 GCA_023434265.1 Pseudomonadota bacterium
CCTCGACGTAGGGAACCGGCCCCCCGCTCGGGGCCGGACGCGCCTCGGCGTGCTGAAGCACCGTCCCGCCGCCCAGCCGGGGCGCCCGGCCGAGGTAGCGCACCCGCACCTCGCCGACCCCGGCGCGGCGCAGGTCGAGCGCGTCGGCGGCTCCGCGCGAGAGGTCGATGATCCGTCCGTCCACGAAGGGCCCGCGGTCGTTGACCCGCAGCACGACGCGGCGGCCGTTGGCGAGGTTGGTCACCTCCACCAGGCCGGGCAACGGCAGGGTCTTGTGGGCGGCGGTCAGGGCGTTCATGTCGAAGCGCTCGCCGGTGGCGGTCGGCCGGCCATGGAACTGGTCGCCGTACCAGGAGGCGAGGCCGGTCTCGTCGTAATCCGGCTGCTCGGCGGGCCGGTACCAGCGGCCGCGGATCTGGTAGGGCCGCATGGTTCCCGAAACGATCGGGGCCGGATCGGTCACCACCGGAACGGCTCCGCCGCCGGTGCGCGGGCCGCTCGCGCACGCCGCGACCAGCGACAACAGCGCCGCCGCCAGAAGAGCCTTCAGAAGTTTCGCCGCCATGCCCCTGCTCCGGATGGGCGGAGCATGACGCGCAAGATTTCCGCTTTGGTTAACGGCGCCCTTATGCGCTATGCGGCGTCTCCGCCCCGAGCGGCGCGGACAGGTGGCCGAGTGGTTTAAGGCAGCGGTCTTGAAAACCGCCGTGGGTGGAAGCCCACCGTGGGTTCGAATCCCACCCTGTCCGCCACTCACCCCCGGAACGGGTCTCTGATCTGACTCCGTCGAACGAGTCTTGTGGCTGACGAACTGCGCTGGTGGTGGGAACTAGCCAGCGGCGCCGTTTGAATGGTTGGCTACCGTCCGGCCAGGCTCGCCCGCCTCAGCGAACCATCTTCGCCACCGCGTCCTTGCTCTCCGCGCTCATGTACTGCTTGACGAAGCCGTCCAGGTTGTCGGGATGGGGATCGTACTTCTGGGCGGCGAGCACCGAGAAGTCCCAGGCGTCGTAGTTCCCCTCCTCGCCTTTCGGAACGACGACGAGGCCGACGTCGTGCTCCTCGCAGAGCTGGGTGACCTGACCGAGCTTTTCGTTGTCGCGATCCGCCGGCTTCTTCGGGAAGTTCACGACCAGCAGATAGGTGAAGTGCGATGCACGGCGATGGTTGAGCGCCTCGTCGACGACGTGCGCGTCGAGGACGTAGCGCGGCGGATGCAGGCGGTGTTGCAGGACGCGATTGGCGGAGCCGCGCTTCGCGGAGGCGGCCGACGCCCCGCCTCTCTACGTCCTCACCGGCCCGCTGTACGAGCGCGTCATGCCGTCGCTCCCGATGCCCGAAGGGGCGGAGCGCCATCGGGTCCCGTCCGGATACTGGAAGGTCCTGGCCACCGCCGAGGGCCGGGTCTCGGCCTTCGTCTTCGACCAGGCCACGCCGCGGGCCGCCGACTGCGACTTCCGCGCTTCGCTGGAGGAGGTGGAGATTCGCGCCGACCTGACGCTGTTTCCGCGGCTGGCGGAGCGGGCCTTCACGCCTCGCGGCGCGGCGCTCGGCTGCGGCGGGTGACGGTCCGGGCCTTCCGCGGAGAACCCGGCGCCTCGGCGAAGGTGCGCGCGATCTCGACGAGCAGGGTGCGACGGGCCGGCGACATCGCGGCGAAGCTTTCCGCCAGATCCGCGCCGTCGGGGTAGTTCGTCACATCCACCGCGGCCGGAGTGTCGGGGTCCGGAAACAGGCCGATCACGGTCGTGTTCAGCGCCCGGGCCAGCCGGACCAGCGTCGAGGCCGAGACCCGGTTCGCCCCGGACTCGTACTTCTGCACCTGCTGGAAGCTGAGGCCAACGGCCGCCGCCAGCTGCGACTGGGTGAGGCCGACCTTGAGACGGGCGGCGCGGATGCGCGCGCCCACCTCGCGATCGACCGGATCGGCTGCCTCGGCTCGCATGACGACTCCGTCGGATTCGCCGCAGCGTCGCCGGTCGCGGCGCGCTCCGCAACCCCCGCGGCGCCCGTCGCCCGCGCGGTATCGGCGCGTGCGGCCGGCTCGCCTCGCCGGCCCGGACTAGGCGGGGGGACGGCGCCCCGTCAGCGCGCCGGCCGCCAGCGACAGCAGGACGCCCCAGCTCCACAGATAGTAGGCGGTGAAATAGGCCCATTGCTCCAGCTCGAGGCGCAGGGCGAACGCCGCGTGGGTGGCCACGATGAGCAGCTGGAAGCCGGCGGCGGCGATCGGCCAGAGCCGGCCGGCGAAGGCGGCCTGGTAGAGGAGGTAGAGAAGCAGGGCGAGGTCGATGCCGACCAGGACCCAGGAGGGCCCGGTGCGATCGCCGAGGGGCGCCAGCGCCGACGCGATCCAGGCGACGGCGACGACGACGGCGACCTCGCGTTCGAGGGCGCCGCCGCGAAGGAAGGCGAGACCCGTGACGAGGGCGAGGGCGACGAAGCCGGCGACGTAAACGACGAGTGCGGTCATGGCGCGGGGCTCCCCGTCCCCACGCCATGGTTAAAGCCTCAGGCGACGACGGCAAGCCGGCCGGTCGGCCGCGGCGCCGGCTCCTCGGACTTCTGCCCGCCGCCGATGGCGACGGTCCGGTAGGGCGAGGCGGCCTTCAGCCGGGCCAGCTCCTCGTGCACCGCGATGATCGCGCTGCGCGACTCGACCTGGCCGGCCATGGCGGCGGCGAGACCCTGGAAGGCGGCCTGCCCCTGGGTGCAGGCCAGCCCGGCGCGCTGCCGCGCTTCCGGCAGCGCCTGGGCGAGAGCGCCGAGCTTGAGGTAGGCGGTCTCGATCGCCGCCTCCGCCTCGAAGAGGTGTCGGGCGAGGTCCGTCGCCACTTCCGAACGTTTCATCGTCTTGCCTTTGTCTAGAGGCGGCGACGGATCAGGGGCCCGAGCCTCCGTATCGGAGGTCCTGCAGGAGGAAGGCGACCTGCTCGGCGCCGAAGAAGAGGCCGGCCGTCGCCGCCACGAAGGCGGCGAATCCGACCACCAGGGCTAGGCGCGCAAGGGGGCTGTCTGGCGAGGCGGCCGAAAGTCCCCATCCATCAGGGCGTATCCGATGCAGAGCATCTCGCGGATGGTCTCCTCCACCGGCAGGAAGGGCGCCTGCTTGCGCATGCCCTCCACCAGATGGCGGGCCATCAGCCGCTTGCTCTCGGTATCCGCCAGGCTGGCGAGGACGCCCTCCAGCTGGTCCCAGCTCATGGCCGGCACCTGCTCGGGGAAGATGATCGGCTCGCTCATGGAAGCCTCCTTTCGCCCCCCCATCGAGCGGCGTCGACGGGCCGGAGACGATTGGGGATGATCCCCATTCCGAACCGTTCGGAACGCCCTCCTCCGCCGCGAGCATGAGGGCGGCGGTCACGCGATCCGCCGCCCGCAGTTTGCGCATCGCCTTTTCGCAATGGCGGTCGACGGTGGACGGGCGGATGCCGAGGCGGCGCGCGATCTGTTTGGACTGCAGGTGCGCGGCCACCAGACGCAGGCATTCGCGTTCGCGCGCCGTCAGTCGCTCCGCCGCGGACGTCATCCCGTCTGCCCGAAGCGCGGGCGGTCGGACGCCTTCGCGTCCACCTGGCGCCGCGCACTCCAGGCGCGCGGTCCGCATCGGAAGCCCCCCATGTCGCCCTCCCCTGCACTCCGGGCGACCAATGATGGCGCTCACCTCAGGTGGTTCGTCAAGGTCACCTTTCGCGGCAGGGGTGTCCGCCGTCCGACTCGCGCGCCGGGGACACGGTCCCGCCCTCGGACGCCGGTCCCCGCCCGGCCTATCAGTTCAGCGCCGGCGTCCCGGCGGCTGGAGAGCGCGGGATCATCAGGCCGCCGGGGAAGGAATCCAGCGCCGGCTGGACGCCGACGGGGGCCTCGAGCACCACCGACATCAGCCGGCCGTCGACCTCCACGAGGAAGCGGCGCGCCAGCAGGTTTGCGAGCCGGCCCTCCACGTCGTCGACGCCCGGGATCCTCAGGGCCAGTTCGTGCTCGAGCCGGGGTCGGGCGACCGGCGCGGCGGCGGCGGTGAGGATCTCCTGGTCGACCTCGTCGACGATGTAGGTCTCCGACGTCGCGCAGGGACGGGTGTCGGTGATCACCAGGGCGTCGCCCTTGCGGTGCAGGCAGCAGATGACGCGCGGCCGCGCGTTCCACATGGCGTTCCACTCGTTGAGCAAGGTGATGGCGCGGCGCAGGCCCGGGCCGCCGAGGGTCGTCCGCGGCGCCACGTCGTCGAAATAATAGGCGATGCCGGCGAGCTCTTCGGCTGGCAGCGGATAGACGCCGGCGTAGGCGGGCTTGGGCCGGAGCTCTAGCCCGAAGGCCGACGGGGTGAGGAAATAGGGACTGAACCGGTGATACGACAGCAGGATCGGCGTGCCCGGCTGCAGGTGGGTCAGGGCCGGGATGATGCCGGCGATCTGGGCGTACCAGACGTCGTCCTCGCCCGGGATGCCGTAGAGCAGGTTCCAGTGGACGAAGACGCCGTACTGGCGGCTCCATTTCAGCAGCATGATGTTCTGGGCGGCGGTGACGCCCTTGCGGATCGCCTTCAGGGCGTCGGTGTTGAGGCTCTCGATCCCCGGCTGGATCCAGCGGACCCCGGCCCCCGCCAGGGTCGCCACATGTTCGCGCTTCAGGTTGGACTTGGTCTCGTAGAAGATGGTGTAGGGGCCGCCCCGGGCCTCCAGCGTCCGGAAGGCTCCCTCGAAATAGCCCATGTCGGCGATATTATCGACGGCGGAGAAGCGCGGCACGCCGTAGCGCCGGTGAAGCGTCTCAAGGTCGCCGACCACGACCGCGTCCGACTTTGCGCGGTAGCGCATGTTGCCGCCGTTGAGGCCGCAGAAGGTGCAGTGGCTGCGCTCGCCCCACCAGCAGCCGCGCGAGGTCTCGAACGGCAGGCCCACGACGATGCAGTCGCGGTAGGACATGGTCGCCAGCTCGGTGAAATAGTCGGCGTAGTCGGGTAGCGGCACCACGGCCATGTCGGCGACGGAGGCCCGCGGCGCGCCGTCGGGCGTGGCGGCCTGCGGATAGCCCTCGCGCCTGTGCCGGGGCGCGAAGACGCCAAGCGGCGGCTCCGCGTCGCCGCCCGTCAGTATCTGCTCGCACAGGGGAACGATCAGTTCGTCGGCCTCGCCGGAGACGACGTAGTCGACCCAGGGGAAGTTGCGGTGCGTGGTCCGCCCCATGATCGACTCGCAGTTGGCGCCGCCCATCATGGTGACCACCTCCGGCGCCCGCTCCCGGATGCGGCGCAGGATGGCCAGCGAGGCCACGTGCTGGCTGAAGGTGGAGCTGCAGCCGACGATCCTCGGGCCGGCCCGCAGGACGCGGTCGCAGACGGCGTCCACGAAGGCCGCCGTGCCCGCGCGCATGTCGGTCAGCGCCTCGTCGGAGAGCCGGAACGGCGAGGCGGTCAGGAACGGATAGCGGCGCCAGATGCGCTCGAGGAAGGCGGGATCGTCCGGGGCGTTGTCGCGGAAGGCGGCGCGGGCGAACAGCCAGTCGACCAGCCCCTCGAAGGTCGGGGTCTGCTCGAGGAAGGCGTAGGCCGGCAGGCCGATCCATTCGGCGAAGGAGAGGTTGGCGTAGTGCACCGCCGCCGTGCGGCCGGCCGCTTCCAGCCGCGCCTTGAGAATGCCCAGGCCGATCGAGGGGCGCTCGACGCCGCAGGCCGGCGGATTGATCAGGTAGATGTCCGTCACCACCGCCTCCCACTACCTGAGGATGTCGCATACAACCTGCGTTGACAATCCCTCTTGGCGTGTGCCTTACTCGCTTTGATGGAATCCGGCCATGGCGGCCCGTCCGCTTCGCCGTCTCGTCACAGTGCGTCTGAACCGGGACCCCGCGTCCCAAGTCTTCGTAACCGCAACCGACTGCGAGATGGGGAGCCCTTCGCATGTGGCATGAAATCGAGCGCTTCAACGCCGACGTCTCGAAGAACCCGGCCGTGCTCATGGCGGCGCTGAACGGCGACCATGGCCTGAACAACATCGTGTCGGCCGCGCGCGGGCTGGGTTACGACTTCGACCTCGACGACGCGCGCGACTACATCAGGGACCGAACCCGGGACGACGACTGGGCGCGCACCTCCCTGGGCGTCGACCCCGAGCCGGCGGACGGCGTCTACCTGGCCGACGGCGACAGCGACAGCCTGGGCCGGACGATCGCGCACACCAATACGGTGGTGGTGACCGAGGCGGCCATGCTGGCCCACGTCGTCGGCGTCGCCGAGGTGGCGGCGGCGGCGATCGTCATCGGCGTCGTGGTCCTGCTGGCGACCGAGCCGGACGTCGTCCAGAACCAGGAATAGGGCGACACGGGGGTGGACGGATCGCGGCGCGGCCGGGAGGACGTCGTGCTCGTCGCGGGTGCGCCCCGCAGCGGCACGACCCTTCTCAGCGCCTTGCTCAGCACCTCCCCGGACTGCCAGCCCTTCCGGCCCGAGGCGCACTACCTGGCCGAGGTCGTTCGCGCCTGGGCCTCGGGGAGGGCCGACTTCGAGGTCTCGACGCAGTATTTCTGCCGCGATCGGGCGGCCTTCGACGACCTCCACTTCGACTTCGTCGGGCGGCTGCTGGACGAGGCCCGCGCGACCTGCGGCTCGCCGCGCCTGCTGGTCGTCAAGCACTGCACCCTGACGCCGCTTCTGCCCGCCCTCCTGCGCCGGCTGCCGCGGCTGCGCGCCGTGGTCATCGCGCGCGACTGCGCCGCGCTGGCGGTCTCGATGCGCCGCGCCTTCGGCGAGAGCGCGCTCGCCCCGCCGGCGGTGGACCGGCTGGTGCGGACCTACAACGCCTACTACGGGGCCGCGGTGAGCGCCGCCCTGGCCGATCCCGATCGCTGTCTCCTGCTGCGTTACGAATCCCTCGTGAGCGGCGCCGGACCCGACATCGCCGGAGCCCTCGGCATCGCGCCGCTCCGGCCGGACAGGCTCTGGGACCGCGCGGACTTCGACCTGCCCGTCCTCGTCCGGGGCGATCCGCTCTCTTCGAGCCTGTGGGGCGAGCCACTGACCGCGCGTCGGCTCGAGGAAGACGCGGGAACGCTCGGCCCCGCCCTGGCCGAGCGCATCGGCCGCGATACGCGCGAGGTCGCCCGCGCCGTCGAACGCCTGAGCCAGGCGGCCTGCGCCCTCGGGAAGGAACTGGAACCATGCTGACCCCCGCCACGCCCCGCCCCGTGGAGATGTACCGCGACATCTGGCGGCGACGCTCGCCCGACGAGATCCGGCAGTTGGCCCACACCAAGCGCTTTCTCGAATGCGTCATGGGCGATCCCGAATTCCGGGTGCGCGCCACCCCGGATCGCGAGGCCCTGTCGGCGCTCGCCCGGCAGCGCGGCTGCGAGATCGATCCCTACGATCTGCTGCCGCTGTGGCACCGCGACTTCGTCGAGTTTCAGAACGACATGGGCCCCGAGGCCTGGAGCGGGGCCTGGCGTTGGCGCCAGTACCTCAAGGAGATGGTCGCCACCCGCGACGCCATGCTGGTCGCCGGCGACCCCGGAGACGTCAACCCGGCCTTCGCCGCCTGGCGCAATCGCCAGATCGCGCGCACCCGCTCCGAACTCGGCGCCAACGCGTCGGGCATCGTGCATCCGATCGTCGCCTACGAACTCTCGGACGGCTGCTCCGTCGGTTGCTGGTTCTGCGGCATCTCGGCGGAGAAATTCCGCGGTCACCTGACCTTCGAGGCGGGCGCGGGCCTCTGGCGCGGGGTGCTGGAGACCATGCGCGACCGGTTTGGGGCGGCGGCCTCGACCGGTTTCTGCTACTGGGCCACCGATCCGCTGGACAATCCAGACTACGTCCGCTTCCTGGAGGTCTATCGCGAGGTCAACGGCACGATCCCGCAGACCACCACCGCCATTCCGCTGCGGCGTCCGGAGCTCACCGCCCAGGTCCTGTCGCTGTGGCAAACCGATCGCTGCGTCACCAACCGCTTCTCGATCCTGTCCGCCAACATAATGCGCCGGCTGCACCAGACGTTCACGCCGGAAGAACTGATGGGGGTGGAGCTGGTCCTGCAGCAGGGCGGCGCGCTGTCGACCAAGGCGTTCGCCGGCCGCGTGCGCCCCGAGGGGAAGGTGCAGGACGTCCAGGCCGAGATGGCGGACAAGGCGCGCAGCCGCAACACCGTCCTGACCGAGGGCACCATCGCCTGCGTGACCGGCTTCCTGGTCAACATGGTCAAGAGAACCATCCGCCTGGTCAGCCCGTGCCGGCCGACCGAGGCGGTTCCTGACGGCTACCACGTCTTCGCGGAGGCGACCTTTGCCGACGCCGCGGACTTCGGCCTGGTGCTTGACGACATGGTGGCGCGTCACGTGAGCAACGCGGTGCCGTCCGACCGGCCCCTGGCCTTCCGCGACGACCTCGCCTTCGAGCGGATCGGCCGGGGCTTCCAGCTCCGCAACAATCACGTGCGGGTCAAGGTGTCCCGCTTCGGCGAGCTGGCGGAACGCATTGCCGGCGGGGACCATACGCTGGACGAACTGGCCGCGCGCTGCGAGGAACTGGGCGCGGTGCCGATCGAGGCGCTGCTGTTCGTCGACGAGAGTTTCCGCGCCGGCCTGCTCAACGAGACCCCGCGGCCCACCGCGACGGGAGCCCCCGCATGAACCGCCGCATTCCCGTCCTTCATCTGCTGATCCCGGCCGCGGCCATCTGCGCGGCCATGGTCCTGGTCTCGCTCTGGGCCGCTCCGGCGCTCGGCGAGAGGGTAGTGCCGGTGCACTGGAACATCGCCGGCGAGGCCGACAATTTCGCCCCCGCCTCCACCGTTCTGATCGGCTTTCCCGCGGCGGGCGCCGTGTTAGCCGTCGTCGGGCTGCTGGCCGCCCGGACCGCCGCGGCCGGCGGACTGAGACCCGCGACCTTCGCGGCCCTGGTCATCATCATGGGCGTGCTCGCCGCCGCCCATCTCGCCGTCGTGCTAAATGGCCTCGGGGGCGGACTGGAGGTGCCCCGCGGATTCATCGCGGGGGTCGGGCTGGCGAGCGTCGTGCTCGGCGTCCTTCTGGCCCGGTCGGGCCGCGCGGAGGTCGAGAATCTCCGTGGGACCCGACAGCCGCGCGCCGACCGGCGGGTGACCGGCGCGGCCTATGCGCTCTGCGGCGCGGTCCTGTTCGTGCTGTCCTTCGCGGCGCCGGCCGCACTTCTGCCCATGGCGGTCGTCGGCTGCGCGATCGTTCCGGCGGTCTTGGCCGTGGCGGTGTCGCTGGCTTCGGGCCTGCCGCGCTAGGGGACCGGTTTCGGGGACGCGGCGCAGGCGGGCCGGACAAGGCGGTCCAGGGCCCAGGCGTCGAGGACCCCGTCGACCACCGCGGGGGCGACCCCTTGCGTTGCGCGCACGCAGACGTCGCAGATCGAGGCGTGGCTTTCGTGCGGATCGGACCCCCGGGCGGCGGTCATCACCTCGTAGAGTCGGCGCGGCCCGAACCGGTTGATGAAGCGGTAGTGGGACCGTTCGGTCATGGCCGCGCAGGCGGAGGCCAGGTCCTGGCGACGCAGGTTTCCGGCGTGGAAGGTGGACAGCTTGCCCCCGGCGCAGCAGCAGGCCTGCAGCGTTCCGTCCGGATAGACGACCGGCTTGTTGGCCACCGCGTGGCAGGCGCCGTAGCCGAAGTCGGTCAGGGGGGAGAGCAGGTGTTCGCCGGGGTGCTCCGCCGCGCGGCCCATGGCCACGAGCCGGCCGGCCGTGACCCAGATGCGGGGCGGTTCGCCGAGGGCGAGGGCCGCGGCGGCGATCTCCGGGTCGTAGTCCTCCTGCCGCGCCAGCCGTTCGCGCGGCAGGTCGTAGAGGCGGGCGAAGGCGTCCAGCGCGTCCTCCTCCGGGTCGCTGTGGACGAAGGTCACGGAAACGCCGAGGCGCAGTTCGAAGGCCAGATCGAGGGCGTTGCGCAACACCGCCGCGGGCTGGAATTCGAGGTGGAATTTGTCGGCGCTGAAGGTCAGTTCGTTCAGGCCGGCCAGCCTGAGCCGGTGGAGCAGGCGTCGGCCCCGCTTCAGGTCCCGGGCCCAGAAGCCATTGGTGACGATGCGCGTGGACAGGCCCTCGTCGGCGGCGATCTCGACCAGGGCCTCGATCTCCCTTCGATGCACGAGCGGCTCGCCGCCGGTGAACACCAGGGTGCGGATGGGAGGCCGTAGCCGGGCCGCCTGGCGGATGACGTCGACGGCGAAGTCGAAATCCATCCGGTTGCGGTTCTTCGGGCCCGACTCGATGCCGCAATGCCTGCACGCGATGTTGCAGGTGTGGGAGTACATCAGCCCGAGTTCCTCGACGACCTCGGGCATCAGGCCGTCCCGGGCCGGGGACGCGGGCGCCGCTTGGCCATGAGCCGGTCGAGGCCCTCTCGGCTCCAGAAGCCCTCCACGGGCGTCTCCGCCGCAAGCGCGCGGGCGAGTTCGGCGGCGAGGGCGTCGGCCTCCCCCTCCCCGTCCGGCCGGTCTTCCTCGACGAGATGGAAGCGGCCGTGGTCGAACGGCCGCCCCGGCGCCGCCTCCACCAGTTCGACGCGCTCGCGCCGCCCCTGGCGGTCCAGGGTCTCGGCGCGGAAGTGGCAGTAGGGATTGTTCCCGGGACGGCCGAACAGGGCGTGCGCCGTCCATGTGCATCCGGCCAGGCACACGGAGGCGTGGGGGCAGGTCCGGCAGAAGCCCCACAGGTCCGCCTCCGTGCGCTGTCCCAGGGCGCGGATTTCGCTGCGCTCGCGCCAGATCGTCTCCACGTCGGCCTCGCGCACGTTGCCGGCGGCGTAGGGTTCGGTGGGCAGGGAGGGACAGCCCTTGATGCGGCCGTCGGCCTCGATGCCAAGGCTGGCGCTGCCGGCGCCGCAGCCCTGCCAGGTGTGGCCCTGGTGCCCCCCGATCCGCAGGGCCCGCTCGTAGCGCCCATAGTAGCCGATGTTGTTGCCCGGGATCATCTGCACCCCGGATCCCGCGAGCCGCTCGGTCTTCAGCTGGTGGAGCAGCGGGAACAGGCGCAGCAGGTCATAGGGCTGCAGCAGCATGTCTGGTCGGTCCGCGGCGCGGCCGAGCGGCACCGTCAGCTGCAGCTGCCAGGCGTTGGCTCCGAGCGCCTTCAGCAGGTCGGCCAACTGCGGCAGCTCCGGCATCGAGAGGCGGTTGATCTGGGTGTTGACCCCAAGCCCCATGGTCGGGATGGCGGCGATGCGCCGGGCGCAGTCCACCGCCGCCTCGAACGAGCCGGGCGCGCCGCGCAGGCGATCATGGGTGAGTCCGATGCCGTCGATGGAGACGCCGATCTGGCGCACGCCCGCCGCCCGGGCCTCCGCCAGCCGCCAGGCGTCGAGCCCTTTGCCCCCGGTCACCATGGTGCAGACCATGCCCGCGGCGGTGACCGCTGCGGCGATGTCGACCCAGTCCTCGCGCAGGTAGGCTTCGCCGCCGATCAGGGTGACCTCGCGAACGCCCAGGCGGGCGAGCTGGCCGACCAGGTCCAGCGCCTCTTCCGTGGAGAGTTCGTCCGGCCGGGGCGCGCCGGCGCGCGAACCGCAGTGGCGGCAGCCGAGGTCACAGGCGAGCGTGATTTCCCAGACGACGACCCGGGGCGGATCGCCCCGCCTCCACAGGCGGGCGACCTTGTGGATGTCGCCGTCGTAGACCGGCTTCAACGCCCGGGCCTAGTGGGACCGGGCGAGGAAGGCCTCGAGGACATCGCGGCCGATGTCCGCCGCGACGAGACCGTCCGGCCCCTTCACGGTGAAGGTCAGCTGCTCGGGGGGCAGCTTCGACAGCCGCCGCAGCGCCTTGTAGGCGCCGGAGTCGTCGAGCGTCTCGTCGCTGCCGCCGCCGACCACCACCGCCGTCACGACGGAGGTGCCGTAGATCACCACCACGGTGGCGACCATGTCGACGGTGGGCGTCGGCTCGGCGCCGTCGTCGGCCCAGGCCTCGACGGTCGACCAGACATCGACCCCGGCCTCCCCGTCGAGGGCCGTGAGCCGTCGTTCGAGGGCGGCGCCGTCGATCCCGTCGGGCAGATTGAACCGGGACAGGTCGAAGCCCTGCTCGGCCAGGGCCGAGGCGGGCGAGGCCACGAAGCGGTCGCGAAACCCGTCGTCGGCGCGCAGGCGCGTGACGAGGGCGTTCAGGGATGTCGACGGCTGCACGCTGGTACCCTCCCATTCAGATGACCCGGCAATGACGACACAGGCGAGGACACCCGTCAAGCGGGTGCGTTTCTCGTTTGTCGAGCGCGCGCCGGGCGAGTATGGTGCGGCTTCCGGTTGCGAGACGGTCGCGCCGGGCCTGAGAGCGACGGAGGCGCGATGCACGGTCCCATCGAGCGCGACGGCCGCGCGGGGCCGGAGTTCCGGGAAACCCTGCGCGCCGGCGCCCCGTTCGCGCCCCCGCGGGTTCCCCTGTGGGGGTCGGCGGCCTTCTTCTCGGCACTCCTCGTCTTCGGCGGCCTCTTCCTGGCCATGGCCTCGTACGCCCGGCAGGAAACGCTGGCCGGGGCGCTCGTGCCGACGGCGGGCGTGGCGGCCATCGTGCCCGTGCGGCCCGGAGTGATCTCGGAGGTGCATGTGCGCGAGGGCCAGACCGTGGCCGCGGGGACGCCGCTGGTTTCGATCTCGGTGGACACCGAACTCGACGGCGGCCCGGCGGCGGCGGCCCGGTCGCTGGACGCGATCGAGGCCCAGGAAGGCTCCATCGACCGGCAGAGAGCGTCCGCGGAGGCGCTGCTGCGGGCCCGGCAGGCGGATCTCGCGGCGCGGCAGGCGGCCTTGGAGGAGCGTCTAGTCTCGCTCCGCGCGGCCGCCTCCCTGGCGCGGGAACGTGTGGCTTCCGCCTCGGCCCTGATCGAGCGGGCGGAGCCCGCCTTCGAGGCCGGCTATATCGCCGAGATCCGGATGCAGCAGTGGCGCAACGACCTGATCCAGGCGCGCCTGGCCCAGACCGGCGCCGACCGCGAGGCGGCGGAGGCCGTGCGCTCCCGCGAGCAGCTGGCCGCCGAGGCGGCGCGGATCGCCGCCGAGGCGCGTGCGGAGGAAGCCCGGCTGACGGCGACGGCGGCCCAGACCGAGGAGCGGGCGGCCCAGGTCCTGGCGGGAAGCGAGATCGTCCTTCGCGCCCGGATAGCCGGCGAGGTCTCGATCCTGCGGGCGCGCCCGGGCGGGGCGGTGACGGCCGGCGAGACCCTTGCGGTCCTCTCTCCGCCCGGCTCCGAATTCCAGGCCGAGGTGTGGGCTCCCTCCCGCGCCGTGGGCTTCCTCAGGCCGGGCGATCCGGTCAAGCTGATGTACGACGCCTTCCCCTACCAGAAGTTCGGCATGGCGCGCGGTCGGGTGGCGGCGGTTTCGGGCGCCCCGCTACCGGCCGCAGGGGACGGGGAGCCGCTCTATCGGGTCCTGGTCGAACTGGACCGCCAGACCCAGCCCGCCTTCGGTCGCGACTGGCCATTGGCGCCCGGAATGCGGGTCTCCGCCGTCGTGGTTCTCGAACGTCGGTCCGCCTTGGCCTGGCTTCTGGAGCCCGTCCTGGCCCTGAGGCGGCGGGCCGCATGACGGGGGCGCGGCGCTGATGTGGGGCGACTACCGGATGCAGCCGGGGCGACCGGGCGAGGAGGTGCTGTCGTGTCTGGCGACCGCCTCCGGTCGTCTCGGCCGCCCGCTCGACCTCGCCGGCCTGCGCGGCCGACTGCCGCTGTCGACGCGCGGCGTGTCGGTCACCGGTCTGATGGAGCTCGTGCGGCTCGCCGGCATGGAGGGCCGGGCGGTCGGGTGCGCCACGGCCGACCTGCCGACGCTGACGACGCCGGCCTTGCTGCGGTGGGGAGCGACGGCCTTCGTGGTGCTGGATCGGGCGCGGCCCGGCGGCGGGCTGCGCATCTACGATCCCACGACCGGATGGCGTGTCGCCCCCGCGGACGAGGTGGCGGCCCGCTACGGCGGCACGGCGATCGAACTCGGCCTGCATGCCGCCTACGAACCGCCGCCCCAGCGGCGGCGCCTGAAGGCGTTCGGGCTGCTGCGCTGGAGCCCCGCCCTGACCGCCTCGGTGGCCCAGGCGCTGATCTTCTCGGTCATGCTGCAGGCCTATGTGCTGGTCAGTCCGCTGTTCATGCGCGTTGTCATCGACGACGTGGCCACGACCGGCGACGCCCAGCTTCTGACCGTCGTGGCCTTGGGCTTCGCCCTGCTGGCCGTGTTCAACGGCCTGGCCACGGCGCTGCGGGCCATCGCGGCGCAGAATCTCCAGGCCCTGCTGGGGTGGGACATGACCCGGCGCGTTTTCAACCATGTGCTGGCGCTGCCGGTCATGTGGTTCCAGCGCCGCAAGCTGGGCGACACCCTGGGCCGCATCCAGGGGCTCGACCAGATCCGCAACGTGATGTCGGGCAGCGTCGGGGTCGCGCTGGACGGCGTCATGTCGGTGCTGACGCTGGCGATGCTCGCCGCCTTCGCCCCAGGCATGGCCCTGCTGGCGGGGGCCGGCGTCGGCCTCTACCTCGGCATCCGCTCCCTGGCCGTGCCGATCATCATGCGCCTCAATGCGCGCGCGGTCGCCGCCTACGCCGACGAGCAGGGCAAGCGCATCGAGACCCTACGGGCCATCCAGACCATCAAGCTCATGGGGGCCGAGCAGGCCCGCGAAGCGGACTGGTCGCACCGCTTCGCCGACACCCTGCGCACGGCCCAGGCCAACATCCTGGCGGCGGCCCATTTCGGCGCCATGCAGACCACCGTGGGTGCGCTGGTCACAGTGCTCGCCGTCTACCTCGGCGCGCGGCAGGTGCTCGACGGCGGCATGACGATCGGCCTGCTCACCGCGGCGATCGCCTATCAGACCCAGTTCACCCAGCGCGCCTCGAGCCTGATCGAGCAGTTCATGCAGTGGCGGATGATGGACGTGCATCTCGACCGGCTGGACGAGGTGATGCTCGAGCCGCGCGAGCCGGCGCCCGCCGAAATCTCGGGACCGGTCCGGGGCGAACTCGAGCTCTCGGGCGTGACCTTCGCCTACGGGGCCGTCGACGCGCCGGTGCTGAGAGACCTGAACCTGACCGTCCGGGCGGGGGAGAACCTGGTGGTGGTGGGGGCCTCGGGCGCCGGCAAGTCCACCCTGCTCAAGGTGCTCTGCGGCCTCTATGCGCCGTCGGGGGGGAGCGTCCGGCTCGACGGGCGCGTGATCGGGCCGGGGGCGGAGGGCGAACTCCGCCGGGCCGTGGGGGCGGTGATGCAGGACGACGAACTGCTCTCCGGCACCATCCTGGACAACGTCGCCTTCTTCGCCGAGGTCGTTGACGTCGGCCGCGCCTGGGAATGCCTGGCCGCGGCGGCGATCGAGGCGGAGATCGCGGCCCTTCCGGCCGGCATCGACACCCCCGTGGGCGACATGGGCGCGGCCCTGTCGGGGGGGCAGAAGCAACGGGTGCTGCTGGCGCGCGCACTTTATCGCCGGCCGCGCATCCTGATCCTCGACGAGGCGACGTCGCATCTCGACGTGCCGACCGAGAAGCGGCTGATCGAGACCTTGCGCGGGCTGAACGTGACCCGGATCTTGGCGGCGCACCGGCCAGAGACCATCGCCTCCGCGGACCGTGTGGTCCGCCTCGAGGACGGGCGGCTGTTTCCCGGCTGAGGCCCGGGCGATGGCGAGGGCACGTCCCGACGGGGAACCCCCCGACCAGGCCCGGGCGCCGGCCTTCAGCCAGCCCTGGGGGAAGAGCTGTTCCAGCGCGATCTTCCGCTGGCCGTCGCTGACCCGGAGCCGAACCAGGTCAGAGGCCCGCAGCTTGGCGTCCACGGCGCAGTTGAACATCGCGAGGTCGCGAACCCTCCTCGCGACCTTCAGCTGCTGTCGAATAGCCCAGATGTGCTTCGGCTTCAGCGGCGCTTTGGGGCCGATTGTTCCAGGCGCGCTTGGGTTGAATGAACAAGTCAGCTTGGCGCATGGCCGACCTCCACTGAGGTCGCCTCCCCGTCGCCAGTCATTTTACGCTCGCTGCAGCTGTTCAGCGCCAGATGCGGACATCGTCGCGGAGTCGATGAGCGGACTCTCACGCCTCACCGCACGAGAAACAAGGTTACCCGTGGAAACGTAGCCGCGGGTAGGAGTTCGTTTAGTCCGCCCATCGGATGATGCCGTTCGGGGGGCGTTCTGACGGAGGTCCGACGCCCGATGCCTGCCAGCCGCATTCTGATCGCCGACGACGATCCCTTGTTGCGGGCGTTGCTGGTGCACCGGCTCTCGGCCGATGGATACGAGATCTCGACCGCCGAGCATGGCGGCGAGGCGCTGGCCGCAATCCGGGATCAGTCGCCGGACCTTATCGTGCTCGACGCCCTGATGCCGGTGATGGACGGCTTCGAGGTGCTCAGGCGGATCAAGACCGGACACCTGACCGAGGCTCCAGTCATCATGCTCACCGCTCTGAAGCGTGAGCAGGACATCGTCGGGGCGTTGCAGCTCGGCGCCGCCGACTACCTCGTCAAACCGTTCATCCCCGATGAACTCGGCCAGCGAGTCCGTCGCCTTCTCCAATCATCAGGTTCATCGGGAGGCGCACGTGATCGACGCCCTGCCTGAGCCGCCTTCGGCGGTTCTGCAGGTCGACCCGGACAGCCTTTACAGGTCGGCCGTCGCCGACCGGCTGGCGGGACGGCCGGCCGAAGCCGTGAGCAAGCTTGAACAGGTCCTCGCCGCCCGGCCCGAGGACGTCGATGCGCGCCTGAACCTGGGTCTGGCGCTTCTGGCCATGGGGCGGCTCGACGAGGCGGAACTCGCGCTGGAACAGGTCACCCTCCGCGCACCGGGGTATGCCGACGCCTGGCTGGGCCTGGCTCGGGTCGAGCAGCGACGCGGCGACCCCGCCGCCGCGCGGGTCCATCTCGAGCGGGCGGAAGCCGCTGCTCCGGGGAGCGCAGAAGCGGCAGTCCTCCGCCGGGCGCTGCAACCGGAACCGGTGTGGGCGGTGGACATGACCGCCGCTCGGAGCCGCCTGTCGGGCGGCTTGCCGGACTGGAGCGAAGCCCGCGTCGCCGTGTCGCGGCGTCTGGACGAGCGGCGAACCGTGGGGCTGGCGGTCGAGAGCACAGAACGCTTCGACGTTCGGGACGTCTACGTCGAGGCGCGCGTCGACCGGAGGTTCGCTCGAGGAGCGGCCTACGTCGCCGTCGGCGGCGCGCCCGACGCCGACTACCGCCCCGAGATCGGGGTGGCCGCGGGGGGACAGGTCCGGCTGGCTGGAAATCTCGCTGCTACGATCGACGCCTCGTCGGCCCGCTATCGCACCGGCACGGTGACAGGGCTGCACCCCGGGCTCGCGCTTGACCTGGCAGACGGACGCCTCCAGCTGTCCGGTCGTTGGATCAACGTCTGGGACGAGACCGGTGAGTACCGGTCCGGCCATGCGGCGTCGGCGCGTTGGCAGGCGACCGGACGGCTGGCCCTGCGTCTCGGCTACGCCGACGCGCCGGAATCCTCGGATGGCTCGACGGTGGATGTCGCAGCGTGGAGCGCCGGAGCCGACGTCGGATTGACTGATCGGCTCCTCCTGAGGGTCGGCTACCTGTCGGAAGAGCGGGACGCCTACGACCGCCGGGAATTGTCGCTCGGCCTTGGCTGGCGGTTCTGATGAGCGGACTGCTGCTGATCTGGTCAACGTCGATCGTCCTCGCGGCCGCCGCACTTGCGTGGATGGCAGGCCTCATCCTCGCACGCCACCTCCGCGAGCAGGCCGAGGCACGCCGCGAGCAAGACCGCCTGCTGATCCAGCAGGGCCTTTTCGACATCATGAACGGGTCCGGAGACGCGGTTGGCCGCCTGCGTGGCGTTCGCCACCGCTCTCGTGTCATGGCGGAGTCGCTGCTCGAAATCGTCTCGCTGGTGCGGGGCGAGGAACGGGAACGGTTGATCTCGGCGCTTCACGCCTTCGGAGTGGATGAGATTTTTCGCCGCCGCCTGTCGCGGGGGTCGGTCGCCGGCAGGCTGGCCGCGGCGGAAGCCCTGGCCATCTTCCCCGGCGAAGCCGCCGTGGCTGCTCTTCGCGAGGCGCTGGCGCACGCGCGTTCAGGCGAGCTTCGTGTCGGGATGATGCGTTCGCTGATCGATCTGTCCGCGTCGCCTGAGTTGGAAGACGTTCTCTCCGACGCGACCGGACGCCACGCCACGGATTCGCTTCTCTACCTTCCGGTCATCGGCCAGTTGGTCAGGGAACTTCCCAGGGCCGCCCTGGAATTGTTCGGGGATGCGCGCCTGTCTGGAGACGCCCGGGTCATCCTCGCGGAAGCCCTCGGCGCCAGCGGCGACTTCCGCGCGCTGCGGCCGCTTTGCCTCGCCGCCCGTGCGCCTGAGGTGGAGCTCCGCATCGCGGCTGTCCGGGCGCTCGGGGCTCTTGGTCATCCGGCTGTGGAAGCGACCATCGTCACCGCCCTGGCCGACGAGGTCTGGATGGTGCGATCCGCAGCCTGTGAAGCCGCCGGGAGGGTCGGGCTCGGATCCGCCGTCCCGGCGCTCGCCGGCCGGCTCGCGGACCCGGTCTGGTGGGTCCGCTTCCGCGCCGGCGAAGCCCTCGGGCTACTGGGGGAGGCTGGTCGCGCCTCCCTCCGGGGCGTCGCGGCGTCCGGCGCCGATCTCTCGCGCAGGGCGGCTTCGTTGGCCTTGGCCGAGCGCGGCCTGGCGGTGGAGATGGCGTAATGGAGACGATCGCCAACGGGCTCCAGGTTGGCGCCGAGATCCTTGCCCTCTTCGTCATCGTGACCGGGCTCCTGCAAAACGGGATCTATCTTATCCAGCTGGGCCTTGCCGCCGCGGCCCTGATCCAGACACCCCCTACAGCTTCCGCAGGCTTGCTCTGGCGGCGCTACGCAGACGCCGCCCCTCCCATCGCCCTGCTCGCGCCCGCCTACAACGAGGCCCTGACCATCGCCGAAAGCGTCCGATCCCTGCTGTCCCTCCACTACCCCAGCTTTGAGGTCATCGTCGTCAACGACGGCTCGCGCGACGAGACCCTGCAGGTTCTGATCGACACGTTCGAACTACGTCCGATCCAGAGGCACTACGAGCAGGCTGTAGCCCACGCCCAGATCCGGGGCGTCTATGGAGCCGTCCATCAGCCGCGCCTGATCGTCGTGGACAAGGAGAACGGCGGCAAGGCCGACGCCCTTAATGCCGGGATCAATGTCTCGCGCGCGCCGATCTTCTGCTCCATGGATGCTGACTCCCTGCTCGAGCCTGACGCCCTGCTCCGGGCGGTGAGGCCCTTCGTGGAAGATCCCGAGCGCACCGTCGCTGTCGGGGGCACCGTGCGGATCGCCAATGGCTGCACCATTTCTCACGGGCGCGTGCTGGAGGTTCGGCCCCCCCGCAACCTGCTGGCGCTGCTCCAGACGGTAGAGTATCTGCGCGCCTTCCTCATGGCCCGGCTGGCGTGGAGCCGGATCAACGCCCTGACCATCATCTCGGGCGCCTTCGGCCTGTTCCGGCGCGCCCGCGTCATCGAAGCGGGCGGCTACACGCATGGCACCGTCGGCGAGGACATGGAGCTCGTGGTCAAGCTGCACCGGCTCATGCGGGACAAGCGCCTGCCGTACCGGATCGCCTTCGTGCCCGAGCCGGTGTGCTGGACCGAGGCGCCGGAGGATCTGTGGGTGCTGGGCCGGCAGCGAGCCCGTTGGCATCGGGGAGCGCTGGAGACCTTCGAACGGCACCGGGACGTGCTCCTGAAACCGCGATATGGCCGGGTCGCGGTGGTCGGCTTCGGCTACATCCTGCTCGTCGACGTGCTGGGCCCGATCGTCGAACTGCTCGGCTATGTGCTCATCCCGCTGTTCTGGCTGGCCGGCCTGCTCTCCACCGCCTACCTGCTGGCCTTTCTGGCCGTCAGCTTCACCTTTGGCGTGGTCATATCGGTCGGGGCGCTCGCCCTTGAGGAATCAGAGCTCCGCCGCTTCCCGCGGGCCCGCGACCTGGTTCTGCTCACCGGCGTCGCCGTGCTGGAGAACTTCGGTTACCGCCAACTCAATAACTTCTGGCGGCTTCGCGGGGTGTGGCAGTATCTGAACCGCAGTCAGTCGTGGGGAACCATGACGCGGAAAGGCTTCGGCGGTACGGCTGCCGCGCAATCAGGAACGCGGTCGTGACGGGTCTGCCCCCGCCTGCCCCACGGGACGAGCACGCGCGCCTGCAGGCGCTCCGGGCGCTTCGTATTCTCGACACGCCTCCGGAGCCGCGCTTCGATCGCCTTACGCGGTTGGCAGCCAGCCTCTTCGACGTTCCTACGGCCCTGATCTCGCTGATCGATGAGGAGCGGCAGTGGTTTAAATCCCGCCACGGGATGGAGCTATGCGAGACCCGTCGCGAGGACGCCTTCTGCAATCGCGCCATCCAGCTTCCCCCCGGAGGCGTGATGGTGGTGCCAGATGCGACCCGTGATCATCGTTTCGTCGACAATCCCTATGTCACGGCTCCCGGCGGCGTGCGCTTTTACGCCGGGGCCGTGCTCACCGACGACGCCGGTCACAATCTGGGCACCCTCTGCCTCATCGACGACAAGCCCCGCGATTTCGGCGAGGCGGAGCGCCATCGGCTCCGCGAGATCGCCGACCTCGTCTCCGAGCAGATCACCCTGACTGCCGAGCGCATCGTGGCGGACGAAAAACGGCGCCTGCTGGAACTGGCCGAGGCCGTCTCCCGCGTCGGCCACTGGCGCTGGCGGCTGGACACGGGCGAGCTGGCCTGGTCCGACGAGGTCTACCGCATCTACGGCCTGCCGCCGGGCAGCCCGGTAAGCAGAGACGCGCTGGGCGCCTTCTATACCCCCGAGGGGCGGTCCGCCCGCGACGCCTTCATCCGGCGGGTGCTGCGGGAGGGCAGCCGGGAGGAGTTCGAGACCTCCATTCACCGACCGGATGGCGAAACGCGCCGGGTTGTCCTCAGCGCTCTTCGGCAGGTGGCGGAGGACGGGCGAGTCGAAGCCCTGTTCGGCGTCGTGCAGGACATCACCGAACGCCACACGGCCATGGACAGGCTTCGCCGTAGCAAGGCCCGGTACCGTCTGCTTGCAGATCACATGGATGACGTGGTGACACGCCTGCATCTGGACGGTCGCAGCGGGTACATTTCGCCGGCGGTGACCTCGCTTCTGGGCTATCGGCCCGCCGAGATGGCCGGCCGCCCGGCTCAGGATTTCGTGCATCCGGACGACCGGCCCGAGTTGCTGCGGGCCTTCTCCAAACTGGCAGGCGGCCTTCGGCGGTGCACGCTGCAGCAACGGGCGCTCCGCAAGGATGGCGGTACGGTGTGGGTCGAAACCAGCTTCCAGGCCGTAACTGGGGAAGATGGCGCCCCCTCTGAAATCATCGCTGTGATCCGCGACATTTCGGAACGCCGTCGCCTGGAAGAGGAACTTCGCGAAGCCCGCGACCGCGCCGAGGCCGCATCGGAGGCGAAGTCCCGCTTCCTCTCCAACATGAGCCACGAGCTGCGCACGCCTCTGACGAGCGTGATCGGGTTCGCCCGCATCCTGCAGTCCCGGGAGGGCCTGGGACCGATTGAACGCCAATGCGCGGACCGCATCCACCTGTCCGGCGAAGTGCTGCTCGGCGTGATCAACGACGTCCTCGACTATTCGAAGCTGGAAGCGGGCGCCTTGGCTCTCGACCGGCGTCCCTTCGATCCGAGCGTTCTGGTGAGGGAGGCGGCGGAGGTCGTCCTCGGCCAGATCGAGGAGAAGGGCCTGTGGTACAGTCACGAGATTGCGCCGGATGTTCCTGAAGTCTTGATTGGCGACCCGACACGCCTGCGGCAGGTGCTGCTGAACTTTCTCGGCAACGCAGTGAAGTTCACCGCCGCCGGCGGCGTGAGCGTCGCGGTTCGATCCTCGCCGTGCGCCGACGGCCGAGCGGCGCTTCACGTCTCTGTTTCCGACACGGGCGTAGGCCTGGAGCCGGCGCTCGCCGGGAGTTTGTTCGAACGGTTCGTTCAGGCCGACGAGTCGACCAGCCGCCGCTTCGGGGGCACCGGTCTCGGCCTCAGCATCTGCCGGGAACTGGTAGAGCTGATGGACGGCCACATCGGCGTCGACAGCGTGCCGGGGCAGGGATCCACCTTCTGGTTCGAGGTCCCCCTCGAGCTGCCGGAGTAGCGCCAGTGTCTGAACTCTGCATCGTTCATGTCGACGACGACCAGAACATCCGCGCGCTCACGGCCCTCGCCTTCGAACTCAGCGGCGACGCCCGGGTTCATTCCGCGGCCTCAGGCGCCGATGCACGGCGCTTGCTGGCGGACGGGCTGCAGCCTGACCTCCTTCTGCTCGACGTGATGATGCCGGACATGGACGGTCCGACGCTGCTCAGGGAAGTTCGTGGGATGGGGTCCTCCACGCCCGCGATCTTCATGACGGCCCAGACCCAGGATCACGAAATAGCCCGCCTTATCGGGCTGGGCGCCATCGGGGTGGTGATCAAGCCCTTCGACCCGCTGTCGCTCGGAGCCCAGGTTCTGAGCATGCTGAGGGGTTCCGCTTGAGCGACCCTATCTCTCGTTTGCGCGCCGACTTCGTGAAACGCTGCCGGGACGACCTCAAGCGCCTCGCACAGGCGTCGCCCGACGACGAGGGTTTCGCTTCCATCACCCACCGTCTGGCGGGAGCGGCGGGCTCTTTCGGCTTCTCCGCCCTGAGCGAGGCGGCGGCAGCTGTCGATCACTCGATCCGGAGCGGGGAGCAGCCCGCGACCGGCAGGGTCGATTTGCTGATGTGCGAACTCGCCCGCGTGGCTGACATTCCTGACTAGCCTGCCTGCGGCCCGCCCCCAACCTGGAGGCGTTGGGCGATTTCACCAAGCAATCGATTGCGGACAGCCGGTCCGAACTCGGCCAGGTCATCGAGCGCTGGTCCGATGTCATGAGCGTCGAGCGCTTCCTGACCGGGGTGGAGCAGCGTGCAAAGGATCTCCCCGAGACTGACAGGCATGAGGTGCTCAAGCGGCTGGCGCTCGCGCGCAACTTCCTGGGCGACCAGGATCCGCTGGCGTTCTTTTGCGAGTGGAGACCCCCGAGGAGCGATACACTCCCGAGTATCCGGCTGTGTCGCGAAGCAGCGGGCCGAGCTCACCAGAGTCGGACTAGTGGAGACAATTTGTCGTTGGACTGCCCTCTCCGCCATTCACGCCCGGATAATTCGCCTCCGCCGTCTTTCGGGGCGGCCCATGACGCCGCCGCGCCGGCCGTTGCCAGTCGGCCTTCCAGATGCGAGACCCGAAGCGTCTTGGTGGCAGCGGGTCGGGGGATGGCGGGCGCAACAATCTACGATGTGGCCGCCCGGGCGGGCGTCTCGATCAAGTCGGTCTCGCGCGTCCTGAACGGCGAGGCCAACGTCAGCGCGGCGCTGCGCAGGAAGGTCGAGGGCGCGGTCGCCGAACTGGGCTATCGCCGCAGCCTTTCCGCACGCTCCCTCGCCGGGTCGGCCTCCTCGATCATCGCCGCCCTGGTCGACGCCAAGCTGACCATCGAGCACTGGCGGAGCGGACGCGGCAACGACTACCTGAGCCGTCTCGAACTGGGCCTGCTGATGGAGTGCCGTCAGGCCGACCACCACCTGATGGTCGAACTTGTCGACTACGACGCCCCCACCCTGCGACAGGACCTCTCCAGCCTGCTGGCCGCCATCCGGCCGCAGGGCGTGGTCCTGACGCCGCCGAACTCGGACAACGACGTGGTCCTCGACGTGCTCGAAGGCATGGGGACGCCCTATGCGCGGATCGGGCCGGAGACCGCGCCGGACCGCGGCATTCGCATCCGCATGGACGACGCGGGCGCGGCCGAGGAGATCACCGACCACCTGCTGGATCAGGGTCACGTGGAGATCGCCCATATCGCCGGTCCCGCCGCCTATTCGGCGAGCCGCCTGCGGCGGGCGGGTTTCGACACGGCGCTGCGCCGCCGCGGTCTGGAGCCCCGTCCGGAGTGGGTGGCGGAAGGACAGTTCACCTTCGGATCCGGCCTCGAGGCGGCGGAGCGCCTGCTGGGCGGGTCTCGCCGCCCCACGGCCATCTTCGCCGCCAACGACGACATGGCCCTCGGGGTGCTGCAGGCCGCGGCCGCCAGGGGGCTGGGCGTGCCGCGGGACCTGTCGGTGGCGGGCTTCGACGACACCCCGAGCGCGGTGTTCAGCACGCCGCCCCTGACGACCATCCGCCACCCGGTGGCGGAAATGGCCGCCGCCGCGGCGCAGCGGCTCATTCCCTTGCTGAAGGCGCGGCTGGACGCGGAGGACGGTGCGGAGGAGATCGTGGTTTCCCACGCCCTGATGATCCGGGGATCGACCGCGCCGCCGGCCCGTCCTTCAGCTTGACAGCGCTGTCAATCACCGCGCTAATGGCCTGAGCCGGTGGCGGCCGGGGCGTCGACCCCTTGCCCCGACCGGCAGTGTCCTCAG
Source organism: Pseudomonadota bacterium (assembly GCA_023434265.1). GTDB lineage: Bacteria > Pseudomonadota > Alphaproteobacteria > Caulobacterales > Caulobacteraceae > Brevundimonas. The sequence continues at coordinate 24,411 of JAEYTA010000212.1, forward strand.
CCGGAGTCCGCCATGCGCAGCGCCGTGTCCGCCCTGGTTCTCGCATTGGCCGCCGGGGCGGCCTGGGCCCAGACTCCGCCGCCGGAGCCGAACGTCGGGGCGGCCGAAGCGGCCCGGGCCGATCCGGCGAACTGGCCGCGCGCCGGCTCGCCCGAAGGGTTCACCGACGCGGCCACGGAGGCCTTCATCTCGGACCTGATGGCGGGGATGACGGTCGAGGAGAAGGTCGGCCAGCTGATCCAGGCCGACATCGCCTCCATCCGGCCCGAGGACCTGCGGACCTGGCCGATCGGCTCCATCCTCGCGGGCGGCAACTCCTCCCCGGGCGGCGACGAGCGCGCGCCGGCCCAGGCCTGGGTCGATCTCGCCCGGGCCTTCCGCGAGGCCAACGCCGCGCGCCCGGGAACCCCGATCCCGCTGATCTACGGCATCGACGCGGTGCACGGTCACAACAACGTCGTCGGGGCCACCATCTTCCCGCACAACATCGCCCTCGGCGCCGCGCGCGATCCCGACCTGATCCGCCGCATCGGCGAGGCGACGGCGCTCGAGGTGGCGGTCACCGGCGCCGACTGGACCTTCGGCCCGACGCTGGCCGTGCCGCGCGACGACCGCTGGGGCCGGACCTACGAGGGCTTCGGCGAGGACCCGGAGATCGCGCAGAGCTACGCCGGTCCCCTGACCCTCGGCCTGCAGGGTCCGATCGAGGCCGGACGTCCGCTTCGGCCCGGCCGCATCGCCGGCTCGGCCAAGCATTTCCTCGCCGACGGCGGCACCGCCGAGGGCCGCGACCAGGGCGACTTCATCGGGACCGAACAGGAGCTCATCGAGATCCACCTGAGCGGCTATCCGCAGGCCATCGACGCCGGCGTGCTGTCGGTCATGGCCAGCTTCTCCAGCTGGAACGGGGTCAAGCACTCCGGCAATCACAGCATCCTCACCGACGTGCTGCGCGGGCCGCTGGGCTTCGAGGGCTTCGTGGTTTCCGACTGGAACGCCCATGGCCAGCTGCCGGGCTGCTCCAACGAGAGCTGCCCCGCCGCCGTCAACGCCGGCATCGACATGCTGATGGCGCCGGACAGCTGGAAGCCGCTGTACGAGAACACCCTGGCGCAGGTCCGCGCCGGCGAGATTTCGATGGCCCGCGTGGACGAGGCCGTCCGCCGCATCCTGCGCGCCAAGGTCAAGGCGGGCCTGTTCGAGGAGAACCGGCCGTTCGAGGGCCGGCTGGAGCATCTCGGCTCCGCGGAGCACCGGGCGCTCGCCCGGGAGGCGGTGCGCAAGTCGCTGGTGCTGCTCAAGAACGAAGACGGGGTCCTGCCCATTCGTGCGACCGCCCGCGTGCTGGTGGCCGGGACGGCGGCCGACGACATCGGACAGGCCTCCGGCGGCTGGACCCTGACCTGGCAGGGCACGGGCAACAGCAACGACCACTTCCCCAACGCCGACTCCATCTGGGCCGGAATCTCGGCGGCCGTGTCCGAGGCGGGCGGCGAGGCTGTGCTGAGCCCGGACGGCGCCTGGCAAGAACGGCCGGACGTGGCCGTGGTGGTCTTCGGCGAGACCCCCTACGCCGAGTTCCAGGGCGACGTGGACACCCTCGACTTCCTGCCCGAGGAACCGCTGGCCATCCTGCGCCGGCTGCAGGCGGAGGGCATCCCCACCGTCTCGGTCTTCCTTTCGGGGCGGCCGATGTGGGTCAATCCCGAGATCAACGCCTCGGACGCCTTCGTCGCCGCCTGGCTGCCGGGCACCGAAGGCGCCGGGGTGGCGGACGTGCTGATCGGCGACGGCGAAGGGCGCCCGCGCCACGATTTCAGCGGCGTGCTCGGCTTCTCCTGGCCGCGCGACGCGACCGGGCGGCCGCTGAACCGCGGCGCGCCCGGTTACGATCCCCAGTTCGCCTATGGCTACGGCCTCAGCTACGCCCGGCCCGCCCCGGTCGGGCGGCTGTCGGAGGAGAGCGGCGTGGCCGTTTCGGCCTCCAGCGTCGACATGTATCTCGTCGACGGCCGGGTGACGCCGCCATGGTCGCTGGCGCTGGAGGATTCCGGCGGCCAGACCCGGGTCGGGAGCGAAAGCTCGGTCGCCAGCCCGCGCGACGGCGTCCGCATGACGGTCGTCGACGACCTGGCCCAGGAGAGCGGGCGGCGCTTCGTCTTCCGCGACGGCGGGGGGCAGGCCCTGATCTGGGGCGGTCCCGTCGACCTGTCGCGACAGGCCAACGGCGAGATGGCCCTGTCCTTCCGTTATCGCGTCGACGCGCGTCCGGTCGGCCGCATGAGCCTCGGGCTCGGACAGGCGTCCGTCGACTTGAGCGACCTCTTCGGCGCGGCCCCGGTCGGCGAGTGGCGCACGATCAAGGTCAGCCTCTCCTGCTTCGGCGCCGCCGGGGCGGATCTCGCCGCCGTCGAGCGGCCGTTCCGGCTGGCCTCCGAAGCGGCGGCCGCCATCTCGGTGTCGGAGATCCGGCTGGCGACGAACGAGGGCGACGCGGTCTGCCCTGTCGCGGCCCGCCCGTAACCGCGGGCCTTGCATCGAGGCGTCGGGCCACGAAAGGTCGGGCGATGGGCGAGGCGAGCCAGAATCAGGGGGACGCGCCCGGCCTGGCGCCGGTGAGCCGGCCCTTTCTCGGTCTGTTCGCCCTCGCCCACCTCGGCGCCTTCATCGCCTTCATTCCGATGCTCAATCTGCTCCTGCCGCTCAAGGCGGAGCTCATCGACCCGGCCGGCAAGGCGGTCCTGCTCAGCCAGGTCATGCTCTGGGGGGCGGTGGCGGCGGCGGTGACCAATCTCGCGGCCGGCGCGCTCAGCGACGCCACGCGCGGGCCGTTCGGGCGGCGGCGGCCATGGATCATCGTCGGGGCCCTCGCCGTGGCCGGGGCGCACGGGCTCGTCTTCGCCGCCAGCACGTCGCAGCAGTTGCTCGTCGCCGTCCTGATCTTTCAGGCCGCGGTGAATGTCATGTTCGGCCCGCTCAACGCCGTCCTGCCGGACGTCGTCCCCGGGCGGCAGAAGGGACTGGCGGCGGCCCTGGCGGGGCTGGCGCTGCCGGGGGCCGGCCTGTTCACCGCCGGGGTGCTCGCGGTGGCCCTCGCCCGGCTGGACCTGCGCTTCCTCGTCGTCGCCGCGGCCGTGCCCCTGCTGATCCTGCCTTTCGCCCTGCGCCTGCGCGAGCCGCCGCGGCCGCGACAGGCGCGGCGCGCCGGACCGCCGTCGCTGGCGGCCTTGACCGACCGCGACTTCCTGATGGCCTTCGCCTCGCGGCTGCTCGTCCAGGTGACCATCACCTTCAACGTGCTCTACCTGCTCTTCTATCTGCAGGAGACGGCCCGGCTCGGCCCACTCGCCGACCTGCGGCCGGAGGCCGTGCTGGGTGGACTCCTCGGGCTAGGCACCGCCGTGTCGCTGGCGGCAGGCCTCCTGGGCGGCGTCCTGTCCGACCGGCTGAGGCGGCGACGACCGTTCGTGATCGCGGGCGGCCTGGCCATGGCCGGCGGGGCCGCCCTCCTCGCCGGCGCGCCGTCGTGGCCGGGACCGCTCCTGGCGCAACTGCTCTTCGGCCTCGGCCTGGGGCTGTACTCGACCGTCGACACCGCCCTGGTCGCCGAGGTCCTGCCCGATCCGCAGGGGGCCGGCCGCGACCTGGGGCTCATGAACCTGGCGATCACGGCGCCGCAGGTGCTCGCCCCCTTGCTGGGCCTGGGCCTGCTGTCCCTGTCGGGAGGAGATTTCCGCTGGGTCTACGCCGTCTCGGCCCTGTTCGCCCTCTTCGGCGCCCTGGCGGTGACCGGCATCCGCCGGGTGCGCTGAACGGCCGCCTCAGTCGGCCGGCGGGTTCATGCGGCGTAGCCACGCGCGCACCAACTGGCCGGAGGGGCTGATCATCGCCTCGTCCCAGCCGCCCTGCCCTGCCGCGCCGGGTCGCAGGGCGGCCGAGGTCTCGTCCTTGTCGACGATGGACCAGTTCAGGCTGCTGAGGCCGTTCGCCTCCATGAACTCCCACCAGCGCCCGGTCTCGTCCCTGTCGAGAATTCCGTCTCCGGTCGCCTCGCTGGTCCCCCACTCGGTGACGAACAGGGCGGCGCCCAGCGCCAGCGCCCTCGCCGCCTTGTCGCGCAGCTCCTGCCGATGGGTGCCGGCGTAGAAGTGGAGGGTGTAGGCGACATTGGCGAAGGGCAGCGGGTCGGCCGCGGCGATGTCGACGTCCTGCGACCAGCTCGGCGTTCCGGCGATGATCAGGTTGTCGGGGTCGTGGGCGCGGATCCGGGGGATGACGGCCATGTGATAGGGCCGCACCACCTCGCCCCAGGAATGGGTGTTCAGCGGTTCGTTGTAGGTCTCGTAGATGAGGTTCGGCCGGTCGCCGTATTTCGCGGCGATGCGGGCGAAGAAGGCGGCGGCGGCCTCCGGTTCCGGTTCGTGCGCGTGCCAGTCGACGATCACGTACAGGCCCTCGGCGATGGCCGCGTCGATCACCGCCTCGGCCCGGGCCATCTCGCGTTCGGGATGGTCGAGGTAGCCGTCGTGGTGAACCGCGATCGCCGCCCGCACCACGGTGATCGCCCAGTCGTCCTTCAGCCAGCGGACGGCGTCGGCGTTGTAGTACTGCGGCGCCCACTGGCTCCAGAACAGCGACATGCCGCGCAGGGTGACCGGCTCGCCGTGCTGGTCGACCAGCCGTGTCCCCTCCAGCCGCAGCTGGCCGTGCCGCTCGACCGGCGTTTCGGCGAAGGCGGCGCCGGAGAGGAGCAGGAGGGCGGCGAGGGCGAGCAGTCGTTTCAAGGGCGTTCCCTGCCTGATCCGGGCGGGCCCGATCCGCGCCTCAGAAGGAGGCGCGGAGGGTCACCGCGAAGCGGCGATCATAGACCCACCACGACCGGGTTTTCAGCACGTCGCTGCCCATCAGCTGCCGGTTTTCGCTGTTGGCGAGGTTGTTGCCCTCGAAGGCCAGGCTGACGCCGTCGCGCAGCTCCACGATCACCGAGCCGTCCAGCTGGCCGTAGTCGTCCTGCCACATGGGCAGGCGCACGTCGGAGACGTCGCGGTTGGTCAGCAGGTACTTGCCGCGCCAGTTGTAGGCGAGACGCGCCTGGATCGGGCCGCGCTGGTAGAGGCCGATGATGTTCCAGGCCTTCTCCGACAGGCCCTCGAGCGGCAGGCCGTCGATCACCTCGGACGCGTCCCACTCACTGATGTACTGCTGCGAGGTGGAGCCTTCGCTGTCGATGTAGGTGAAGTTGGCCTGCAGCCCGAGGCCGCCCAGCCAGCCGGGCAGGAAGTCGTAGAACTGCTGGTAGCCGACCTCGAAGCCCTGGATCCGGCCCTCTTCGCCGTTCGTCGGGCCGCTGACGAGGAAGTCCCGACCCTCGAAGGTGCGGGTGTGCACCCCGGTGGTGAAGAAGTCCTCGATGTTCTTGCGGAAGGCCGTGATGTAGAGCGAGTGCGTCGACGACGGGTACCACTCCAACGCCACGTCGAACTGGTCGGCGCGCATCGGCTTCAGCTCGGGGTTGCCGCGCGCGGCGCCGCCCCATCCCTCGACCACCGTGCCCTGCGGGTTCACCGAGGCGGTGAGGTTCACGAACGGGAACATCTGGTTGAAGCTCGGCCGGGCGACCGCGCGCGACGCCGCGAAGCGGGCGATGAGCGAATCGGTCAGCTGGAACTTCAGGTTCAGGCTGGGCAGGACGTCGGTGTAGGACTGGCCGCCCGAGACGTTGAAGGCGGCGCCGGTGCCGAACGCGCGGTCGTCCGCGGGCAGGCCGGGATAGGTGCTCAGGTCCGGCAGGAAGCCGGAGCCGCGGGCCGTGTTCTCGGTCCGCACCACCCGCACGCCGATATTGCCCTCGATCGGCACCGGCGTGTTCTCCCAGCCGAACCGCGCCACCGCATAGCCGGCCAGCGTCTGTTCGCTCTGGGTGGACAGGGTTTCGGCGTCGAAGCCGCGCGGGCTCCACTGGGCGTTGCCGCCGATGTTCTCGATGATGTCCGAGTTCCGCAGGTACCCCCGGGCCAGCTCGATGTCCGGCATCACCACCGTCGGGGCATCCACGTCGCCGCGGAAGAAGTTGTCGAAGCTGTAGACCATCGCGTGCTGGGGAAGCACCTGGTCCATCCACAGGAAGGGCTCGTTCCACGGGGCGCTGAGCGCCCGCCAGTTATACTGGGTGTAGTTGTTGGTCACGTCCCGGTCGGTGTACCGGGCCCCGAAGCGGATCGAGTTCAGCACCGGGTGGTCGAATTCCCACGCCACGTCGACGCGGCCGGCGAACTGTTCGGCCTCGTTGTCGTCGATGTGATCCATCGCCGCGTGCCAGAAATAGTTGGCCGGATTGCTGGTGAAGGAGTCCGGGCCGATGCTCGCCACCGGACGGCCGCGGCTGAGGTCGATCGTCACGTCCGGCACATAGGCCGAGCTGAAGATGGTGAAGTCCCAGCCGGCGCTGGTCGACCTGACATATTGCAGGTCGGCGCTCACGGCGAGGCGGTCGGACGGATAGTAGCGCACGCCCAGCGACAGGTCGTTGCTGGACTCCTCGCGCTCCTGGTGACGCGCCGCCATGCGGTACTGGGTGCCGAGCTCGCCCGCCACCGGCTGGCTGCCCCGCCAGTAGCTGATCTGGCGTAGCGAACCGGTCTGGAAGTAGCCGTCCTCGTCGAAGGTGAACTGGCCGCCCGCGGCGGGGATGACGAAGTTGTTGTTCGCGTCGACCTGCGGAATGGCCTCGTAGTTGTCCCAGCGGGTGTCGAAGTCAGAGCGCAGGTACTGAACGACGACCTCGGTCTGGTCGTTCGGCCGCCATTGCAGCGCCAGGGCGCCGCCCAGCCGCTCGCGTTCCGAATCCAGCCGCCGCCACGACACGCCCTCCGGCACGTACAGGGTCTGGTCGGCGGTCAGGCCAAGGTAGGACTGGTCGATCCAGTCCTGGCCGCAGGCGTAGGGATCGCCGTTCGGGTTCTGCAGTCCGGCGCAGAGGGCGTCGTCCGCCAGCCGGCGGGCGCGGTAGGGCGAGACCTGGATGCCGTCGGAGCGACTGGCCAGCTCGGAGTAGGCGAGATTGGCGAGGATTCCGAACTCGCCGGAGCCGGTGTCGAAGCGGTCGCTGAACAGGATCGAGCCCTGCGGCTTCCACTGCTCGGCGTGGTCCGAGAAGTTGGCGCTGAACGAGCCGGCCACCAGACGGCCGCTCGACTCGAACGGCAGGCGGGTGCGCAGGTTGACCGTCCCGCCCAGCCCGCCCTCGATCAGCTCGGCCGACGGGTTCTTGTAGACGTCGACGCCGGCCATCAGCTCGGCCGGAACGTCCTCGAATCCGAGCGCGCGCCCGTCGAGGGCGCCGAGGGTGTCGCGGCCGTTCAGTTCCTGGCGCACCTGGGTGAGGCCGCGCACCTGCACGCCGCTGCCCTCGGCCGAGAAGCGGTCCGGGTCCTCGCGCGCCTGCAAGCGGTCGATGGTCACGCCGGGGATGCGTTGCACGGCCTCGGTCACGCTGCGGTCAGGCAGGGCCCCGATGTCGGAAGCGGTGACGGAATCGACGATCTGGTCGGCGTTCTCCTTGATCGACTGCGCCGACCTCAGGCTGCCGCGGATGCCGGTGACCACGACCTCGTCGATCTCGGTGGCCTCCGGATCCTGTGAAGCCGGGGCCGTCTGGGCCAAGGCCGCCGCGGGGACAAGGGCCGCGCCCAGGGCGAGACACGAGACGCCGATCCGGCGCAAGCCGGCGTGGCGCGCAGCCCCGCGGCGATTCCTGTTCATGGCGATCATGCCGTCCTCCCCAGCGACCGATTTGCTTATTGGACCGCGCTGACAGCGCTGTCATTTTGAAACGCTATCATGGGCCCTTCGGAGCGTCAACGAACCGGCTCCGGAAGTCCCCGGCCGGAGGCCGCGAAGCGCCGGCCGGCTCGACGCCCGGCTTCCGGCAGAAGACCGGACCTCCGCTCACGGGGCGACGCCGCCCTTCCCTGCTCCACCTGCTCGCCTCGTTGCGAAGCGCGCCAGGCGCGATCGAGGCCTCGTTGCATGGGGGCGAGTCGGCGTTGGACCGGACACCGCCACACACGCCACCCCTGCCGGACTGTCGGGCGGCGACGCCGTCGTGGTCGAACCTCGGGGAACCGCGGCGCCGGTCGGCAGTTGGGGACGGACGCACTCCTGGACGGACCTCATGGGCGACCGGCGCACCACTCGCGGCAGTCGGAGAACGGGCCGATGACCAGCATCGCCTTCGGGCAGGACTGAGAACCGACCGATGGACGCACGGTACAGACCGATCAGCCCTCCGGCGGAGCGCGGCGCGCGCGGCCGCGACCTTCCGGCCTATGTCTCCAACGGCGTGATCGGCCTGCGCGTGCGCGAGAACCCCCTGGAGGCCGGCATGTGCATCGTCAGCGGCTTCGTGGGGCGACACCACGAGTTGCGCGTCGAGGCGGCGGCGGCGGCGCCCTATCCGCTGGCCGGAGATATCGCCGTCGACGGCCTGTGGACGAGGGACCGGATCGGCGCGGTCGAGGCGATCGATCAGGCCTACGACTTCGAGACCGGGGAGCTGGTCAGCCGGCTGGCCGTGTCGCTGGACGGGGTCCGGGCGGAGGTCACCATCGTCGTCTTCGCCAGCCGCACGCACCCGACCCTGGTGTGCGAGGAAATCTCGCTGGCCGTGGACCGGGCCTGCGAGATCGGGATCCGGCTGGACACCGGCTTCGACGGAGTGCGCGGCGAGGCCGTCGAACGCCGTCTCGAGACCCCCGGGGAGGACGAGCCGGTCTGCGACGGGTCGCTCTTGTGGCGGTCCGAGGGCGGCCTCGGCCGCTGCGGCCTCGCCCTCCTCACCGAAGGACCCGATGGCGCCGAACGGTCGCAGACGCCGTCCGATCGGCAGGGTCCGGTCGCCACGACCTAAACGTTCCGCGCCGTGAAGGGACGGCGCTATCGCCTGACCCGTCTGGCCAGCCTGGTCCCGGACGTCCTGCACGAGCAGCCGGACATGCAGGCAGTCCGCATGGTCGCGGCCGCCGGAGATCTCGGCTTCGACGAGCTGCGGCGGCGCAATCGCGACGTCTGGCGCGAGCTCTGGCGCGGCCGCATCCGCCTCGTCGGCGCGGAGCGCAAATGGCAGGCCATGGCCGACGCCGCCTACTTCTACCTGAACACCTCGGTCCACTCCGCCTCGCCGGCGTCGACCTCGATCTACGGTTTGGCCAGCTGGTGGGACTACCACTACTACTACGGTCACGTGATGTGGGACGTGGACGCGTTCGCGGGGCCGCCGGTGGCGTTGCTGCAGCCGGAGGCGGCGCGGGCGATGCTGGAGTTCCGGACGCGGGGGCTGGAGGCGGCGCGGAACAACGCCAAGCTGCTGGGCCGGCTGGGACTGCAGTTCCCGTGGGAGGCCAGCCCCCTGAACGGCGAGGAGGCCACGCCCGGCGGGGCGCGCGCGGCGGCGCGCGAGGACCACGTCAACCTGCACGTCGCCCGCGCCTTCGCCTATTACGCCGACGCCACCGGCGACGTGCAATTCCTGCGCGAAAACGCCTGGCCCGTGCTGTCCGGCGTGGCCGACTGGTTCGTCGACCGGGTGACGCGGACGCGCGACGGCTTCGACCTGCGGGAAGGCGGCGGCCCCGCCGAGCGGGTGGCGATGGACGACAACGACGCCCTGACCCTGCTGGCGGCGCAGGTCATCCTCGAACGCGCCGCCGAGGCGGCCGGGAGCCTCGGCTACACCCCCCGGCCGTCGTGGGCGGAGGTCGCCGCCGGTCTGCGCGTGCCGACGCGCGAGGACGGGGTCGTCGCGGCCCACGACGGCTACCGTGTGGACGAGGAGAAGGGCTCCACCCCCTCGCCGCTGATGGCGATCTTCCCCTACTGGGCCAGGCTCGATCCCGAGGTGGAGGCCCGGACGCTGCGCTTCTATCTCGACCTGTGGCGCGGCTACGTGGGCTCGCCGATGCTGCCCGCGCTCTACGGCGTGTGGGCCGCCTGGGCGGGCGACCGCGCCCTGTCGCTGAAGCTGCTGGAGGAGGGCTACGGCCTCTACCAGTATCCGCGCTTCCAGCAGACGCTGGAGTATCGCCTGGACAAGGTGCCCGGCGGGGTCGCGTCGGGCCCGTTCTTCGCCAACATCGGCGGCTTCCTGACAGGATTGCTGACCGGCTTCCCGGCCCTGAACATCACGTCCGGCGACCCGGACACCTGGCCCGCCCGGGAGGTCGTCTTGCCCGAGGGCTGGAGCGCCATCGAGTGCGATCGGCTGTGGGTGCGGGGAAGGCCGATGAAGCTTCGCGCCCGGCACGGGGCGCGGGCGGAGCTGACCCCGGCCTAAGGCCCGCCGGGCCGGGCGGAACCCGCCGCCATCAAGGCTGTTCTCCAGCCACGGAGGCGACCACAGCCATGCTCGAGACATCGACGGACACAGGCGCGGCGCGACGCAGGACCGGGGCGGACGAGCTCGCCCGCATCCGCGCGCTGCTGGACTCGGCGGAACGCAAGGGCCGCGCCCCGGACGAGGTGCTGGACGACATCGCCCGCCTCGTCGCCGATCGGGCCGCGCATCAGGACATCTACCAGAAGCCGCTCGGCTAAGGCGGTCAGGCGCGGCGGGCGAGGACGGCGCCGATGGCGGCGATGCGTTCGACCTCGCGGTAGGCGTCGCGGCGCAGCATGCCGCCAAACACGTCCGGATCGATCTCCGAATAGTCCAGGTCGAGGCCGCGCTCGTCGGCGAGCGCGCGCAGGCGATCCTGCACCGGATCCCGGCCGTCGCGGATCGGGCTGCCGGTGTAGAGCATCATCCGGCCGCCGGGGGCGAGCCGCTGGACGCCGGCCTCCACCCACGACAGTCCGAGCGCCACGCCGAGACCGTCGCCGCCGTCGCGATAGGTGCGGCCGTCCGGGTCGGCGATGTAGGGCGGATTGGCGACGATCAGGTCGAACCGGCCGGCCACGGTGTCGAGGCCGGGGCCCAGCAGGCCGGCGACGTCGAGGCCCTGGTGGGTGGCGTTGGCGCGCAACAGGCCCAAGGCGGCGGGATTGACGTCGACGCCCACGACCTCCGCCCCGGGATGGCGGGCCGCCAGGGCCAGGGCCCCGGCGCCGGGGCCGACGCCGATGTCGAGCACGCGGCGGGGCGTCGCTCCGGGGAGCGCCTGCGCGAGGAAGCGCACGAAACGGTAGCTGTCCGGCCCGAGGAAGACAGCGTCCTTCGCGGAGCCCGGGGCCGAGTGGAGATGCAGGCGGCCGTCGAGGGTGCTGACGCGGAGGGCGGAGCGGAACAGGTCGCCCGCGGTATCCAACGCCCGCGCCCGGCGGAGCAGGTCGAACAGCTCCCCGGGCAGATCGCCGGCGGCGAAGGGACGGGACCAGCCGAAGATGTCGCGGAGGTCGCCTGGCGTCGCCCGGTCGCGACGTTCGGCGACCGTCCTGTGCGTCGCCGGCGTGGGGGTGACGAAGTGGTAGCCGGCCTCCTCGAGGCGATCCAGCAGGCCGACGAGGGCCGCATGCAGGCCCGGGCCGGCCTCCGGCGCGCCGTCGCTCAAGCGGACCTCAGCCGGGCCTGGGGTCCCCACAGATGCTCGCGATAGGCCTCGTAGCAGGCGGCCCCGGCCATCAGCCGCATCACCGCGCCCTCGGCGAGGCTGCGGATGCATTCGGGATGCGACTCCGCCAGCGGGGTCAGCACCTCCTCGTTCCACGTCCGCGAGTGCTCGACGTCGAGAGTTGCGTGCAGGGCGTAGTATTTGCGATCCGGCCCCACGCCGAGGCGCTTCAGGCCGGCCGCCACATGGGCGGCGCGCCACGGCGCGGTGAGCTCCACGACCCCGAGGGCGCCGAGGGCGTGGTAGGCGTAGCGCCGGGTGGTCGAGAAGGCGACGAGGACGTTGCCGAGGGCCAGAGACGGCCAGACCGTCTCCTCGATCCGGGGACGCAGCTCGAGGTGGTCCGCCAGCCGGCCCAGCATCGGCCCGTGCATGCCGGCGGCGTTGCCGCGGCCCATCTCGTCCCAGTAGTTGCGGGCCAGTTCCAGCTTGGGCCGATCCGGCATCTTCACCTGGGCCATGGCCACGAGGTCCTCGAAGCCGGCCTCGCCGGCCACTTCCTGCAGCAGGAACCAGCGCATCTGCTCGAGGTCGGCCCCCTCGGCCAGCCAAGGGAACAGAGGATCGTCCTCGCCGGGCCCCCGGCCCTTCAGCGCCTCGAACCACGCGACGAAGCCCGCCGGGTCACTCGGCAGGTCGGCGAGCCAGGGCTGGGCGTCCTTGCGCAGGCGCTCGATAAAGGCGCCCTCGGTGAGGATCATCTCGGCGTCCTCGCGGACGTCGTCAGCCCACCCCTCGTAGGGAACGCCCGGCTGCAGGCGACGATGGTTCCACCTCGCCAGACGCTGGTGGAAGGCGGCCGGGCTGGCCAGTTCCGGTCGGAGCGGCGTCGGGTTTTGGACAGGGTTCATACAATTGTTCCGGGCGGAGCGACGCTCCTATACGCCCGAACGGCGTCGCTGGTTCCCCCATAGAAACAATCGGTTCCATGGTAATCTGTGTCGACTAACCGACACAGGAACCGGGGCGGGAGCCGGGTGTTCCGCAGCCGACAGGAAGACTGCGTATGAACCATTCCGGTTACAAATGGACCTTGCGCCCCGAGGGCGAAGGCTGGCGATGGGCGGCCATCGCCCACGACGATGCGACCGTGCTCGCCGAAGGCATGGCCCGCACACGGGCCGAAGGCGCCGCCTTCCTCGTGCGGGTGATGTCGCTGGGCGTGCTCGCCGGACAGGCGGGCGCGCGCGCATGACGGCGACGCCTGAATCAGCGCGGCTGGAGATCCTCGAACGGCGGGTCTATCGCGGCCCTCACCTTTACAGTCAGCGGCCGATGATCCGCATCCAGCTGGACCTCGGCACGCTCGAAGCGTTTCCGACGAGCGCCCTGCCCGGCCTCTCCGAAGCGCTGCTCGAGCGCCTGCCCGGTCTGGCCCGGCACGGCTGTTCGCTCGGTCGCCCGGGCGGACTGGTGGAGCGAATGGCCGAGGGCACCTGGCTGGGCCATGTGATCGAACACGTCGCACCTCGCGCCCTGACATTGCGCGGGCCGGCGCCTCGGGTCTGGCCAGGCGGAGGCCGCCCTTCTACCTTGGCCGTTCGTGGATGCAGGGAGAGGCGCATGCGGGGTGAGGTTCTGACGTTCGACGAGGCGACCGGCATGGGCGCGATCGTCGGGGACGACGGCGCGCGCTATCTGTTCACGGCCGCCGAGGTGCGCCCGGGCGCGCCGCCGCGGGCCCGTCAGCGCGTGGAGTTCGAGCCGACGGAGGATCTCCAAGCCCGGAACGTGACGGCTGTCGAGCCGTCGCCGAGCCCCGTCGGCCCCGTGCGGGCCGGCTACTTCGACCTGGGGCGGGTGATCCAGCGGACGTTCGCGACCATCTCCCGGAACGCGGCCGTCTTCTTCGGCGCGGCCCTCGTGCTGGTGGGCGCGCCCAGCGCCCTGTTCGCCTTCGGCCAGAGCTCGCTCCTGACCGGCGCGGATGACGCGCTGTCCAGCTTCCTGATCGCGGCCGTCGGCTGGGTGCTCAACCTCGTCGGCATGTACGTGCTGCAGGGCATGGTGGTGAAGGCGGCGGTGAACGGCTTCAACGGCAAGTCGACGAGCTTCGGAGACGCCTTCGACGTCGGCGTGCGCATGTTCCTGCCGCTGCTCGGCCTGGCCATCGTGGCCGGCATCGGCATCCTGATCGGCTTCTTCCTGCTGATCGTGCCGGGGGTGATCCTGTGCGTGCTGTGGTCGGTGGCGGCCCCGGCCGTGGTGGTGGAGAAGCGCGGCGTGTTCGAAAGCCTGCAGCGCAGCCGCGACCTGACCCGCGGCCACCGCTGGCCGGTGTTCGGGCTGCTGGTGATCTATGCGGTCCTGTCGTGGATCATCGGCGCGGTCCTCACCGGGCTCGGCATGGCCACGGGCGGGTCCATCCTCGACGGCGCCCCGAACCTGTGGGTCGATCTGATCGCGGGGCCGGCGGTCAGCGTCCTGTCGGGCGTGGTCGCCTCGGCGGGGGTGGCGGCGCTCTATTACGAACTCCGCACCGCCAAGGAGGGCGCCGGCGCCGAGATCCTGGCTTCGGTCTTCGACTGAGCCCTCAGACGTCGTGCTTGTCGCGGCGTCTGACCCCCATCAGCAGCCTGTGCTCCAGCCGGCCCCGCAGGGCGGCGTAATAGGCGCTGAGGAAGTCGCGGTCGCTCTGCAGGGGGTCGCGGGTCCAGCCGATCTTGGTCGCGATCCGCTCGGCGACGGCCTGCATCGTGCGTCGGTCGCTGTGACGGAGGACGGACTCCAGGACGTGCAGCTCCCGGGCCCCGTAGGCCTCGAGCTGGGCGGGCGTGAAGGCGAAGGCGGGCAGCCGCGCCGCGCCGTCGTCGGCCATGTCGCGGATCAGGCGACGGCGCGGGGCGCGCACCACCCAGGTGCCGCCGACCAGGTCGCCCAGACGCAGCCGGTCCCGGTTGAGCAGGGGGAAGAAGACGAAGATCGCCGCCCAGACGAGGGCCAGCAGCCAGAGCCAGCCCGCCACCCCGCCCTCGCTGGCGCGGGCGCCGAGCAGGGACAGCGGCAGAAAGACCTCCAGCTCGCGCATGGCGTTGCGGGCGAACACCGACTCCGCCCTCAGCCGCCCGCCGTCGCGCGAGGCGACGCGCAGGCCCATGGCGCGCTTCCCCGGCGTGGCGGCGGCGGCCGACAGCTCGAAGGCGGTGAAGTAGAAATTCCGCAGCAGGAAGAAGACCACCAGCCAGATCACCGCGATCATCTCGACCCCGGCCATCCCGGCGGCGCCGGCCGCGCCGACGCCGGCGAGGATCAGCGCGATGGTGAAGGCGACCAGCACGCCGGCGATGATGGCCGCGTCCAGCAGGAAGGCGGCGGCGCGCTGGCCGGCGTCGGCGATGTTCAGGCGCAGGTCGACCCCCTCCGGGGTGACGAAGACGCGCTCGGTCCGCTGGCCGGGGAGGGTCTCAGCGGACATGGGACGCCCTCGCTCGCGGACCGTAGAAATACAGGCCCCAGACCAGGGCCGTGGCCGCCGCCACCGCGTAGCGCGCGCCCGTGTCGGCGATCAGCTGGCGGCCGAAGCCCTCCAGCAGGCCCGCGAACAGCAGCATCACGACGACCCCGCCCACGGCCACGCCCGCCGCGCGGCCGGCCTCGACCGCCGCGTCCAGACGCCGCTGGCGACCCGGAAAGGCGACCGACCAGCCGATGCGCAGGCCCGCCGCGCCCGCCAGCACGACCGCGAACAGCTCGGTGACCCCGTGGATCAACAGCCAGCCGCCCAGTTCGACCCCCAGTCCCCGGCTGAGGAACAGGGCGAAGAAGGCTCCCAGGGTGGCCCCGTTGTAGAGGATCAGCAGGGCCGTCGGCACGCACAGGGCGAAGCCGAGCGCGAAGGCGAGCAGCGCAACCTGCGCGTTGTGAGTGAACAGGAAGGCGGCGAAGACCGACAGGCCGCCGGCCTCGTCCGTGCCGTCGAGCGTGGCGCGCAGGGTCTCGGTCGAGGCGGCGGGATCGCGGCCGCCGCTGAGGTCGCCGGGGACGAAGGCGTAGAACCACTCCGGCTCGTGCATCACCAGCCATCCGCCGACCAGCGCGCCGAGCAGCATCAGCCCGGCGGAAACCAGGGTCTCGCGCCACAGGCCGCGCACCGAGGCGGGCCAGTCGCGGCGGAAGAACGACGCCAGGCGATCCTGCAGCGTCGCCCGCGAGCCGTAGACAAAGAAGTAGGCCCGGGCGGAGAGGGTCTCCAGATAGTCGATCAGCCCCTGGTCCAGCGAGGTTTCGCGCGCCACGGACAGGGCGGACAGCGTCGACCGGTAGAGCACCGGCACGGCGAGAATCTCGGTGTCGGACAGTCTGGCGGCCGAGCCCTTCTCGGCCTTGTCCATCAGCCGCTCCAGGCGGCGCCAGTCGTCCTCGCGCGCCTGGCGGAAACGCTGACTCTTGAGCAGGCCGGGAGTGCGCGCGTCGGTCACAGCAGGTCCTTCCGCTTCAGGTCCAGCCAGGCGTTGACCAGTTCGGGGCCGACCTGGGCGGCCGGCGCGTCGACGATGTGAGCGCCCATTCGGCGCAGCCGGGCGATGACGGTGTCGCGCTCGCGCAGCAGCGCGCCGGCGACCACCGCCCGCGACACGTCCTCGGCCGAGTCCGGCGCGGCGGCGGCGAGGCTTTCCAGCTCCTCGTCGCGCAGGACGACGAACAGGACCAGATGCCGCTTCAGCAGCCGACCGAGGGACTCCAGCATCAGTTCGGCGGCGGTCGGATCGGTGAAGTCCGTGAACAGCACGATCAGCGACCGGCGCTGCAGTTCGCCCGACAGCGTCGCCAAAGCCAGGGTGTAGTTGGTCTCGTTCGTCGAATAGTCGATGCGTCCGGCGAGCCTCTGCAGGATGCGGAAGGCGTTCAGTCCGCCCACGGCGCCGGTGGACAGGCGCGGATGGGAATCGAAGGCGAACAGGCCCGCCCGGTCGCCGGACCGCAGGCAGGCCCATGAAAGCAGCAGGGCCGCGTGGATGAAGCGGTCGACGCGCGGCATGCCGCCCACCGGCTCGCAGGCCGCCCGACCACAGTCCAGGGCCATGATGACGTTGTGGTTCCGCTCGGTGCGGAATTCCTTGGCCAGCAGGTCGGCGTGGCGCGCCGACTGCTTCCAGTCGATGGTGCGGCGATCCATGCCCGCCTGGTAGTCCCGCAGGGCCTGGAACTCGGCCCCCTCCCCGATCTCCAGCTGGGTCTTGGCGCCGAACAGGGCGTCGCGGGCGAACAGCCGGACCGCCTCGTCCCGAACCCCCCGCAGGTCGGTCGTGACCGGCGCGGGGAGACCGAGCCGGAAGGTCTTCTGCTTCCAGGCCAGCCCCATGGGGCCCGACCAGCGGACCCACAGATCCTCCAGTTCGGCGTCGCCGCGTCGCTCCGGCGTGAAGGGGAAGGCCAGGTCGACGGCGCGGTTCCCGACAGACGCCCGTCGAGAACCGTCCTCGAGACCCAGCCGGCCCGCGCCGGACAGGGCCGCCTCGACGGCGCGCGGCGCGGCTCCCCCCGGTGCGAACCGGACCCGCAGCGCGGCCAGGCCGGGGCGTCCGACCGCCGCCCGAACAGGTTCCGGCGCCTCAAGGGTCAAGGCCGTCCGGGAGCCGCCGGCCATGGCGTCCAGCACGACGAGCAGCAGCACCCCCGCGACCCACGCCGGGCCGGCCAGCCAGCCGGCCGGCGTCAGCACGCCGACGGCCAGGGCGACGGGCGCGCCCGCCGCCATCAGGACCACCGCGCGGCGCGTCGGATAGATCACCGCGGAGCCGCCACCTGGTCCACCAGCCCGGACAGCACCTGGTCGACCCGCCGGCCTTCGATCTCGGCCGCCGGCGACAGCACCAGCCGGTGCCGCAAGGCGGGAACGGCCAGCGCCTTCACGTCGTCCGGAATGACGTAGTCGCGGCCGTCGAGGGCGGCCCGCGCCCGCGCCGCCACGGCCAGCATGGCCCCGGCGCGGGGCGAGGCGCCGGTCTCCACGTCGGCGGAATCCCGCGTGGCCCGCACCAGGTCGGCGATGTAACCGATGACCTCGTCGGTCAGGCGCACGTCGGCGACGGCGTCCACGGCGCCGCCGATCACGTCCGCCGTGGCGACCGTCTCCATGCCCAGGGCGACGGGGTCCATCTGGCCGGTGCGCGATCCGTGGGCGGCGATGATGGCGCGCTCCTGATCCAGGGAGGGATACTCCAGCACGTGCTTGAACAGGAACCGGTCCAGCTGGGCCTCGGGCAGCGGGTAGGTGCCCTGCTGCTCGATCGGGTTCTGGGTGGCCACGACGGTGAAGCGCGGGCTCAGGGCGTGGGCCTCGCCATCGATGGTGATGCGCCGCTCCTGCATGGCCTCGAGCAGGGCCGCCTGGGTTTTTGGCGGGGTGCGGTTGATCTCGTCCGCCAGCAGCAGTTCGCAGAAGACGGGTCCGCGGGTCAGCGTGAAGCTCGACGTCTGGAAGTTGAACAGGTTGGAGCCGATGATGTCGCCCGGCATCAGGTCCGGCGTGAACTGGATGCGCCCGTAGTTCAGTCCCACGGCGCGGGCGAAGCTCTGGGCCAGCAGGGTCTTGGCCGTGCCGGGCGGGCCCTCCAGCAGCACATGGCCGCCGGCGAACAGCGCCGTGAGCAGCAGGTCGACGGCGTCGTCCTGGCCCACGACGGCCTTGGCCACCTCGGCGCGGATGCTTCCGGCGATCGTTCTCACCTCATTGACGTGCACGGGTCAGCTCCTGCTTCCAGCGAAATAGGTCGGCGGCGATCCGCATCAGGTCGCCGGGGGTGCGGGCCGCCGAGGCCTGGGCGGCCAGGGCGGAGTATGTATGGGTCGCGCCGACAGTGCGGCTGACGCGGTCCAGGAAGGCGTCGAGGGCGGCGTCGTCGAGGTTCCGCGGCGCCCCGATGGCGCGGGCGACGGCGGCCCGGGTCAGCAGGGCGTAGGGCGCGGCCATGTGGTGCTCGCGCCGCGCCAGCCGGACCAGTCCGGCGGTGTTGTCGGCCAGACCCCGCTTGCCGATGGCGATGACCCGGCCTTGCGTGCGCGCGGGCCCGAAACGGACCGTCGCCTGCAGGCCGGCGAGCGCCGCCAGGGCCGCGAGCGCCAGCGTCATGCCCAGAAGCGGCGGCTCGAGGAGGAGGCGCAGCAGGTTGCGGGTGCGCTGCAGTCCGTGCAGCGTCAGGTCGAACACCACCGGCGACTGCGGCGCGACGAGGTCGACCAGGGCGAGGGCCGTGCGCGCCCCGGCCAGCGTCTTCAGCCCGTGCGTGCTGATCAGATCGGGGTCGGCGAGGACATAGACGCGCTGTTCCCGGTGCCGGACGAGCACCGGCTGACCGCCCTCGTCGACCACCACGGGAATCCATCCCGGACCCGACAAGGTGCGCAGGCTCTCGACCTCGACCGGCGCGCCGACGGGGGAGCCGTCGGGCCGCCGGAGGGCGACGGTCGCCCGCCCGGACCGCATCGGCAGTCGGGTGTCCTTGTGCAGGGCCTCCGGCAACGGCCCCAGCGCCGCTTCAGGCGGCAGGGCGCCCAGGGTGCGCACCCAGCCCGGACGCCGCGAGTCCGGGACGGTCTGCCATTTGGGCAGGACGATCAGGGTCGCTCCGTCGTGCAGGATGTCCTCGATCCTGTCGGGGCGGGTGGCGGGCGTCGGCGTGAGCACCAGCACGCTTTCGTAAGAGGCCTCGCTCATCGCCCCCCGGGTCAGCACCACCGGCCTTCCGGTGTTCCGGAGCAGCACCGGAAGCGCGCCATAGCCCGTGGCGGCCCGCGACAGGGCGTGCCCGCCGCCGTCGTTCCCCGAGCGCAACTCCGGCCCATAGGCCGACAGCACGCCGATCCCGGCCAGGGCCACGACTCCGACGAGGACGGCGACGAGAATCGTGCCGGCCGAGAAGGCGCGGTCGGTGGACTTCGCCGCGGCGCTCATGCGGACCACGCCCCGGGCAGGGCGAAGGCCTCATACGCCCGGCGGCAGTCGGCGAAGGCGTCGGCGCTCACGGGCGCGCCCCCGAACAGACTGCCCTCGACGACGCGGGCGATCAGGCCGAAGGCCGACCGGCCGGACTCCGGCAGGGCTTCCAGCACGGCGATCTCCCGCGAGGTCAGGGACGCGCGCAGGGCCCTCGGCTGACGTTTCTCGATGTCCGTCACGCTGCGCAGCAGCAGCAGGTGCACGGCGTCGGCGTAATGTCCGGCGGCGGCCAGCCTGTCCGCCTCCGCCAGCAGGTCGCGGGCGGCGCGGGCGTCCGGCCGCCATTCGGCGGCGGCGATCGACGCCGGCTTCTCCGGCTTCGGCGGCGGCGCGCGCAGGCGCAGAATCTCGCGGACGATCGCATAGAGAATCAGGCCGACGACAAGCGCCACGCCGATCCAGAACACCCATTTCAGAACAGGCCCCGCCGCGCGGAGCAGGTCGCCGATCCAGTTCAGCCAACCCGGCGGGGTCGGGGGATCGAAGCCGGTGCGGTCGAACTGGAGCGAAGCGTCCTCGAGCAGCCGGGCGTGCGCCCGGACCAGGGCGTCATCTGTGGGGGTAGCCCTGTCCTGCATCCTTCATCCGCCCGCCTCCGACCCCCAAGCCATAGTGGCGGCCGACGCCGAGTCAACCGTGGGTTCCGACCGACCCGCCGGCGAAAAAAAGGGGGCGGCCCGGCCGGACCGCCCCCTCCCCGTCCTAGAACGGGCGGTAGTTCAGGCCGATGAAGAAGCGTCGGCCGTAGGGGTCGAAGTTCGAGTAGAGCGTCGTCCCCAGGTAGGTCGCCTGTTCGGCGTCGAAGGCGTTCACCACCCCGGCGCGCAGGGACAGGTCCTCGCGGACGTTCCAGCGCACGGTGAAGTCGTGGCGGGTGAAGTCGCCGGTGTTGTACTCCGCGTAAGGACGCTGGTCGTTGTTGGCCATGACGTCGCGTATCCGGACGCTGTCCTGGGCCGTCTGCCAGTCGGCGGTCCAGTTCACGCTCCAGATGTCGTTCGGCTGCCACGTCAGCGAGGACGTGAACCGGACGCGCGGGTAGTACATGTTGCTCGACAGTTCGGTGAAGTCCGACGGATCGTCGGCGTTCAGGAACTGCTTCTGCTCGATCAGCCACAGGCCGCCCAGCGAGTAGTCCAGCGAACCCCAGTTGCGGCCGAAGGCCTCCTCGAGGTCGAGCCGGTAGCGGGCCGTGAAGTCCAGACCGCGGGTCTCCAGCTTGGCGTAGTTCACCGCGCCTTCGTTCGACGGCCTCGCAGACGTGATAGGCCAGCAGCCGCGCCGCCCGCTTCAGGCCCGGCGCCCGTTCCATCCGCGCGCCGCCCAGCCACAGGCTGCCGACGCCCAGCGCGGACGGAAGGGGCACGCACAGACCCTCGCGCATGTTGAACTCGGCGGCGTCGTGGGCGATGGCGGCGGCCTTCGGGTCCAAGTTGTAGTCGCCGGGCACCTCGTCCCAAGCGAACACGTCCTGGGCGCTCAGCGCATGCTGGGTGATGGCGTCGTGACGGTGCAGCCCGGCGTCGCGGTAGTGCTCGGACCAGCCTTCCGGCCAGGCGTCGAGAATGACGTCCGGCTCGGCGCCCGGGGCGCGCGGCGTCCGGGTCAGGCCAAAGGCCGAAAAGCCGAACTGCTGGAGGAAGGTGGTCACCCTGGCGATCACGCATCGCTGGGACCCCGCCGATTTGAGGGACTCCACGGCGAGCAGCGTCTGCTCCAGCAGGGGATCGGCGGTCGCGGAAGTCAAAATCGTGCCTCATACTCTGGACGGCGGAGCGTTCTACTCCACGCACTCCGGCCTCGTCGCGGGACAATTTGTCCGGACCAGACGATTACTGGAAAGTCATTTCCACCCAGGATAACGCAGCTCGACGGCCGCTCCGTCGCGGCGTCGGGCGGTCGGGAGACCGGCCGGTGAACGCCGCCGTCGCGACAACCAGGCGCGGGGCCTTCTCCGTGGACCGGTCGGGGACCAGCCGGGCGGAGCCGGCCGGCGACCTCGCCACCCTGATGGTCGTCGGTCGCGCCGCGTCCGGGCGGGCCCGGCTGGCGGCGCTCTTTCAGGACGCCGGCTTCACGGTCCTGGAATGCGCCGACATCCCGGGCGCCCGACACATGATGCGGGCGACGAAGCTGGACATGATCGTGCTGGAGTGTCCGTCGCTGATCGGAGACGAACTCGCCTTCTGCCAGGCCGTTTCGGCCGGCCCGCGCGTGCCGCTCCTGATCCTCGCCGCCGGCGCGGACGTCGTGGACGAGATCGTCGCCCTCGAACTTGGAGCCGACGACCTGCTGACCGGCCACGCGACTGATCGGCTGGTGCTCGCCCGGGCGCGCGCCCTGCTCCGCCGCACCGGCCGGCAGGACGCCCCCGCAGGCCCACTCCCGGACGTCCTCGGCGGCTGGCGACTTGACGCGGTGACGCGCACGGCGATCAGTCCGGACGGCGAGAGCGTCCTGCTGTCGCCGGCCGACGCCTCGGCTCTCCACCTGTTCCTCAGCAACCCCGGCGTGGTGTTCACCTGCGAGGCGGGAGCGCAGGCGCTCGGCGCCGGGGTGCGCGGCGCCCGGGGATTCCGCACCACGGTCTGTCGCCTGCGCAAGAAACTCAACTCGCTGAACGGAGACGGGCCCATCCAGACCGTGTGGGGCGTCGGCTACACCTACGCCCCCGCGGCGAAGGCGCCGTACGGAGAACATTCCTGGCCCGCCTCCGGGCCACGGCCCGGATAGCGCGCGGCGGCGGACCGCGGCTTCAACCGGCGGCGATCCATGATATGAACGGTCATCGTCAGCCCGGGGGGCCGCCGTGGCCGTCAGGAGACCCTACACGCGGATACCGCAGCCGGCCCGGCGCAATCTGGCGCGGCCGCTGGCCTGCGTGGCGGTGACGGCCCTGGCGATGAGCCTGCCCGAGACTCCCCTGGCCATCTCGCCCATCGCCGGCGGATGGTCCCCCGGCGCGGCCGAGAGCGTCTTTTCCTTTGCCGACGCCCTGCCGGAGACCGCCGACCGGCCGATGAGCCAGAGCGAATTCGACCTGGTCTGGTCCGAGGTCAAATACTCGATGGCCGCGTGCAACAGCGCCGTCGAGGCCGCCCAGCTGGGCTGGCGCGCCCGCGGCGAGATCCCGACGGACGCCGCCGTGCGCGCGGCCCGGGACCGCTGCGCCCGCGCCTCGGTCGAGGTCGGCGAGGTCGCCCTGCCCGCCTCGGCGCGCGGCGGCGTCGGCACGCTGATGCGACAGGCGAGAGAAGCCTGCCAGCGCAGCATGATCGAGAAGCAGATGGGCCTCGTGGCCGTGCGACGGCTGGCGGCGGCAACGCCGAACAGTTTCGAGGCCTACGAGGCGCGCATCCGCATCGAGGCCGTGGGACGGAGTTCGA
Organism: Pseudomonadota bacterium; assembly: GCA_023434265.1. GTDB lineage: Bacteria > Pseudomonadota > Alphaproteobacteria > Caulobacterales > Caulobacteraceae > Brevundimonas. The sequence continues at coordinate 47,339 of JAEYTA010000212.1, forward strand.
TCACCTGCGGCGCCAGCTTCGCCGCCGCCGCCGAGGCCGCGCGCCTGAACCTGCCGGAGATGGAGGTCGCCGGGGCCTGAACGGCGCCGGCGTTCACGGCGCCGGGGCCGACGGCAGCCGGTCCAGTTCCTCCGGCGACAGGGCGCGCGCGTGATCGACGACCCGCGCGCGGATCTCCTCCAGCCGATCCGTCCAGGCCGCCCGTGCGTGTCCTATGAAGGCGATCATCTGGGCCAGCTCCGCGTCGGTGAGACGGTCGGGGCGACGCGTCCGGGTGGCGACGCCCACGAGAACGGGCTGGTCGCCCGGCCGGCGCAACAGGGCGACGGGCTGGGTCACGCCGACGAGGCGGGCATGGGGCCCCGACAACTGGTCGCGGAAGGCGCAGAGGTGGCGGTAGAAGGCGGCGCCGCCGTCCATGCCGCCGAAGGCGGTCCCGGGGTCAGGCCCGCCGGCCCGACGGCCCGCCTCGAAGCAGTCGACGAACTGGACCACGCCGTGCCGGAGCAGAGCCAGGTCGATCAGGGCTTCTGGTCCGTGCGGATCGGGCGCCGGCCGACGGCTGCGTCTCCGGAGCAACTCGAGCGCGGCCATCGACTGGTCGATGGCGGCCAGGGTGGAGGCGGCCTCGGCCATCAGGACCGCATCGGGCGTGTCGAGCAGGCGCACGTCGTCGGCGCCAGGCGGAGGCGACGGGCGCGATGCCGCCCGAAGGCGGCGGCGTAACAGGGCGGCGAGCACGGCCATGGGGCCAGCATACGACCCGACGGTGATTCTGGCGCGATTCCGGTGACGCGAACCGCCAAGGTTAACCTCGCCTTAGGGTTGAGAGGCTCTGTTTCGGCGGGCGGCGACATCGGGGGCGCCGCCCTGCCCTTTCATACGGAATATCCGGATGCTCAAACGCGTTCTGACCATCGGCGGCGTTCTCGCCGGCGTCGCCGTCTTCATCTTCATCCTGCTAATGATGGAGGACCGCCGCCTGAAGACGCTGACGGCCACGGCGCCGGGTCAGGTGGCGCGCGTGGTGATCCAGACTGATTCCGAGTCCGGCGACGACACCACCATCGTCCACTACGCCTACGTCGTCGACGGTCGAACCCTGACCGATCAGTCGACAAAGAGCGGCGACGTCAGCGACGACTTCCTGCAGGGCGCGCCGGCCACGGTCTGCTACGATCCCGCCAGGCCGGCCGAGACGGAAATCTACCCGGTCGGCGCGACCTGTCCGCCGCGCTAGAAGCGGAATCCCGCGTGCAGCGGCTGGCCGTCGAGCGACGCGCTGACTACCAGCTGCTGCCCGCCGGTGATGTCCATGACGCAGTCGCCGCCGTGGGCGCCGGAGCCGTCCTTCCCTGTGATCGCGCCCGGCGCCCAGGTGAAGCGGACGACCTCGCCCGTGCGCTCCACCTCGGGCTCGGCGAAATCGGCGATGCGGTCGCGCAGCACGCCGTCGGCGCGCAGCTGGTCCGGCGTGGCGATGGCCCGCTCGACCACATAGCGACAGTGGTAGGCCGCCTTCTCGACCGGATCCTCGATGCGGTCGACCTCCGGTTCGAGGCAGCCGGCCAGCGGCAGGGCGAGGCATCCGGCGACGAACAGCGCGGGGCGGCGGAGCGAACGGGCGGCGGTCATGAGCACTCGGTCGGTCAGAGGGGCAACGGGATCACCAGCAGGAAGCCGTTCAGCGTCAGAACGGTCCCGACCGCGCCGAGGGCGGCGGACGCGATCAGCACCGGCCGGTTGAGTGCGAGGATGGCCACCGAGCCGAGCACCAGCGCCAGCTGAAGGCAGATCTCGGCGAGATCGAAATTGTTGTCGCGCTCGGAGGCGGTCGCGAACTGCGCCTCGAAGTCCAGGGCGCGGGCGCTGATCTGCGCCTTGCCCTCGCCGCGCAGGGGATCGTCCGGGGCCTCGGGATCGGGCTCGCTGTCGTAGCGGGCGATGGTGGCGACATAGTCGGCCTTGCGCGCCTCCAGTCGCTCGCGCTGCGCCGGCGCCAGGCCCGGCTCGAGCAGGGCGGTGTCGATGTCATCCACGGCGATCTCGTAGGCGGTCTGGCGGATGTTCTTGGCCTGGAAGAAGGCCCAGGTGTCGCTGGCCCCGATGTTGCTGGCGATCATGTCGTCCGTGGCGTTGCCGCCGCCCATGCCGCCGATGGCCAGCACCGCGGCCAGCATGGCGATAAGCAGGGCGGCGCGGCCGCGGAACCGCTCCGCGTCGGCCTGCTCGGCCTTGTCCTCGGCCAGCTCCGAGATCAGGTCGGCTGCGTCCTGCGAATCCATGTGGCCCCCCGGCGGTGTCCCCGTCGCGACCGTCGCCGGGCGTGCGGCCGAAATCAAGCTTTCGTTGTGGGCTCGCCCGCGCCCGCGAAGCCGCCTTGAGTCGGCGCACCCGCTCATCTACGACGAAGGGAACGGAGAAAATATCGTTCCGGCCGCGAGGGTTACCCGTGAGCCGGACAGGGGGGAAGAAGATGGATCGTCGTGCGACCGGCGCCGCCCTGGCGCTCGCCCTGGCCGCCTCGGGGACGCCGACCTTGGCCGCCGTCCAACCTGAAGGCGAGCCGCCGGCGCCGCGGCTGATCGTGACCATCGTCATCGACCAGTTCGGCAGCGACCTGTTCAACCAGTACCGCCCGATCTTCACCGGCGGTCTGCGCGTGCTGGCCGACGAGGGCCTGGTCTACCCCAACGGCTTCCAGACCCACGGCATCACCGAAACCTGCCCGGGCCACTCGACCGTGCTGACCGGGGTGCACCCGAACCGGACCGGCATCGCCGCCAACGACTGGATCGACCGGGCCACGGGCGAGGAGATCTACTGCCTCGCCGCCCCCGCCAACCGGCTCGCGGACGGCGGCGAGGGCGAGAACGGACCCGTCGGCCCGGACAACCTGCGGGCCAGCGGACTGGGCGACTGGCTGAAGGCGGCCAGCCCGGCCAGCCGGGTGTTCGCGGTCTCGGGCAAGGACCGCGGCGCGATCAACCTGGCCGGCTCGCACGCCGACGGGACCTTCTGGTGGGCCGACGGCTTCGGCTTCACTACCTATCTGCGGCCGGGCGAGACCCCGGAGGATCGGCTGCGGCCCGTCGCCGGCCTGAACGCCGCCCTGCGCGCCCGGATGGCGGCGCGGCCCGCCCTGTGGGAGCCGATGCAGGGACGTTGCGCCGCCCTCGCCGGCGACTGGCCGATCGGCGACGGCGTGTTCCACTCGACCGTGCCGCCGCAGCGGCTGGTGGTCGACACCTCGCCGATGCTCGACGAGCTGACCGTCGAGGCCGCGATCTCCCTGCTTCGCGAGCAGCGGCTGGGCCGCGGCGAAGCTACCGACCTGCTGGGCGTCAGCCTGTCGGGCACCGACCGCATCGGCCATCGCTACGGCTCGCAGGGGCCGGAGATGTGCCAGCAGCTGTTGCGCATGGATGCGGCCCTCGGCCGGCTGATGACGGCGATCAGGGATGTCCCGGGGGCCATGGTCGTGCTGACGGCGGACCATGGCGGTTCGGACTTCGCCGAACGGCTCGAGGCGCGCGGCTATCCCGAGGCGGGACGAATGGCGCCCGATCTGATGGCGCGGCTGAACGCCCGCGTGCGGACCGACTTCGGCCTGGACTTCGACCCGCTCAGGGCCGACGGCTCGAACATCTATGTGATGGGCGACGACGACGCCCTGTCGGAGTCCCGACGTCGCGAGATCGCCGTCGCGGTGGCCGGGGCGCTGCGGGAAGAGCCGGGCGTGATCGAGGCCTTCACCCTCGACGACCTGCTCGCCACGCCGTCGGCGGCGCGGGCGATCCATCCGGACATGTTGAGCCTGCGCGAGCGGATCGCGCTCAGCACCGTGGCGGTGCGCTCGGCGGACGTGATCTTCGCGCTGGAGCCGGGAATGACGCCCTTCCCCGGGGCGGTCGGCGGCTATGTCGCCGGACACGGCACGCCGTGGGACTACGACCGTCGGGTGCCGATGATCTTCTGGAGCGCGGGGCGGACGGGACAGGAACGGACATTGCCGGTGCGCACGGTGGACATCGCCCCGACCCTGGCCAATGCGGCCGGCGTGTCCGTCCCCGCCGATCTCGACGGTCGCTGCCTGGGCCTGGCGCCGCTGGCGCGCCCCTGCCCGGCCGCGGAGGCGGGGACCGGCCGCTAGCGACCGGCCCCCGACCGCGTCGCCTTACGGCGTTTCGGTGATGAGCAGCTGGGCCGCGGCGGTGCCGCCGCCGAAGGTGCCGACCCAGATGTCGTAGGTGCCGCTCTGCGGCCGGTTGAAGCGGACCTCGGCGTCGCCGTCGCCCCAGCTGTCGTCGTCGCAGTACCAGCGGCCGTCCGGGCCGTTGATGATCAGGGTGGTGTCGGTCGACGACAGGGTGCGGAACACCAGCGGCAGGCCGCCGGCGCTGTAGGTCACCTCAAAGTCCGGAGCCGAGCTGATGTTGCCGACGCAGGCGCCGGGCAGGTCGGTGTCGGTGAAGGCGTCGATCGAGCCGCCGGCGGTGAGCGAGACGCGGTACGGGTCCGGCGTGAAGCCGGCGTTCATGCGAATCTCGCCGAAGTTGGCGGTCAGACTGGCGTTCTGCGCGTTGGCGACGGCCGGCGAAAGCACGGCGGCCATCAGGGCGAGGCCGCAAACTATGGACTTCATGTGAGTTTCCCCCTCGGCCCGAGCGGCCGAACGACGCCACCTGTCGCGCCGAAAACCACAACCGTCAAGCGAACATCGGATTCCATACATCGGACCGGCCGGGCGGAGCGGCGCCATGCGGACGGCCCGGTTGGGGCTTGCATGTTCCACTGTTACATCATAGTGGAACGCCATGACCATGTCCTACCCCCCCGGCGCGGAGGCGGCGGCCCGCAACCGGGTCGCCCTCTACGACGCCTTTCTCGCCCTGAAGACCCGCGACGAGGTCGACGTCTTCCTGACCGACCTGTGCACGCCGGCGGAACTGCGCGCCTTCACCGAACGCTGGCAGGTGGCCCGCCTGCTTCATGCGGGCGACCGCTCCTATCGCGAGATCGCCGCCGAGGCGCACGCCAGCCCGACCACCGTCGTCCGCGTCGCCCGCTTCCTCAAGGAAATGCCGCACCAGGGCTACCGCTTGGTGCTGGACCGTCTGAAAGCCTGAGTTCCCGCCATGAGTACTGTCCAGGGACGGCTGCGTATCGCCGTCCAGAAATCCGGCCGCCTGGCCGAACGCAGCCTCGACCTCGTCCGCGACGCGGGCCTGCGCGTCATCAAGGGGAACAACGACCTGCTCTACCGGGTGGAGAACTACCCGATCGACCTGCTGCGCGTGCGCGACGACGACATCCCGACCTTCGTCGCCGACGGCGTCTGCGACCTCGGCATCGTCGGCGAGAACGTCCTCGAGGAGGGGCGCAACGGCGGGCCCGTGGCCGAGGTGGTCATGCCGCTCGGCTTTGGCGGCTGCACGCTGAAGATCGCCGCGCCGCCGGCGCTGGCCTACGACGGCCCGGCCTCGCTGCAGGGCCTGCGCGTCGCCACATCCTACCCCCGCGTGCTGCGCCGCTGGCTGGAGGCCAGGGGGGTCGAGGCCGACATCGTCACCATGCGCGGCGCGGTGGAGGTGGCCCCGCGGCTGAAGCTCGCCCACGCCATCTGCGATCTGGTGTCCACGGGCGCCACGCTGGAGGCCAACGGCCTGGTCGCGCGGGACACGGTGCTGGACAGCCGGGCGGTGCTGATCCGCTCGCCGCTCGCGCCCGAGCCGGCGCTGGCCGACCTGCTGGACAGCGTGGTCGAGCGGATGGCCGGCGTCGTCGCCTCGCAGGGCGCCAAATACGTGATGATGAACGCCCCGCGCGCGGCCCTGGACGATATCGCCGCCATCCTGCCCGGCGCGGGCGCCCCGACGGTGATGCCCCTGTCCGGCCGCGACGACGCCGTGGCCGTGCACGCCGTCTGCCAGGAGGCGGTGTTCTGGGAGACGCTGGAACGGCTCAGGGCCGTCGGCGCCTCGGCCATCCTCGTCCTGCCGATCGAGAAGATGATGTGATGCCCGGCATCTTCGGCGAAATCATCGACTGGGGCTCCCTGGACGAGGCCGGGCGTGTGGCCGCCCTCGCCCGCCCCGCCCGCCGCCGGGACGCCGCCGTCGTCGACGGCGTGCGGGCCATCCTCGAGGACGTGCAGGCGCGCGGCGGCGCGGCCGTGACCGACTGGAGTCTCAGGCTGGACGGCGCGCCGCCGCGTCGCATCGCGATCACCGAAGCCGCCGAGGCCGCGGCCCGCGCGGCCCTGCCGCCCTCGGCCACCCGCGCCATTCGGGTGGCCGCGGAGAACGTGCGCGTCTTCCACGAGGCCACCCGGCCGGAGGACTCGCCCTGGATCGAAACCACCCCGGGCGTCCGCTCGCGCCTCGCCTGGCGGCCGCTCCGCTCGGCGGGCCTCTACGTGCCCGGCGGCACCGCGCCCCTGTTCTCCTCGCTGCTGATGCTGGCCATCCCGGCGGCCGCGGCTGGCGTGGGGCGGCGCGTGGCCGTCACCCCGCCGCCGCGCGAGGGGGAGCCGCACCCGGCGATGATCGTGGCGGCGGCCGAAGCCGGGCTGGACGAGCTGTGGCTGATCGGCGGGGCCCAGGCCATCGCCGCCCTGACCTTTGGCGCGACCTTCCCCGACGGCGAGATCGCGCCGGTCGACAAGCTGTTCGGACCCGGCAACGCCTGGGTGGCCGAGGCCAAGAAGCAGGCCGCCGCCCAAAGTCGTTTCGGGGCCGGCGGTCCCGCGGTCGACATGCCGGCCGGGCCGTCCGAGCTGCTGGTCATCGCCGACCGCGACGCCGATCCGGAGATGGTCGCCGCCGACCTGCTCAGCCAGGCCGAGCACGACGCCGACGCCCAGGTGCTGCTGGTGTCCGACAGCCGGGGCCTGATCGACGCGACCCTCGCCGAGGTGGAGCGCCAGCTCGCGACCCTGCCCCGCGCCGACGTCGCCCGCGCCTCGCTCGCCCAGGGCCGCGTCCTGCGGGTGCGGAACCTCGTCGAGGCCTGCGAGGTCGCCAACCTCTACGGCCCGGAGCACCTGGCCATCCAGACGGAGGACCCGGAGGCGCTGGTGCCGCGCATCGCCGCCGCCGGCGCGGTGTTCGTGGGTCGCTGGGCCGCCGAGACGCTGGGGGACTACGCCGCCGGCCCGAGCCACGTCCTGCCCACGGACGGGGCCGCCCGCACCCTTGGCGGCATCACGACGGCCAGCTTCATGACCTCGATGTCGGTGCAGGCGGTCAGCGAGGCCGGCGCCGCCGCCCTCGCCCCGGTCGCGGCCGCGCTCGCCCGGCTGGAAGGACTTGAGGCCCACGCCCGGGCGGCGGACCTGAGGAGCGGCCGATGAGCCTCGCCAACCTCCCCGCCCCCTTCGCCCCGCTGGTCTCCGGCGGCGACGGCCTCGACCGCTATCCGGCCGAGCCCCGGGCTCTGGCCGCCCGCATGGCCGAGATCTACGGCGTTCCGGCCGACAGCGTCCTGCCCGTGCGCGGCCTGACGCACGGACTGGAGCTGGTCTTCCGCCTCGCCGCCCGCGACGGCCACACCGTTCAGGCGCCGGACGCCGAGCCCTGCCGCACCCTCGCCGCCCTCTACGCCCGGCCCGCCCCCGACGCCCCGGTGGGCGCGGTGATCGTGCGCGGCGTCGGCTCGCCCGAGGCGGTGGCGGAGATGGCCGGCCGGGTCGCCCCGGCCCTGCTGATCGTCGACGAGGGACTGGCGGAGTTCACCGACACCCCCTCGGCGGCCACGGTGATCGCAGGCCTTCCAAATCTGGTCGTGCTGCGCAGCCTGTCGCTGGCCTGGGGCCTCGCCGGGGCCCGGGTCGGCGCGGCGCTGGGCCGGCCGGAGACGCTGGCGCGGCTGGCGTCGGCGATGGAGCCCTGGGCCTTGCCGGCGGTGTCGGTCCGTCTGGCGTTGCAGGCCCTCGACCCCTCGCGCCTGATCGAGACGACGGAGCGGATCGCCGCCGTGGGACGCGAACGCGCGCGACTGGCGAAGGCGCTGGCGCGGGACATGACGGTGGAGCCGGGCGTCGGCCCGGTCCTGGTGATCCGCCCCGGAGATCCCGCGCGCGTTCTGGCGGACCTGGCGCGCTTCGGCGTGGCCGCCGACCGCGACGGCGACCGGTTGCGCCTGCCGGTCTCGGCGAAGGGCGAAGCCAACGACCGGCTGCTGGCCGCGCTCGGACTCGCGTGCGCCGCCCGGCCGCACCGGACGGGCGAGTCGGTGCGCGACACCCGGGAGACGCGCATCGTCTGCGCCGTCGACCTCGATGCGTCGGGGCCCGTGCGCATCGCCACCGGCGTCGGCTTCTTCGATCACATGCTGGAGCAGGTCGCGGCGCACGGCGGCTTTTCCCTGCGGCTCGCCTGCGAGGGCGATCTGCACACCGATCCGCACCACACCGTCGAGGACTGCGCCATCGCCCTCGGGCAGGCGCTCAGGCAGGCGCTGGGCGACCGGCGCGGCGTCGCCCGCTACGGCTTCGTCCTGCCCATGGACGAAGCCGAGGCGAAGGTGTCGATCGACCTGTCAGGGCGCCCGTATCCGGTGTTCGAAGGCGGCTTCTCCACGCCCTTCATCGGCAGCTACCGGACCGACCTGACCGCGCACGTGTTCCGCTCGCTGGCCGAGCACCTCGGGGCGGCGATCCACGTCTCCGTCACGGGCGAGGACGACCACCACAAGACCGAGGCCGTCTACAAGGCCTTCGGCCGGGCCCTGCGGCAGGCCATTCGCATCGAGGGCGACGAAGTGCCGTCGACCAAGGGGGTGCTGTGATGGGAACCACGACCTTCCTTCTCCCCCTGGGGGGGAAGGTGGGCGGCGAAGCCGCTCGGATGAGGGGGCTGCCGGACGCGGACCCTGTTTCCGGCGGACAGCTTCTACCGGCCATCCCCCTCATCCGGCCCTGCGGGCCACCTTCTCCCCCGAGGGGAGAAGGATGACGAACGTCACCCTCGTCGCCTACGGGGCCGGCAATGTCGCCTCGGTGCAGTTCGCGCTGGAGCGCCTCGGCGCCGCGGTCCGCCTCACCGCCGACCCGGCCGAGGTGGCCGCGGCCGAGCGGTTGATCCTGCCCGGCGTCGGCGCGGCCGGCTACGCCATGGCGCAGCTGGAGGCGCTCGGCCTGGTCGAGGCGATCCGCGCCTTCCACCGCCCCCTGCTCGGGGTTTGCCTCGGCCAGCAGCTGCTGTTCGAGACCAGCCAGGAAGGCGACGCCGCCCTGCTCGGCCTGATCCCGGGAGCGGTGCGCCGGCTCGAGCCCGCCGCCGATCGCCCCGTGCCGCACATGGGCTGGTCGCGCCTGTCGTGTGTGCGCCCCGACCCGCTCCTCGAAGGCGTCGAGGACGGCGCCTGGGCCTATTTCGTCCACGGCTACGTCTGTCCCGACGGGCCGGCGACGCTCGCTCGCGCCGACTACGGCGGCCCGGTTCCGGCCGTCGTGCGCAGCGCCAACCGCTGGGGCTGCCAGTTCCACCCCGAGCGCTCGGCCGGCGTCGGCGCCCGCATCCTGCGCAACTTCCTGGACCTCACGGCATGATCGTCTACCCCGCCATCGACCTCCGCCAAGGCGTCTGCGTGCGGCTGATGCACGGCCGCTTCGACTCCGTGACGCGGTACGACGACAATCCCGCCGCGCGCCTCGCCGCCTTCGCCGCGGCGGGCGCGGAGTGGGTCCACATCGTCGACCTCGACGGCGCCGAGGCCGGCCGCGCCGTCCAGCACCCCCTGATCGGCGAGCTCGCCGGCGCTGTCGACCTGCGCATCCAGTCCGGCGGCGGCGTGCGCTCCGCCGACGACGTCCAGCGCCTTCTCGACGCCGGCGTGGCCCGCGTGGTGGTCGGCTCCCTGGCCGTCTCGGCGCCGGACGAGGTCGCCGGCTGGCTGGACCGCTTCGGTCCCGACCGCTTGACCCTGGCTCTCGACGTCAAGGCCGACGGCGACCGCTGGGTCCCGGCGCTGAAGGGCTGGACCGAAGCCGCGGTCGTCGACCTGTGGGCCGCGCTCGACCGCTATCCGCCGGGGACCGCCAGCCACCTGCTGGTCACCGACGTCGGCCGCGACGGCGCCCTGACCGGGCCCAACCTCGACCTGCTGGGCGAGATCGTCCGCCGCCGCCCCGACCTGCAGGTGCAGGCCTCGGGCGGCGTGGCCGCTCTCTCCGACCTGACCGCCGCCCGCGACCTCGGCTGCGCCGGCGCCATCGTCGGCCGCGCCCTCTACGAAGGCCGCTTCACCCTCGAACAGGCGCTGACGGCATGACCGCGCGGCGCATCATCCCCTGCCTCGACGTCAAGGACGGCCGGGTGGTCAAAGGCGTCCGCTTCGAGGGCCATATCGACATGGGCGATGCGGCGGAGCTGGCCGCCCGCTACCGCGACGCGGGGGCCGACGAACTGGTCTTCTACGACATCGCCGCCAGTCCCGAGGGGCGGACCCTGGACTACGGCTGGGTGCGCGACATCGCCCGCCTGCTCGACATCCCCTTCACCGTCGCCGGCGGCATCCGGTCGGTCGAACAGGCCGGCCGCTGCCTCGACCACGGCGCGGACAAGGTGTCGATCAACTCCCCCGCCCTTGAACGCCCGGAGCTGATCGCCGACCTGGCCACCCGCTTCGGGGCCCAGTGCGTCGTCGTCGGCGTCGACTCGAAGCGCAGCGGCGACGGCTGGCTGGTCCATCAGTACACCGGCGACCCGTCGCGCAGCCGGGGGGCGGGTCGGCGGACGCTGGACTGGATCGTCGAGGCTCAAGCCCTCGGCGCCGGCGAGATCGTGCTCAATTGCATGGACGAGGACGGCGTGCGGCGCGGCTACGACCTCGAACAGCTGAAGGCCGCGCGGGCGAGGCTGACCGTCCCGCTGGTCGCATCCGGCGGCGCCGGCGAGGCCCGGCATTTCCGGGACGTGTTCGAGCGGGCGGACGTGTCCGGCGCTCTGGCCGCCAGCGTCTTCCACACCGGCGCCGTGGCCATTCACGAACTGAAGGCGTTTCTCATCGACAGCGGTCTGGAGGTGCGACCATGATCCGGGATCTCGTCCTTCTTCCCTCGGGGGAGAAGGTGGTTCGCGGAGCGAGACGGTTGAGGGGGCTGCCGGCCTCGGCCGCACTCTCGGCCGGTCTGCGACCTGAACCAGCCCCCTCATCAGGACGGCTCCGCCGCCCACCTTCTCCCCCGAGGGGAGAAGGACGATGACCCTCGACCCATCCACCCTCGACTTCGCCAAGGGCGACGGCCTCATCCCCGTCGTCGTGCAGGACGCCGACACCCTGCAGGTGCTGATCCTGGCGTACATGGACCGCTCCGCCCTCGACGAGACCGTGGCGAGCGGCGAGGCGACCTTCTTCTCGCGCTCGCGCGGCGGGCGCTGGCGCAAGGGCGAGACCTCGGGCGACCGCCTGCACGTCGTCTCGCTGACCCCCGATTGCGACGGCGACGCCCTGCTGCTCCGGGTCCGTCCCGTCGGCAACGCCTGCCACCTGAACCGCCCCAGCTGCTTCGGCGACGAGGACGCCCCCGGCCTCGGCCGTCTCGCCCGGCTGCAGCAGGCCATCGCCGCCCGCGCCGCCGCCGACCCGGCCGAAAGCTGGACCGCCCGCCTGCTCGCCGAGGGGCCGAAGCGGGTCGCCCAGAAGGTCGGCGAGGAAGGGGTCGAGACGGCGCTGGCCGGCGCCGCCGGACCGGACGAGGAACTGGCCGCCGAGGCCGCCGACCTGCTCTACCACCTGCTGGTTCTGCTCCGCGCCCGCGGCCTCGTCCTGCAGGAGGTGCTCGACGTGCTGGCCGCGCGCGCGAAACCCGGCGCCCCGGCGGCCTGAACCGGCGGAAGCGCTGTCCCCCGGGGGCCGTTTCCGCCGCATGGACATGGAAGCCCAGATCGTCGCCGCCGTGCGCGCCGAACTCTCGCGGCAGGCCGCCGAGTCCGATGACAGCCTGCGGGTCGGCGACGCCGGAGCGGGCCGCCTCCGCATCGACGGGCCGGTCGATCTCGAGGCCCTCGCCATGGCCGTCGCGGGCGCGGTCGCCGGCGGGCCCTAGGCCGCTTGCGACGGCAATTGTCGGCGGTCTAGGCTGACGGCCCTGCTTCGCGACCGGAGACCGCCCATGCCGCCTGCCCCCGCCTCCGTCGGCCGACTCCCGGCATGAGCGACGCGGCCGGCGGCTGGCGCTTCTGGATCGACCGGGGCGGCACCTTCACCGACGTGGTGGCGCGGGCGCCGGATGGGCGCCTCAGCACCCGCAAGCTGCTGTCGGACAATCCGGAGCAGTACGCCGACGCCGCCGTCGAGGGTGTGCGCCGCGTGCTTGGCGCGCCCCCGGGGCCTCTGCCGCCCGGTCTGGTCGAGACGGTGCGGATGGGCACGACGGTGGCCACCAACGCCCTGCTCGAGCGCAAGGGCGAATCGACCGTCCTGGCCATCACCCGCGGCTTCGGCGACGCCCTGAGGATAGGCTGGCAAAGCCGCCCGGCATTGTTCGCGCGTCACATCCGCCTCTCCGATCAACTCTATGAAGCGGTTCTCGAAATCGATGAACGCGTCCGCGCCGACGGGACTGTGGACAAGCCTGTGGACATGGCAGGGACCGAGCGTGGATTGCGGGCCGCCTACGACGCCGGCCTCCGCGCCGTCGCCATCGTTCTCGTGCACGGCTGGCGCTTTCCGGAACACGAGCGGCGGGTGGCCGACATCGCCCGCCGGATCGGCTTCACCCAGGTCTCCGTCAGCCATGAGGTCGGCGCCCTGATCAAGCTGGTCGGGCGCGGCGACACCACGGTGGCCGACGCCTACCTGTCGCCGGTGCTGCGCGCCTATGTCGATCGCGTCGGCGCCGATCTCGGCGAGGCGACGCCGCTCCTGTTCATGCAATCCAGCGGCGGCCTGACGGCGGCGCAGGCCTTCCGCGGCAAGGACGCCATCCTGTCCGGCCCGGCGGGGGGCGTGGTCGGCATGGCGGAGACGGCGCGCGCCGCCGGCTTCGACCGCGTCATCGGCTTCGACATGGGCGGCACCTCCACCGACGTCTCCCACTTCGCCGGCGAATACGAGCGCACCTCCGACGCGGTGGTCGCCGGGGTGCGGCTGCGCGCCCCGATGCTGTCGATCCACACCGTCGCGGCCGGCGGCGGCTCGATCTGCCGCTTCGACGGCGCCCGGCTACGCGTGGGACCGGAGTCGGCCGGCGCCGTGCCCGGCCCTCGCGCCTACCGCCGCGGCGGGCCGCTGACGGTGACCGACTGCAACGTCATGCTGGGCAAGCTGCGGGCGGAGTTCTTCCCGGCCGTGTTCGGCCCCGGCGCGGATCAGCCGCTGGACGCCGACGCGGTGCGGTCGCGGTTCGAGGCCCTGGTGGCGGACGTCTCCGCGGCGACCGGCCGGGCCACCCGTCCGGAGGCGCTGGCCGAGGGCTTCGTCACCATCGCCGTGCAGAACATGGCCGAGGCGATCAAGTCGATCTCCATCCAGCGCGGCTACGACGTCACCCGCTATGTGCTGAACTGCTTCGGGGGCGCCGGGGGCCAGCACGCCTGCCTCGTCGCCGACGCGCTGGGCATGACCCGGGTGATGCTGCACCCCTTCGCCGGCGTGCTGTCGGCCTACGGCATGGGTCTCGCCGAGGTGCGCGCGATCCGCCAGGCGACCGCCGCCCTGCCGCTCGAGGCGGCCCACGACTCCGACGCATCGACGCGGATCGCCGCACTCGAACAGGCGGCGCGCGCCGAGCTGGCGGCCCAGGGCTTCGCGGACGGGGAGATCGCCGTCGTCGCCCGCGCCGAGGTCAAGTTCGCCGGCTCCGACACGCCCCTGACCGTGCCGTTCGGCCCGGCGGCGGAAATGCGCGCGACGTTCGAGGCCCTGCACCGGCGGCGCTTCGGCTTCTTCGCCGGAGACAAGCCCCTGGTCGTGGAGACGCTGGAGGTCGAGGCCGCCGCCGTCTCCGACCGCCTCGCCGCCCCGGCCGCCGCGGCCACCGCCGGCCCCGCCCCGCGGCCTGTCGACGAGGTCCCGGTCTGGAT
>JAEYTA010000003.1 GCA_023434265.1 Pseudomonadota bacterium
CTGCTGCGCTGGCCCTCGCTGGCCCCCGCGGCGCTCGCGGCCGTGCTCGGCGTCGGCTGGCTCATCTATCTCGGCCACCCGGTCTTCCTCGGCGTCGGCATGGACCTCCCCGGCGTCCTCGCCCTCCTCGCCCTCCTGTGCGCCATGCTCCTCCGCCCGCTGGAGCCCGGCCAGCGCCTGCGCAGGCCGCTGCTGGTGGCGGCGGCGGCGGTGCTGGTCCTGAGCGTGGGCGTTTCGCTCTCCGCGAGGGTGATCGAGCCAGCTTCCCCGGCGAGCCCAAGCTGATCCCGGAAGCAGGCTGTGGCGGGAGCGCCACAGACGATCAACGACCGCCGTTCTTCCGCGACCACCTCTGTTACGGGATCAAGCTCGGCTGTTAGTTGGACGCCGGGATACGGGGGAGCATAGCGCATGAAGCGCCTTCTGATTGTCGTCGCTTGCCTGATGGCGGCGGCGTGCACGACGACTAACACCAGGACCGCCACCTTGGTCACGACGCCCGAGCCGGGCGCGACCATCCTGCTGGTCGAACCGGACATCGAGCTGTCGCTGCTGACGGCGGCCGGCATGTCGGAGGCTCGCGCCGACTGGACCGAACAGGCGATCCGCAACGTCCAGGCTTCGCTGGAGCAATCGGTCGCCTCATCCTCGCACACCTTCCGCGCGGTCGATCCGGACGACGCCATGGAGGGCCGCAGCGGGCAGCTTCTCCGGCTGCACGAGGCCGTGGGCGGTTCGATCCTGGTCTTCGAGTACGGCGGGATTCCCCTGCCGACCCACGATGGCGCGTTCGACTGGACCTTGGGCGAAGGCGTTCGCACGCTCGCCGACGAGTACGACGCGGACTACGCCCTGTTCACCTTCGGGCGGGGAAACTACGCCTCCAGCGCTCGCGTCGCCACCTTCGTGGTCATGAGCGCCCTCGGCGTCGGCATCCCGCTGGGCAGCCAGCAGGTCTTCACTTCGCTCGTCGACCTGCGCACCGGTCAGGTGGTCTGGTTCAACGTCGGCGTCGCCGGCCCGGGCGCGGACATGCGCGATCCGGAAGGGGCCCAGGCGCTGGTCGACTCGATGATGGCGGGGGCGCCCCTGTGATCAGCCGCAGGCTCGTGGCGACCGCGGCGTCGGCTCTCCTGCTGGCCGTCGCGGCGCCGGCCGCGGCGCAGCAGCGCGCGCCCGGACTGGCGCCGGCGCCCGATTCCGTCGAGGGCGGGCTCTGGGGCCTCATGGCCCGCACCGAGGAGGACGCCCTGCATTCGGCGGATCTGAACCCGGATCCGGCCCTGACCGAATATGTCCGCGGCGTCGCCTGCCGCGTCGCCGACGAGTACTGCGGCGACATCCGGGTCTACGTGATGGACCGCCCGTACCTGCAGGCCTCGATGGCCCCGAACGGATACATGGAGGTATGGTCGGGCCTTCTCCTCCGCGCGGAGAGCGAGGCCCAACTGGCCTTTGTCCTCGGACATGAGTTGGGCCACTTCATAGAGAATCACTCCCTCGAACGGTGGAACACCCAGAAGACCTGGGCCACCGCGGCCATGGTGATCAGCGTCGGGGCCGGCGTAGCGGGCGCCTATTACGGCGTCGATCTTTCCGGCGTCGGCGACATCGCATACCTGGCCGCCGCCTCCTCGATCATGAGCTACTCGCGGGGCCAGGAATTCGAGGCCGACGTCATCGGCTTCGAGCGAATGGTTGAGGCAGGCCTTGAGCCGACCGCCGCCGCCGCGATCTGGCGACAGCAGCAAGCCGAAAGGCGGTTCTCGAGTTTCCGCAGCGTGCGCGAGAGCGAGGCCATGGGAAGCGTGTTCCGCACCCATCCCCTGACCGCGGACCGGATCGCCGCTCTGGACGCCCTGGCCGCCGACCGACCGGGAGGGCGCGAGGAACGGGAGCGCTACCGGGCCGCAATCCGGCCGCACCTCGCCGAATGGCTGG
The DNA here is from genome assembly GCA_023434265.1 of Pseudomonadota bacterium. Lineage (GTDB taxonomy): Bacteria > Pseudomonadota > Alphaproteobacteria > Caulobacterales > Caulobacteraceae > Brevundimonas. The sequence goes on from JAEYTA010000003.1 coordinate 1,942, forward strand.
CCCAGGACCTCGCGCGCCGCGACTTCGGAAGCTCGCTGGCCCTGGCCGACCGCCTTGCCCGCGACGGCCTCGACCTCGGAGTGGTGGAGTTCCACCGCGGCCAGATCTTCCGCCAGCGACGCGAACAGGGAGATCTCGAGAAGGCCCGCGACGCCTATGGCGCGTCGGTGCTGCACTCCGACGCGCCTGAGGCGGCCTGGCGCGAACTCGGGGATCTTGAGCGGCGACTGGGCAATCCGGACGCCGCCCGCGAGGCCTGGACCGCCTATCTCGATCTCGCGCCTTCCGCCGACGACCGCTGGATCGTCGAGGACAGTCTCACCGCATTGAAAGCTGAATCATGAAGACTCCGTCCCTGCCCCGGATCGCCGCACTCGGCGCGGCCCTTCTCCTGTCCGCCTGCACGACCGTGACTCTGGCGCCCGCCGGCGCCTATCCCGTCGGGAAGGGGTCGCAGGTCACGCTGAACCGCGCCTGGAGCGACTTCACGCCGATCTCCGGCCTGAAGAAGGTGCGCCTGCTCAGCATCGACGGACCGCTGCTCAACCGTCTCTACCTGAGCGAAGGACTGACCAGCGGCGACTATATCGTCCAGCCGGCGAACCGGCGCGAGGCGACGACGCCGGTGTATGACGCCTCCATGTCGATCAACGAGCAGGTGGAGTTCATCGCCAACAGCGTGACCGCTCTCGGATACCAACGGGTGACCACCTCCGGCCTGCGGCCTGTGACGATCAGCGGCGTCCGTGGCGTCCGTTTCGATATCGAGGCCGCCACCGAGGAGGGACTGGTCATTCGCGGCCTGGGACAAGCCGTGAGGAACGGCGACGCCTTGCACGTCGGCATCTACCTCGCCCCCGGTGAACATTATTTCGCCGAAAGCCTTCCGGCCGCCGAGGCCGCGATGGACACCCTCTCCTTCTAACGCCCGCGCGACACCCGATACGTCAAATTCGGACGCATCCATCGGCGCCTCGAAAAAGAACATATTGGCAACCGGAACAAACCGTGCACATAGTCCCGCTCACGAAACGAGGGGGCGGGTCCATGGCGGGTCTCTCCCGAAACCAGATGGGAATCATGGCAAGGGAGACGAAGGCGATGTCACAGGCGGCTCTGAAACTGGTGGGCAAGGAAGACGGCGACAAGCAACGCGCTCTCGAGGCGGCGATCGCCCAGATCGACCGCGCCTTCGGCAAGGGCTCGGTGATGAAGCTCGGCAAGGCCGGGGTGGTCGCCGAGATCGAGAGCGTCTCGACCGGCTCGCTCGGCCTCGACATGGCGCTGGGCATCGGCGGCCTGCCGGTCGGGCGGGTGATCGAGGTGTTCGGCCCCGAGTCCTCGGGCAAGACGACCCTCGCCCTGCACACCGTCGCCGAGGTGCAGAAGAAGGGCGGCGTGGCCGCCTTCGTCGACGCCGAACACGCGCTCGATCCGGTCTACGCCCAGAAGCTGGGGGTCAACCTCGACGACCTGCTGGTGTCGCAGCCCGACGCCGGCGAGCAGGCGCTGGAGATCGTCGACACCCTGGTGCGCTCCGGCGCCGTGGACATCGTGGTCGTCGACTCCGTCGCCGCCCTGACGCCGCGGGCCGAGATCGAGGGCGAGATGGGCGACAGCCTGCCCGGCCTGCAGGCCCGCCTGATGAGCCAGGCGCTGCGCAAGCTGACCGCCTCGATCTCGAAGTCGAAGTGCATCGTCCTGTTCATCAACCAGATCCGCCACAAGATCGGGGTGATGTACGGCTCGCCCGAGACGACCACGGGCGGCAACGCGCTGAAATTCTACGCCTCGGTCCGCCTCGACATCCGCCGCACCGGCGCGATCAAGGATCGGGACGAGGTGGTCGGCAACACCACCCGCGTTAAGGTGGTCAAGAACAAGGTCGCCCCGCCGTTCCGCGAGGTCATCTTCGACATCATGTACGGCGAGGGCATCTCCAAGATCGGCGAGATCATCGACCTCGGCGTCAAGGCCGGCATCATCGAGAAGTCGGGCAGCTGGTTTTCCTACGATAGCCAGCGCATCGGCCAGGGCCGCGAGAACGTGCGCGCCTTCCTCAAGGCCAATCCGGACGTCGCCGCCTCGATCGAGAAGGCCGTGCGCGCCTCGACCAACAAGATCGCCGAGGAGCTGCTGGGCCATCCCGAGCCGGACGAGGGCCAGGACCTGGAGGGCTGACGTCAGGTCCGCCTGACAAAAGTGCACCATGTGCACCCGAAAAAATCTTCGAACACTTCTCCGGCCGGGTCCGCCGACCCGCCATCCGACCCCGCCGGGCCGGGCCGGACGGAGCGGCCGCCCGACCCCCCGTGTCGGGCGGCCTTTTTTCGCGCCGCGAACCAAAGCCCGCCTCGGGGGTTGCCTGCCTGTTCAAGCCGGAGATCTCCCATGGCCGACGTCCAGGCCCTCAGCCAGTTCATCCTTTCGGAAACCCCCGACGGTTACCTCATCGAGATCGAGGGCGACGGCGGCGGCTCGCTGGCCGTCGAGGCCACGCCCGAGCAGCTCGACGCCATCATCGACGCCCTCGCCGACCTCCTCGACGACGAGGACGACGACGAGGCGGACGGGGCGGCCGCGAACGACTACGACGGCGACGGCCCCGACGAGGAAGAGGACGAGGACGAGCACGTCGACGACGTGGTCCACGACGAGGAAAGCTGAGCCGTATGGTCGGGCCGGCGCGGCCGGGTTAGGCTCTCCCGCAAGGGAGAACCGCCATGAGCCGCCGATCGACCTCGACCGCCCGCGCCGTCCTGCTCGCGGGCCTCGCCGCCGGCGCCGCCGACATCCTCGCCGCCTTCGTGATCTACCGCCCCGCCTCCCCGGTGCGCATTCTCCAGTCGGTGGCCAGCGGGCTGCAGGGCGCCGCCGCCTTCGAGGGCGGTCTGACCAGCGCGGCCGTGGGCCTCGCCTGCCACTTCCTCATCGCCATCGGCTTCGCCGGCCTCTACCTCGCCGCCGCGGCTCCGGCTCCGGTGCTGCTGCGCCGCCCGCTCGTCTCCGGCCTGGTTTACGGCCTGTTCGTCTACGGCGTCATGAACGCCGTGGTCGTGCCCCTCTCCCTGGCTCCGGCCCGCGCCGCGCCGCCGCCGGACATGATCGGCCTGGGCCTGTTCGCCCACGCCCTGTTCGGCCTCGCCCTCGCCTTCACAGCCGCCCGCACCGCCCCGCGACGCTGACGGCGACGCTTCCTCGCGGCAGGGGTGATGCGCGCCGGGCGAAAGCCCTGTATGGACGCAGCCTCCCCTGAATGCGTCCGCGACGAACCATGGCCAGCCTGAACCAGATCCGCTCCACCTTCCTCGACTTCTTCGCCGCCGACGGCCACGAGAAGGTGCAGTCCGCCCCGCTGGTCCCCCAGAACGACCCGACCCTGCTGTTCGTCAACGCGGGCATGGTGCCGTTCAAGGACTACTTCACCGGCGCCGCCACCCCGCCGTACCGCCGCGCCACCAGCTCGCAGAAATGCGTCCGCGCCGGCGGCAAGCACAACGACCTGGACAACGTCGGCTACACCGCCCGGCACCACACCTTCTTCGAGATGCTGGGGAATTTCTCCTTCGGCGACTACTTCAAGGACCACGCCATCGACCGCGCGTGGACGCTGGTCACCAACGAGTTCGGACTCGATCCGGACCGGCTGATGGTCACGGTCTACATCGACGACGACGAGGCCTTCGACATCTGGAAGAAGGTGACCGGCTTCCCCGACCACAAGATCGTCCGCATCGCCGGCAGCGACAACTTCTGGGCCATGGGCGACTCCGGCCCCTGCGGCCCCTGCACCGAGATCTTCTGGGACCACGGCGAGCACATCCCCGGCGGCCCGCCCGGCTCGCCGAACGAGGACGGCGACCGCTTCGTCGAGATCTGGAACAACGTCTTCATGCAGTACGAGAAGGAGAACGACGAGATCGTCCGTTCCCTTCCCAAGCCCTCGGTCGACACCGGCATGGGGCTGGAGCGCATCGCCGCCGTGCTGCAGGGCGTGCATTCCAACTACGACACCGACCTGTTCCGGGCGCTGATCGCCGCGTCCGAGGACGCCACCTCGACCAAGGCCGAGGGCGACCGCGCGCCCAGTCACCGGGTCATCGCCGACCATCTGCGCAGCTCGTCCTTCCTCATCGCCGACGGCGTCACGCCGTCGAACGAGGGCCGCGGCTATGTGCTGCGCCGGATCATGCGTCGCGCCATGCGCCACGCCCACCTGCTCGGCGCCTCGGACCCGCTGATGCACCGGCTGGTCCCGGCCCTGGTGAGCGGGATGGGCGAGGCCTATCCCGAGCTGAAGCGCGCCCAGGCCTTCATCGAGGACACGCTGAAGCAGGAAGAACTGCGCTTCCGCACCACCCTCGGCCGCGGCATGGGCCTGCTGGAGGACGCCACCCGCGAGCTGCAGCAGGGCGGCGTCATCGCCGGCCAGACCGCCTTCACGCTCTACGACACCTACGGCTTCCCGCTGGACCTGACCCAGGACGAGGCGCGCCGGCGCGGCTTCACCGTCGACGTCGACGGCTTCGAGGCGGCGATGGCCGAGCAGCGCGAACGCGGCAAGGCCAACTGGAAGGGCTCGGGGCAGAGCGCCAACGCCGGCGAATGGCTGGCCCTGCGCGACCGCCTCGGGCCGACGGTGTTCACCGGCTACGACGGCATCGACGACTCCGGCGAGGTGCTGGCCCTGGTCCACGAGGGCCAGGCGGTCGACCGGGTCGAGACCGGCCAGACGGCCGAGGTGGTCTTCGACCGCACCCCCTTCTATGGCGAGGGCGGCGGCCAGGCCGGCGACCGCGGCGAGATCGAATGGCCGGGCGGTTCGGCTGCCGTGATCGACGTGCAGAAGCACGGCGGCGACCTCTATGCCCACAAGCTGGAGGTCACGGCCGGCACGCTGGAGATCGGCGCCCGGGTCAGCCTGCGGGTCGATCCCCAGGCGCGCCTGACCACCCGCGCCAACCACTCGGCCACCCACCTGCTGCACACCGCCCTGCGCAACGTGCTGGGCGCCCACGTCGCCCAGAAGGGCCAGATGGTCGACGCCGAGCGCATCCGCTTCGACTTCAGCCACAACGCCCCGCTGAGCGACGAGGAAATCGCCGCCATCGAGGACGAGGTGAACGCCGTCGTCCGCCAGAACCTGCCGGCCGAGACGAAGCTGATGGCGCCGCAGGAAGCCATCGAGGCCGGGGCCATGGCCCTGTTCGGCGAGAAGTACGGCGACGAGGTGCGGGTGCTGACCCTCGGCAAGGCGCTGGCCGGCGAGGGCGACTATTCGGTCGAACTGTGCGGCGGCACCCACGTGTCGCGCACCGGCGACATCGCCCTGTTCAAGATCGTCTCGGAGAGCGGCATCGCCGCCGGCGTGCGCCGCATCGAGGCCCTGACCGGCGAGGCCGCGCGCCAGCACCTGCTGGCCCAGGCCAATGTCGCCCGCCGTCTGGCCCAGGGCTTCAAGGTCCAGCCCGCCGACGTGCCGGCCCGGGTCGAGGCCCTGACCGGCTCGGTCAGGGCGCTGGAGAAGCAGGTCGCCGACCTGAAGAAGCAGCTGGCCCTCGGCGGCGGGGCCGGCGGATCGGCCGCGCCGGAGGACATCGGCGGGATCAAGCTGATCGCCCGGGTGCTGGACGGCGTCGGCGGCAAGGAGCTGCGCGGCGTGGCCGAGGACTTCCGCCAGCAGGTCGGTTCGGGCGTCGTGGCCCTGATCGGCGTCGCCGACGGCAAGGCCGCGGTCACCGTCGCCGCCACCTCCGACATGGCCGGCAAGGTCAATGCGGCAGACCTGGCCCGCGCGGCGGTGCTGGCCATGGGCGGCCAGGGCGCGGGCGGCAAGCCCGACTTCGCCCAGGGCGGCGCGCCGGACGGCTCGAAGGCCGAGGCCGGGCTGGCGGCGATCCGGACGGCGCTGGCGGCCTAGGTCCCGCTCTCGATATCCACCCCGGCCAGCTTCCACTCGAAGAGGCCGCGGCGCTCGAGGATCAGCGCCAGCTGCTGATCGGGCCGGTCGCGATCGGTCAGGGTGACGGCGAAGTGGTTCAGGTCGCGGTAGCCCCACGACTGGTGGATGTCGTCGCTGTCCCGGGCGTCGCCGGGCTCGGGCGTCGGCGGCTTCGTCGGATCGGGCGCCTCGGCGGTGACCACCATGTCGGCGACCATCTCGGGCGTCACCAGGGTGTCGACCGCGCCCGACAGCAGCATCGGCGCCAGCATCAGGCCGAGCCCGCCCAAGGTGCTGTCGGCCATCTCGGGGTCGCGCCGCATGCGCGCGACCAGTTCGGCGTTCAGCTCCTCCTTGAGGCTCTGGCGCAGGGCCGGGAAGTCGACCAGCCGTTCGAGCTTGCGGGCGTCCCCCGCCTTGGCGGCGCGGACCAGGCCCTGCGCCGCCAGCACGGGCGCGGCGGCCCAGGCGACAGCGAGCCCGACGACGGCGGCCGCGGCCAGCCCGATCAACAACTTCTTCATGCGACCCTCTGGCGTCGTAACGCCTCCCCACGGCCACGGTTGCCGCGAGTCGAGGCGAGCCGCCAGTGGCGTCCCGCGATCAGCGGCCCCTGGGCGCGCCGGAGACCGCCGGAGGCGCGGCGACGGGCGCGGCCGGCGCCGGCGTAGGCGGCGCGACGCCTTCCGGCAGCCCGACATGAGCCAGCCGCCACTCGAACGGCCCGCGGCGCTCGAAGGTGAAGATGGTGCGCGAGCCGCCCTCGTCGGTCACCGCCAGACGCGCCCGGTTCACGCCCCAGTAGACCGGAGACGGCAGCGGATCGCCGCGCGCCGTCGGCGGCGTGGCGGCGGTGCGCTGGCTGGCGAAGCGACCCTCGCCGCGGGTCAGCCCGGCGAGGGCGGCCGGGGTGAGGTAGGCGTCGACCTCGGCGGCGGGGACCGGCGCGGCCTCGAACTGGCGTCGCACCGCCGCGATGGGGTCCTCGAGGAAGGACGGGGCCGGGGCGCGGGCCGCCGGGTCCCCCGCCAGCTGCGGCCGCAGCGACTGGCGCACGGCGGCGTAGTCGACCAGTCGCGCCAGCGCCGCCGCGTCGCTGGAATCGGCGGCCGAGCGAATGGCGAAGAAGGCCACCGCCGGCGCGGCGAAGAAGCTGATCACCGCCACGACCACGGCCAGCAACAGCAGATTGCCGACGATCCTCACGCGCGTCTCCCGAACATCGCTCCATCAATGCATGAAGGGGCGGGCGGCTCAAACAAAAGGCCCGCCGGACGCGAATCCGACGGGCCTTCGGCAAGGGTGCGGCCGCGCGGCGAGCGTAGCGCCGGCTAGCCGGCCATGGCCGTGTTCAGGTTCTCGGCGACCTTGTCGAGGAAGCCCTCGGTGGTCAGCCATCCCTGCTGGTCGCCGACCAGCAGGGCCAGATCCTTGGTCATGTGGCCGCTCTCGACGGTCTCGACCACGACCCGCTCCAGGGTGGCGGCGAAGGCCGCCAGTTCGGCGTTGCCGTCCAGCTTTGCCCGGTGGGCGAAGCCCCGCGTCCAGGCGAAGATCGAGGCGATCGAGTTGGTCGAGGTCGCCTCGCCCTTCTGGTGCTGGCGGTAGTGGCGGGTGACGGTGCCGTGGGCGGCTTCCGACTCCAGCACCTTCCCGTCCGGGGTCATCAGCACCGAGGTCATCAGGCCCAGCGAGCCGAAGCCCTGCGCCACCACGTCCGACTGCACGTCGCCGTCGTAGTTCTTGCAGGCCCAGACGAAGCCGCCCGACCACTTGATGGCCGCGGCCACCATGTCGTCGATCAGGCGGTGCTCGTAGGTCAGGCCCGCCTTGTCGAACTCGGCCTTGAACTCGCGGTCGAAGACATCCTGGAAGATGTCCTTGAAGCGCCCGTCATAGGCCTTGAGGATGGTGTTCTTGGTCGACAGGTAGACCGGATACCTGCGCTGCAGGCCGAAGGCGAAGCTGGCGCGGGCGAACTCGGTGATCGACTCATCGAGATTGTACATGCCCATCGCCACGCCGGCGCCCGGCGACCTGAACACCTCGTGCTCGATCACCTGGCCGTCGTCGCCGACGAACTTGATCGACAGCGTGCCCTTGCCCGGCATCAGGAAGTCGGTGGCCTTGTACTGGTCGCCGAAGGCGTGACGGCCGACCACGATCGGCTGGGTCCAGCCCGGCACGAGGCGCGGCACGTTCGAGCAGATGATCGGCTCGCGGAAGACCACCCCTCCGAGGATGTTGCGGATGGTCCCGTTCGGCGACTTCCACATCTTCTTCAGATTGAACTCCTTCACCCGCGCCTCGTCGGGGGTGATGGTGGCGCACTTCACGCCGACGCCGTGGCGCTTGATCGCCTCGGCCGCGTCGACCGTGACCTGGTCCTCGGTGGCGTCGCGGTTCTCGATGGACAGGTCGTAGTAGTCGAGCTCGAGGTCGAGGTAGGGGAAGACCAGCTTGTCCTTGATCATCTGCCAGATGATCCGGGTCATCTCGTCGCCGTCGATGTCCACGATGGGGTTGGCGACCTTGATCCTGGTCATGCGCTCTCTCTGTCGATGGAGGGGTGTTCGTGTGGCGGGGGGTATAGCCGGGGGCGGTCGCCGGCGCAAAGGCGCAGAGGCGTCGTCGTTCCCAGCAATTCCGGGCTATGCTCAGGCTTCCGCGAGAGGGGGACCAGGCATGCGCGCAACGGCTGGATTGTTGGGACTGTTTCTGGCGCTCGCCGCCTGCGGCGAGGGCGCGGCGGCGCCGGACGAGGCCTCGACCGGATCGGCCGCCGTCCCCGGCCCGACACCGGCCGCGCCGGCCGCGCCGCCCACGGAAACCAGACAGTTCCGCGACTGGCAGGCGACCTGCGACAACGGCAACGCCTGCTACGCCTTCGGCTTCGCCCCCGACTACGACGCCGGCTGGGTGCGCATCTTCATGCCGCCGGGCCCCGACGCCGAGCCCCGGATCGCCTTCGGCCTGTGGGGCGAGGAGTCGGCCGGGACCCGGGAGCCGGTGCTGAAGGTCGATGGCCGCGCCTTCCGGGCGGTGCGGTCCGAGGCCAGCGACTCCGGCGCGCCCGTCGGCGAGATCCGCACCGGCGCGGGCAGCGCCATCGCCGCCATGGCCGCGGGAAGAAAGATGGAGATTCAGGCGGGCGAAACGGTTTCGATCTCCACCAACGGCGCCTCCGCGGCGCTCCTTTGGATCGACGAGCGGCAAGGCCGCCTGGGCACGACCACCGCGCTGCTGCGCCGCGGCGAACGGCCGGCGTCGAGCGTCCCCGCTCCACCGCCCCTGCCCGAGCTCCGCCCCGCGCCCGTCGCGGACCAGACCGGCTTCGGCGACGACAAGCAGACCCTGCCCGCGGCCCTGCGCGCCCTGAAGGGGGTGCAGGACTGCCTGGCGGAGTCCGAGCACAGCGAGTGGCTGCTGCAGAACGTCATGTCGGCCCGGCTCGACGCGGACACCGAGCTGTGGGCCGTGCCCTGCGGCGCCGGCGCCTACAACATCCTGCACCAGTGGTACCTCACCGGTCCCGGGGGCCGGGATCCGCGCCCGGCCGACCTGCTGGGCAGCGAGGGCCGGCGACCGGCCGAGGAGGCGTCCGTCTGGCCGGACAACGCCACGGTCAACGGCGGCTACGCGCCCAATGCCCGCACCATCACCGCCTTCTCCAAGGGACGCGGCCTCGGCGACTGCGGCACGACCCAGACCTGGATGTGGACCGGCGAAAGGTTCGAGCTGCAGGCGGAACGCTCCATGGGCCACTGCGCTGGTGTGCCATGGGACTACTGGCCGACGACGTGGCGGACGCGCTGAACCAACCCGAAGTTCTCGTCATCGGCGCCGGCCCGGCCGGACTGACGGCCGCGACCTACCTGTCACGCTTCCGGCGGAGCGTACTCGTCGCCGATGGCGGCTCGCCGCGGGCCTGCTGGATTCCCGTCAGCCACAACATGCCCGGCTTCCCGCAGGGGATCACCGGCGACGCCATCCTGCGGCGCATGACCGAGCAGGCCGAGGAGTACGGCGCCGTGATCGAGCCCGGCGCGGTCGGCGGGCTGGTCCGCACGGACGACGGCTTCGTGGCGCGGCTGAACGGCCGCGAGGTGAAGACCCGGGCGGTGCTGCTGGCCACCGGGGTGGTCGATCACCATCCGCCGCTGCCCGGCGTCGAACGCGCCATCGAGCGGGCGCTGGTGCGCATCTGTCCGATCTGCGACGGCTACGAGGCGACCGGCAAGGCGGTGGCGATCATCGGCAAGGACGACGCCGGCGTGCGCGAGGCGGCCTTCCTGCGCACCTATTCCGACCGGGTCACCCTGATCCATGTCGGCTCGCCCGACGCCCTGACCGCCAACGGCGAGCTGGAACGCCTCGGCATCGAACTGATCCGCGCCCCGATCGACAATGTGCGGCTGGAGGGCGACCGGGTTACGGCGCTGAGCTGGGCGGGGAGCTTCCGCACCTTCGATCTCGTCTATTCGGCGCTGGGTGCCTCGCCGAACGTGGGGCTGGCCGAGGAACTGGGCGCACGCTCGGCCGAGGACGGCTGCCTGTTCGTGGATTCCCGCCAGCGAACCAGCGTGTCGGGCCTGTACGCGGCGGGAGATGTGGTGCGGGGCCTCAACCAGATCGCCGTGTCCACCGCCGAGGCGGCCATCGCGGCGACGGCGATCCACAACGACCTGCGGGCCGCGGACGGCCTGGTGGTGCGGTGAGGTCACCGGAGAAGCTCGACCCGGCCCCGGGAGCAGGAGACTCCGGAGCCGGGCCACGACCCTGAGGGGTCGACGGTCGCGCGCGGGGGAAGGGAATTCGCCTGCGGCGGACCGGATCGCGTGCGAGGCTTCAGCGGCTCGCCGGCGCCACGACGGACGATCCGCGGCGCAGGCGACGGCGCGCGCGGCTCCGCCGCCAGTCCTCGAGGACCGACGCCCAGCCCCATGCAGGCTCCTTATGCATATGGTGCATTTCTTCCATTTCGGCCTCCTCTGCTGGCCTTGCTGATAGACTGCAATATCGGCTTGACAGGCCGACGCCACAAACCAGAATGCCCGCTACCGTAACAAGGTGGGCTTATGGCCGATCCCCTCTCCGGCATTCCCCTCGCGTCCATCCGGGTGTTCGAGGCTGCGGCCCGGCTGAAGAGCTTCACGCGCGCCGCCGAGGAGCTGGGCATGACCCAGGCCGCGGTCAGTTGGCAGATCAAGGCGCTCGAGGGCCGGCTGGGCCAGAGCCTGTTCCGCCGTCTGCCGCGCGAGGTTCAACCGACCGAGGCCGGCGACCGCCTGTCGCGCGCCGCCACCGAGGCCATCATCCTGCTGCGCCGGGCCATCGACGACCTGACCGAGGCGGACGAGCACATCCTCTCGATCACCACCCTGGCGACGCTGGCCACCCAATGGCTGGCGCCGAGGCTGGGCGCCTTCCAGCTGGCCAACCCGGGGCTGGCGGTGCGCCTGGACACCAGCCCGGCCGTGCTCGATCTGTCCCGTGAAGGCTTCGACGTCGCCATTCGGTCCGGCTCCGGGAGCTGGCCCGGCATGGAGAGCCAGCTACTGATGCCCAGCGTCTTCACGCCGCTGTGCAGCCCGGCCATGGCCGGGCGGCTGAACCTCAAGGATCCCTGCGACCTTCTCGACGCCCCGCGGATCGGCATGGAGAAGGAATGGGCGGCGTGGTTCGCCGCCGCCGGCCTCAGCGACGGCGCGCGCCCGGCGACGCGGCTGACCGCCGACTACCAGGTTCTGGAGGTGGCCGCCGCGCTGGGCGGCCAGGGCGTGGCGCTCGCCTCCCCCATCCTGTTCGCCCGCGAGATCGCCGCCGGCCTGCTGGTGCGGCCCTTCGCCCACTGGGTGTCGTTCAGCCCCGGCTACTTCCTCGTCTGGCCCGAAGGCCGCCGGCGCGCGCCCAAGATCCGCCGCTTCCGCGACTGGTTGATCGCCCAGGTCGAGGCCGATCCCGCCGTGGCGGAGGCTCGCGCCGGCGCCTAGACCGAAATCGGCTTTGTTGGACGCAGTCCAACAAAGCTCAGATTTCGGTCCAGCATATTCCCGGAGCCTGATTCACGGCGTCGGCGGAATCGCGGAGCGATTCCACCTCAGCCGATCAGGCTCTAGGTCCGCATCAGCCGCTCGAGCACCGCCAGCGGCACGGAGCCGTTGACCAGCACCCGGTCGTGGAAGGCGCGCAGGTCGAAGTCGGGCCGCGCCGCCGCCTCGGCGCGCAAGCGGGCGATGACGGTGTGGCCGATCTTGTAGGCGCAGGCCTGCCCCGGCATCGAGACATAGCGGTTGATTTCGCTGTTGGCGGCGTTGACCGGCTTGGCGCCCGAGGCGGCCATGTACCCGACCGCGCGCTCGCGGCTCCAGCCGTGGTGGTGCATGCCGGTGTCGACCACCAGCCGCACGGCCCGGAACAGGTAGGACATCAGGAAGCCGACCCGGCCGAGCGGGTCGTCGGCGTAGCCGTCGAGGTCGTCGGCGGCCACGGCCTCCGCATACAGCGCCCAGCCCTCGTTGTAGGCCGAGAAGCCGTTGGCGCGGCGATACGGCGGCAGGCTGTCGGTCTCGCGCTGCAGGGCGACCTGCAGGTGATGGCCCGGCGAGGCCTCGTGGAAGGTCAGGGTCGGCAGGGCGAACTTCGGCCAATTCGTCGTCGAGCGGAGGTTGATGTAGTAGGCGCCCGGCCGCGAGCCGTCGAGCGGCGGCCCTTGGTAGTAGCCGCCCGGCGCGCCGGCCTCGATGGCCGGCGGCACCCGGCGCACCTCCACGTCGGCGCGCGGCAGGCGGCCGAACACCTCCGGCAGCCGCGGCTTCAGCGCCTGCACCTGCCGGTTCAGCGACTCGATCAGGGCGACCTTGCCTTCGTCGGTGTCGGGCCACAGCTGGGCCGGGTCCCTGTTGAGCGCGTCGATGCGTTCCCCGACTGTGCCCTCGCCCATGCCCTGGCCTTTGAGGATGGCGTCGATGCCGGCGCTGATCTCCGCCACCTGTTCCAGCCCGATCCGGTGAATCTCGTCGGCGCTCAGGGTGGTGGTTGTCCAGTGCTTCAGGGCGTGGGCGTAGAAGGCTTCGCCGTCGGGCAGGCGACGGACCGAGGCCTCGTGCACCGCGGTCGGCCGGGCGGCCTCGAGGGCGGCGATCTGGCGGGCCAGCGCCGGCTTGACCTCTGTCTCGACCAAAGCGGCGGCGCGTTCGCCATAGCCGGACAGGCCCAGGGCCGTCGCCTTGCGCTCCAGCGTCCGGATCATCGCCATGTCGGACGCCGCCTGGGCGGCGAGGGCGTTCAGCTGGCCGACGGTCAGGTCGAGGATGAAATCCGGCGGGACCACGCCCTTGCCGGCGTCGGCGCGCACGCGTTCGGTCTCCGCATCCACGGCGGGGGCGAAGGCCGACAGACGGGCGAGGAAGGCCTCGGCCCCGTCGCGGTCCTCGACGCGGTGCTGGGTGTCGAGGAAGTCCGGCACGGTGAAGTAGGCGCCGGTCAGCTGGTTGACGAGGTAGGGCCCCATGCGCCCGCCGCCCATGGTCGAGCCGTAGTCGAAACCCGCTCCCGTCGCCGCCGTTTCGGCGCGGAACACGGCCACCGCGTGGTTGACCTTGCCCGCCTCGCTCAGGTCGCCGTCGCCGCCGAAGGCCTGCAGCACCCGCCAGCGCTCGGTCGCCTGCGCGCGCTCCTCGCGCCAGGCCGCGTCGCTCCGGTCGCTCAGCTTCGACGACAGGTGCGCCCGCGCCCCGCGGTCGAGTCCGAGGTTGGTGGCGGTCTCCGGCGCGTCCTCGATGTCCTCGTCGAACCAGCGGGTCAGCAGGGCGTCGAGCTCGGCATCGGCGTCGCGGCCCGAGGCGAACGCGGGTCCGCCCGCGGCGACGGCGGCTCCGGCGGCGGCGGTCAGGAGCAGGCGGCGACGGTCGATCATGGCGGGCTCCACGGCTTGGGAGGCGGCAGTGGAGCCCGGCCGGCGGGCGATGACAACCCGTCGCCGACGCGGGGTCAGGCCCGGGCCGTCGCCGCCCAGTCGCTCACCAGCCGCTCGAGCACCTCCAGCGGGATCGCCCCGGCCGCCAGCGCCACGTCGTGGAAGCCGCGGATGTCGAAGCGGTCGCCCATGGCGGCGCGGGCCGCGGTGCGGGTGCGATCCCACACCGTGTGCCCCAGCTTGTAGCTGCAGGCCTGCCCCGGCCACACGCAGTAGCGCTCGACCTCGGTGGTCATGGTCGACTCGGCGTCGCCGAGCGTCTCGACCATGTAGCGGACCGCCTGCTCGCGGCTCCAGCGCTTGTGGTGAAGGCCCGAGTCGGTGACCAGGCGCGCGGCGCGGAACATGAACGACTGCAGATAGCCCAGCCGGCCGAGGCGATCGTTCTCGTAGACGCCCATCTCGTCGGCCAGCTGCTCGGCGTACAGCGCCCAGCCCTCGGTGTAGCCCGAGAACAGCGGCATCTTGCGCAGCGTCGGGATGCCGTCGGCCTCCAGCGCCACGGCGATCTGGAAGTGATGCCCCGGGGTGGCCTCGTGGTAGGTCAGGGTCGGCAGGGTGAAGCGCGGCGTCTCGGCCGTGTCGCGCAGGTTGATGTAGTAGGCGCCCGGGCGCGAACCATCGAGCGAGGGCATCTGGTAGCTGCCGCCCGGCGCGCCCGCCTCGATCTCCACCGGCACGCGCCGGATCTCCACGCCGGCGCGCGGCAGGCGGCCGAACACCTCCGGCAGCCGCTGCTGCATGGCGGCCATCTGGCCGTTGAGGTCGGCGATCAGTTGCGCCTTGCCCTCGTCGGTGTTCGGATACAGCTGGTCGGGGCGGCGGGCGACGGCGGCGATGCGTTCGCCGACCGAGCCCTGGGTCAGGCCCTCGGCGCGCAGGATCTCGTCGGCGCGGGCGCTCAGCTCGGCGACCTGGGCCAGGCCGATCTCGTGGATCTCGTCGCCGCCCATGTCGGTGGTGGTGTAGCTGAGCACCCCGTGCCGGTAGTAGGCCTCGCCGTCGGGCAGGCGCCAGCAGCCGGCCTCCGTGGGCGCGCCCGGAAGGGCCGCGGCGACCACGTCGGCCTGACGCCGCATGGCGGGATAGACGGCGTCGCGGACAATGCGCTCGGCGCGGGCCGCCCAGTCGCCGGGCAGGTTGGCCTCCGCGGCGCGGCGCGCCAGCGACTGGGTCAGGCCCGACTCCGCCGGATCGACGCCCAGGGTGGCGGCGAACTGTTCGCCGGTGCGGCGCAGGACGAAGTCGGGCGGCGTGGCCCCGGCGGCGAAATCGGCCCGGACCCGATCCGTCTCCACGTCCAGCACCTGGGCGAAGGCGGCCAGGCGGTCGAGGTAGGCCTCGGCGTCGGCGGCGGTCTCGACCGGGTGCTGGGTGTCGAGGAACTGCGGGATGCTGCTGTAGCTGCCGGTCAGCTGGCTGACGAGGTAGGGATTGGCCCCGCCGACCGGGGCCTGGATTCCGTAGTCGAAGCGGTCGGCCAGGGCGGCGCCGTCGATGATGAAGCGGGTGGTGTCGTAGTTGACCGCGTCCATGCCGGAGAGGGCCGACCGATTGATTCCGTCCAGCTCGGCGCCGTAGCCGCGGAAGGCGGCGAACGAGCGGTCGACGAAGGCCAGCGAGCGGTCGTCCAGCCGGCCGCGCGCGGCCGCATTCGGTCCGGTGTCGAGGCCGAGGGCGGTCATGAACTCCGGAGATTCCGCCAGGAACTCCTGCATCATGCGGTCGAGCAGGGCGGTGACCTTCTGGCCCTCGGCGGAGGCCCCGGCCTGGAGGGTCCCGGCCAGCGCCGGCGTCGCGACGGCGGCGGCGGCCGCGGCGGCGGACGACAGAAGAAAGCGGCGGCGGTCGAGCATGGCGGTCTCCCGGAGTGGCGAAGGCGCCAGAGGACCCCGTGACGGCCGCGCTGGCAAGTTACCGATGGGTCAGGCGGCGTGCAGTTCCTGCTTCACCCGCTCCGCCAGGGTCTTGATGTCCAGCGGCTTGGGCAGGAAGGACACCCCGACCTCGTCCTGCAACAAGTCGGAGAAGTCGCTCTCGGCGTAGCCCGAGATGAACATCACCGGGGCGTCGCCGAGGTAGGGCCGGGCCTTCTTCAGCAGGGAGGGACCGTCGAGACCGGGCATGATGACGTCGGAGATCATCATGTCGATCTGGCCGGCGTGCTGCTCGGCCAGTTCGAGCGCCTGCTCCCCGTCCTCGGCCTCGATCACCTCGTAGCCGCGCTGGCGCAGCAGGCGGGCGGCGATGCCGCGCACCGCGGCCTCGTCCTCCACGAACAGGATGCGGCCGGCGCCCGACAGGTCGCGCGGCGCCTTGGCCTTGACCTCGACCTGCGGCACCTCGGCCAGCTCCGCCTCGGCCGCTTCCGGAAGGAAGATGCGGAAGGCGGCGCCGGCCCCCTCCAGATTGGTCACGTTGATGTGGCCGCCGGCCTGCTCGACGATGCCGTAGACCGTGGCCAGGCCCATGCCGGTGCCCTCGTTCACCGCCTTGGTGGTGAAGAAGGGCTCGAAAATCTTGTCGAGCAGCTCGGGGGGCACGCCCGGCCCGGTGTCCGACACCTCGATCAGGGCCACCGCATCGGTCGAGGCGTGGGTCCAGCCCAGGCGCCGGGCCTCGTCCCGGCCCAGGCGGCGGGTGCGGATGGTGACCACCGCGTCGCCCGGCTCGACCACGCCGCGCATGGCGTCGCGGGCGTTGACGGCCAGGTTCATCACCGCCGTCTCCAGCTGGCTCTTGTCGGCCAGCACCACCGGCAGGTCGCGGCCGTAGTCGGTCTCCAGCCGCACGTCCTCGCGCAGCAGGCGGCGCAGCAGGACGGCGAACTCGCCGACCAGCTCCCCCAGGTCCAGCCGCTCGCGACGCACCGTCGACTTGCGCGAGAAGGCCAGCAGCTTGCGCACCAGATCGGCGGCGCGGATGGCTGTCTGGCGGATCTCGTTCAGCCCCTCGTAGGAGGGGTCGCCGACCGGGTGGCGCTCCAGCAGGCCGGACAGCTGCAGCTGGATGGCGGTGAGCAGGTTGTTGAAGTCGTGCGCCACGCCGCCGGCCAGCTGGCCGACCGCCTGCATCTTCTGGGCCTGCGACAGCTGCAGCTCCATCGACTTCTGGGTCGAGACGTCGAACAGCCAGACCCGCCGCTTGTCGCCCTCCGGCGCCACGTAGAGGTGCAGCATCCGGTCGGGGTGGGCCCGGGCGACGAGATCGATCGGTCCCGAGGAGCCGGCGGCCAGCTTCAGCCGCGCGTCGGCGACACAGCCGGGCTCGAACAGGTGGCCGAAGGCGGCGTCGCGAGCGGCGGCGGGCCCGGTCAGCACCGCCAAGGCCGCGTTCGGCTCCTCCACCTTGCCGGCGAACAGGTCGTCCGCCCCGATCACCGCCGAGCCGAACGGCGCCCCGGCGGCCATGGCCCGGCTTTCGGCGGCGTTGGAGACGACCGGCGGCCGGTCGGTCGCCGGAGCGGCGACGGGCAGCACCGCCTCCGGCGCGGCGCGCAGCAGGAAGCGTCCCTCCCCCGCCCGGCCGATCAGCACTTCCAGCTCGCGCTCGCCGACGGCGACGATGGCGCGCCCCTGTTCGCCGGCCCGCGCCTGGGCGAAGGCCATGTAGAGAGCCGAGGCGGACTTCCCCCCCGACCGCGCCGGCGGCAGGGCCACGGTCGCGCCGCCGGCCTCGGCCCAGGCCGCGTTGTATGCCAGCACCTGTCCGGTGGCCCAGACCAGCGCGGCCGGCTCCGCCATGGCGTCCAGCAGGTCGATCGTGTCGTCGCTCGAAGGTTTGCGCGTCTCGCCGCGCGCGAAGGCGAACAGGCCGATCAGGGCCACCGCTCCGACCGTGAAGATCAGCACCAGCCCCGGCGCGCTCATCGGATCGGAGCGGAAGGCCGGATAGGCCAGGGCGCCGACGGCCACGACGAAGCCGACGGCCATGACGATCAGCAGCGGATCGAAGCCCTTGCGGTCGGTTGCGGTCATGACGCCTCGGCCCGAATCAGAACGGGGGGAATGGGACATGATGTGCTGTCCGTGGGCGGCAGGCGAATCCGCTTCCCCGCGACCGGTCAGTCCGGAAAAGCGAACGGGCCCGCGGAAGACCGCGAGCCCGTCCCGGGATCAGGTTTGTGCGGGCGACTCAGGCCGCCTTCAGCTGCTCCGCCTTGCGCTCCGCGGCCGCGTCGATGCGGGCCTCGGCGATGGCGTCGGCGATCTCGTGGGTCGGGCGCTTCTCGGCTTCCGAGCGGTCGAGCACCTCTTCCAGCGTCTCCATCAGGCGAGACAGCTTGCCCTCGACCCATTGCGGGTCGTAGGCGCCGCCGGTCTGGCGGGCGTTCATCTCCGAGGCGACGTTGATGATGCCGCCGCCGTTGACGACGTAGTCGGGGGCGTACAACACGCCGCGCTCGAACAGGCGATGGCCGATGTCCGGCGTGGCCAGCTGGTTGTTGGCCGCCCCGACCACGGCCTTGACCGTCAGCCGGTCCAGCGTCTGCGGGTTGAGCGTCGCGCCGAGCGCGCACGGGGCGTAGATGTCGGCCTTGACGTCGTAGATGGCGTCCGGGGCGACGACCTCGGCGTTGGTGCGGGCGGCGACTTCCGACAGCAGGGCGGTGTTGACGTCGGTCATCACCAGCTTCGCGCCGGCCTTGTGCAGCTTGTCGGCGAGGTAGCCGCCGACGTGGCCGATGCCCTGGACGGCGATGGTCAGGCCGGTCAGGTCGTCCTGCTTCCACAGGCGGCGGGCGACGGTCAGGGTCGAGCGGAACACGCCCTCGGCGGTGACCGGCGACGGGTCGCCCGAGGCTTCCGGACCGTCCTTCACGCCCAGCACGTACGGCGTGACCTTGCGGGCCTCGGCGATGTCGGCCACCGAGACGCCGACGTCCTCCGCCGCATAGTAGATGCCGCCCAGCTGGTGCACGCCGCGCGCGAAGGCCCGGAACAGCTCGGGGGTCTTCTGGGTGCGGCTGTCGCCGATGATCACCGACTTGCCGCCGCCCATCTCCAGATCGGCGACCGCATTCTTGTAGCTCATGCCCTTGGACAGGCGCAGCACGTCTTCCAGCGCTTCGGCGGCCGAGCCGTAGTTCCACATGCGCGTGCCGCCGACGGCCGGGCCGCGGGCGGTGGAGTGGACGGCGATGATGGCGCGCAGGCCGGTCTTTTCGTCGTAGACCGCGTGGACGCCTTCGTGGTTCGCGAAGGACGGAGAATCGAACAGCGTCTTGCTCATGGGCAGGCGCCTCCCGGAAAATTTTTGTTGGCGGCTGATACGCTTCGGACCGCCTCACCGCAAGCAGGGCGGTTTCACGTCCGCGTGCGTCAGCGGGCGCCTGTCGGACGGCCCAGGGCAGGCAGGACGGGCCCGGCGCCGGAGGGCAGCGGGGCTTCGGCGTCGCGCAGCCAGGCCTCGATGTCGCGGAACACGGTCTCCGCCTGCAGGTCCCGGTTCAGCAGGTGCCAGCCCTCCGGATACCAGGCGGTGCGCACCGTAGGCGGCTCGCCGGCCCGTTCCAGCGCCAGGCGCATCGGTCGATCCTGGATGACGTTGTCGTTCGCCCCGTACATCAGCAGGGTCGGCGTCCGGATCGAGCCAAGTCCGAGCGAGGCGCTCTCCATCAGGTCGACGAGGCCGTAGAGGGCGTCGAACCGGGTGGTCAGCAGGCTGTTCGGGTCGCGGCCGTTGCGGATCAGCTCGACCATGTTGTCCGAGGCGTAGCGGTCGCGGACCGCCCACTCCGGAACCTCGACCGCCCGTTCGCCCATGGTCCGCGCGGTCAGCCAGAGAGCAGCGCGATTGATCGGTCCCTGCGCCGTCCAGCCCCACACCGCCGGGGCCAGCAGAACCAACCGATCCGCGTCGGGGGGAAGCCCGGACGCGAAGGCGGCCACAGCGACCGCCCCGCCCATGCTCTCACCCGCCACGACAATCATCGCTTGGGCATGCCGTTGTCGCGCCAGCGCCACGGCCGTGCGCAGGTCCCCGGTCATGCGCGCCTCGCCGGCCCAGACGCCGCGCCCCGGCGCCCCGCCGAAGCCGCGCTGGTCGAAGGCCCAGGTCTCGACGCCCCGCTCGGCCCACCATGGCCCGGCCAGCCGGAACGACGCGCGGCTGTCGTTCATGCCGTGCAGGGCCACGATCACCGCCCAGGGCTTGCCCTCGGGCGTCCAGCGCGCCAGCGGCAGGCGCGCGCCGTCGTCCATCACGAGGGCGTCGGCCTCCAGCGCCGGGCCGGCGAACCCCGCCGGCGGGGTCATGGGCGGCTGGACCGCCGGCGTGGCGCAAGCGACCAGGGCCAGCGAAAGGACGAGCGCGGCGAGGCGACGGATCATCCGGCGAGAATGCCCCGGACGCGCTCGCGAAGGTAGGGGACGACCTCGGCCTCGAACCACGGGTTCCGCTTCAGCCAGGCGGTGTTGCGCCACGAGGGGTGCGGCAACGGCAGGATGGCGGGGGCGTAGTCGCGCCAGGCGGCGACGGTGGCGGTCATGTCGCGCTTCGCCCGGTCGCCCAGAGCCCAGGCCTGGGCGTAGCCGCCGACCAGCAGGGTCAGCTCGACCTTCGGCAGCTGCTCCAGCAGGCGCGGGCGCCACAGTTCGGCGCAGCGGCGCGGCGGCGGATAGTCGCCGCCCTTCGGCGCGGTGCCGGGGTAGCAGAAGGCCTGGGCCGCCACGCCGAGGCGGCGGTCGGCGTAGAAGGTCTCATAGTCGACGCCCAGCCAGTCGCGCAGCCGGTCGCCGGACGGATCGGTGAATGGCCGGCCGCTCTCGTGCACCCGTCGGCCGGGGGCCTGGCCGCAGATCAGCAGCCGCGTCTCCGGAAAGACGTGCACCACCGGACGCGGGGTGTGCGGCAGCTGGCCCAGACAGGCGCGGCAGGCGCGGATGTCGGCGAGGATCGCCTCGAGATCAGTCGAGGTCGTCATCGCTCTCCGGCGCCGGGGGGCGGGCGGCGAGCGCGGCGGCGGTCTCCTCCGGCGTCGGCAGGCGCAGGCGGATGACGCCCTTCATTCGGGCCGGATCGATGGCCTTGCCCTTCTTGGTGACGGTGAGCCGGCCCTGACGCATCAGGCCGAGCGCCGTGGTCTTCACCTTGGGCAGCATGCGCTGCCACTGCTCCGGCTGCAGCTCCTTGGCCACCTCGGCCGGCTCGATGCTCTTGCCGGGGCCCAGTTTCGCCAGTTTTTCGAGAATGGCCGCTTCGATAGGGTCGCTCATCGCCCCTATATGCTGCATTGCGATAGCGAGAAGAAGGCGGAGTTCGGCATGGTCGCGAAGATCACGGTGGCGGAAGGCGAATTCGCCGGCTGGCAGACCTGGGACCTGCACGGCACCTTCGACCAGGTGGTCGGGCCGTTCTACTTCAAGCCGGATCCCGACGGACGGATGCGCTGCGCCTTCCGCGCCGAGCCCAAGCACATGAACGCGGGCGGGCGGATGCATGGCGGCTGTCTGATGACCTTCGCCGACATCGCCCTGTTCCAGACCGCCTACCAGGAGATGGAGGGGGCCTCGGGGGTGACCGTGTCGCTGGATTCCACCTTCATCGACGGCGCCTATGTCGGCGAGCTGGTGGAGGCGACCGGCGAGGTGGTGCGGGCCGGCAAGAGCCTGATCTTCGTGCGCGGTCAGATCAGCGCCGGAGATCGCATCCTGATGACCTTCTCGGGGGTGATCCGGAAATTCACCCCGCGCGGCTGAGGCGCGTCATTCGTCGATCATGGCCTGAAGAATCGTCGCCATCCGCGATTCCATGGCCGCGCACTGCTCCGCGGTCAGGCCGAACCCTCCGGTGATCTCGCGGCTGACCGCCATGCCCATGATGAAGCCCGAGGCCAGCCGCGCGCGAACCGCGGCGTCGGGCCCGCCCACCCACTCCGTGAAGGGGCTGAGGAATCGCTCGTTGCCGGTGCGCTGGACCAGTTCCATCGCCTTGGTGGAGCCGACCGAGCGCAGCAGGATCAGCAGCCCCTTCAGCTTGCTTTCGCTCTTGGCCTCGAAGATCGCCTCGTGCGCCACGCGCCGCCCGAAGCTGGCCCGCTCGCCGCTCATCAGGTCCGCGCCGTTCTCGCAACTGTCCAGAACCGCGACGAACAGGTCTTCCTTCGACCCGAAGTACCGGGACACCAGGGCGGCGTCGACGCCGACGTCGCCGGCGATATCGCGCATGCCGACATCGTCGTAGCTTTCGCGCGCGAACCGTTCGCGCGCGGCGTCAAGGATGGCGGCGCGGGTGGCCTCGGCGTTTCTCGGCCGGGGCGCGACATGGCAAAACAACAACTTGGCTCCCTGAAAAGCCCCATCGCCCATATGGCTTTGTCATCACCCGTTGACAAGCGCAATCGCCATCACCATTAAGTCACCGGGCGTTGACTAGCGGCCTCCTCCCCGATCGCCGCCGTCGACAAGGACAGGGATTTCTCTCCCCACTCGGAGACTAGCGTTCATGCGCACGGTGAAGATCGCGGCCGCGTCCGCCCTCGTGGCGGCCGCGCTCTATGGCTGTTCCCCCCGGAGCGAGGCGCAGGCGCCGCCTGCGCCGGCGGTGACGGTCGCCACCCCGCTGGTTCAGACCGTGCAGGACTGGGACGAGTTCACCGGCCGCTTCGAGGCGACCCAGTCGGTGGAGGTGCGCGCCCGCGTCGGCGGCTACATCTCCGGCGTCCACTTCCGCGACGGCGACTACGTCCGCCGCGGCCAGCTGCTGTTCACCCTCGACCCCCGTCCGGCGCAGGCGGCGCTCGCCTCGGCCCGCGCGCAACTGTCGCAGGCCCAGGCCCAGCTGACCCTGGCCCGCAGCGAGCTGGCGCGGGCCGAGACCCTGCTGGAATCGCAAGCAGTCTCGCAGGCCGAGGTCGACACCCGGCGCGGCGCCCTGCAGACGGCCGAGGCGGCCATCGCCGCCGCCAACGCCGCGGTTCGCGCCCGGACGCTCGACCTCGAGTTCACCCGTGTCACCGCCCCGATCTCCGGCCGCGTCTCCGACCGCCGCGTCGATCCGGGCAACCTCGTCGCCGGCGGCTCCTCGGCCGCCGACGTGCTGACGACCGTGGTCTCCAGCGCCCCGATCCACTTCGTCTTCGACGGCTCGGAAGCGGTGCTGCTCAAATACCAGCGGCAGGCGCGCCAGGGGCCGGCGCCGGTGCAGGTCCGGCTGCAGGATGAAACCGGTTTCACCCGCTCGGGCACGCTCGACTTCACCGACAACGCCGTCGACACCGCCTCGGGCGTGATCCGGCTGCGGGCGGTGATCCCCAACGCCGACGGCTTCCTCAAGCCCGGCATGTTCGGCCAGGCGCGCCTCGCCGGGGCCGGGACCTACCAGGCCATGCTGGTGCCCGACGCGGCCATCGCCACCGACCAGGCCCGCCGCATCGTCTACGTCGTCGGCGCCGACGGCTCGGTCGCGCCCCGCCCGGTCGAGCTCGGCCCGCTGGTCGACGGCCTGCGCGTGGTCCGCTCCGGACTGCGCCCGACCGACCGCGTCATCATCAACGGCGTCCAGCGCATCCAGCAGCCGGGCATGAAGGTGCAGGCCCGCAACGGCCGCATCCAGCCGGTGGCGCAGCAGGCCGAGGCCGCGGTCACCCGCCCGGCTCCGGCCTCGACCGCCACCTTCGCCAACAGCCTGTCGGGCGACTGATCGGATGAACATCTCGCGCTTCTTCATCGACCGGCCGATCTTCGCGGCCGTGATCTCGGTGTTCATCACCCTGATCGGCCTGTTCGCCTATCCGCTGCTGCCCCTGTCGCAGTATCCGGAGATCGCCCCGCCGACGATCACCATCAACACCGCCTATCCGGGCGCCTCGGCCGAGACCCTGGCCGAGACCGTGGCCGCGCCGATCGAGCAGGAGGTCAACGGCGTCGAGGGCATGTTGTACCTCTCCTCCTCGTCCACCTCGGACGGGGCGGTGGGGATCACCGTCACCTTCCAGCCGGGTACCGACCTGGATGCGGCGCAGGTGCTGGTCCAGAACCGCGTCGCCCTCGCCGAACCCCGCCTGCCGGAACAGGTGCGCCAGATCGGCGTGACCGTGAACAAGCAGGAATCCGGCTTCCTGATGATCCTGGGGCTGACTTCCCCGGACAAGTCGCTGGATAACGACTACGTCGGCAACTACGCCCAGTCGGTGCTGCGCGACCGCCTGCTGCGCATCGACGGCGTCGGCAACGTCCAGGTCTTCGGCGGCGGCAACTATTCGATGCGGGTCTGGATCGACCCGGCCAAGGCCGCCGCGCGCAACCTGACCGGTCCGGACATCGTCGCCGCCCTGCGCGCCCAGAACGTCCAGGCCGCCGCCGGCGCCATCGGCCAGCCGCCCTTCGCCGCCAACGCCGCCGCCTTCCAGCTGCCGGTGCAGGTGCAGGGCCGCCTCAGCGACCCACAGCAGTTCGCCGACATCGTCATCAAGACCGACGCCGAAGGGCGCGTGACCCGCGTGCGGGACGTGGCGCGCGTCGAACTCGGCGCCCAGGACTACGGCATCCGCGGCTTCTTCGACGGCGAGCGCGGCGTCGGCATCGCCATCATCCAGCAGCCGGGCGCCAACGCCCTCGGCACCGCCGAGCGGGTGCTGGAAGAGATCGAGGCCATCCGTCCGGACCTTCCCCAGGGCATGGACGTCCACGTCGCCTACAACCCGACGGAGTTCGTGGCCGCCTCGGTGGAGTCGGTGCAGCACACCCTGTTCGAGGCGGTGATCCTCGTCGTGCTGGTGGTCATCGTCTTCCTGCAGACCTGGCGGGCGGCGATCATCCCCATCGTCGCCATCCCGGTGGCGCTGGTGGCGACCTTCGCCGTGCAGCTGATGCTCGGCTATTCGATCAACTCGCTGTCGCTGTTCGCCCTCGTGCTGGCGGTCGGCATCGTCGTCGATGACGCCATCGTCGTGGTCGAGAACGTGGAACGCTACATCCGCGACGGCCTGACCCCGCGCGAGGCCGCCTACCGCTCCATGCAGGAGGTCTCCGGCGCCCTGATCGCCATCGGCCTGGTGCTGGTCTCGGTGTTCGTGCCGACCATGTTCGTGCCGGGCATTCCCGGCATCTTCTATCGCGAGTTCGCCATCGTCATCTCGACGGCGGCGGTGGTCTCCCTGATCGTCTCGCTGACCCTGTCGCCGGCCATGGCGGCCCTGCTGCTCAAGCCGCACAGGGCGCATGACGAGCACGCCCGCAAGCCGGGCCTGCTGGGCACGGTGGCCCACTACGGCGGCTGGGCCGGCCGGCGCTTCAACGAGGGCTTCGACTGGCTGTCCGACAAGTACGGCCGCCTCACGGCCCGGCTCGTGCGCACCGTCGGCATCGTGCTGGTCGTCTACGTCGGCCTGCTGGCCCTGACCGGCTGGCGGCTGGTGGACACGCCGTCCGGCTTCATCCCGGAGCAGGACCAGGGCTTCCTGATCGGCGTCGTCCAGCTGCCCCCCGGCGCCTCGCTGGAACGCACCGAGGCGGTGATGACCCGCGCCTCGGACATCATCAAGAGCACCGAAGGCGTCGAAGGCCTGGTCGCCTTCGCCGGCCTCGACGGCTCCAGCTTCTCGTTCGGCTCCAACGCCGCGACCATCTTCGTGCGCCTCGACGACTTCGAGGACCGCAAGACGGCCGAACAGTCCGCCGCCGCCCTGGCCGGCGCCATCACCGGAGCCACCTACGGCATCGAGGACGCCAACATCTTCGTCATCGCCCCGCCGGCGGTGCAGGGCCTCGGCAACGGCAACGGCTTCCAGCTGATGGTCCAGGACCGCTCCGGCGCCGGCTACCGCGCGCTGGAAGGGGCCACCTTCGCCATGATGGGCGCCGCGGCCCAGGCGCCGGACCAGGTGCAACAGGTCTTCTCGACCTACAACACCGGCTCGCCCCGCATCGCCGCCGACGTCGACCGCGACCGGGCGCTGATGATGGGGGTGCAGCCCGCCGACGTCTTCTCGACGCTCGGGGTCTACCTCGGCTCGTCCTACGTCAACGACTTCAACTATCTGGGCCGCACCTTCCGGGTGACGGCGCAGGCGGAGCCGGGCGCGCGCGACGACATCGCCGACATCGCCAACCTGAAGACCCGCGCGGCCTCCGGCGCCATGGTGCCGATCGGCTCGGTGGCGACCCTGCGCGAGGACTCCGGTCCGTCGCGGGTGGTCCGCTACAACCTGTTCCCGGCCTCCGAGCTGCAGGGCCAGGCGGCGCCGGGAGTCTCGTCCGGCCAGGCGATCGCCACCATGGAGCAGCTGGCCGAGGCCACCCTGCCCCCGGGCTTCTCCTACGAGTGGACCGGCCTCGCCCTGCAGGAGAAATCCTCGGCCGGCGGAGCCACCGTGGTCTTCGCCCTGGCGGTGGTGTTCGTCTTCCTGGTGCTGGCCGCCCAGTACGAGGCCTTCACCCTGCCGCTGGCGGTGGTTCTGATCGTGCCGATGTGCGTGCTGGCGGCGATGATCGGCGTCAACATCCGCGGCCTCGACAACAACATCCTCGTCCAGATCGGTCTGGTGGTGCTGATCGCGCTGGCGGCCAAGAACGCCATCCTGATCGTCGAGTTCGCCAGACAGGCCGAGGACGAGGGGCTGAGCCGCTGGGACGCCGCCGTGCGCGCCGCGCGGACCCGCCTGCGGCCGATCCTGATGACCTCGTTCGCCTTCATCTTCGGCGTCGTGCCGCTGATGCTGGCGACCGGTCCCGGGGCCGAGATGCGCCAGTCGCTGGGCACCGCCGTGTTCTCCGGCATGCTGGGCGTGACCCTGTTCGGCCTGATCTTCACGCCGGTCTTCTACGTGGTCTGCCGCTGGCTGGCCTCGAAGATGCCCAAGGCGCCGGAGAAGGACCGGACCATCCCGACCACCGAGGGCATGCCGCCCCACATCGAAACCCAGCCCGCCGCGCCGCGGACGGGAGACGCCTGATGACCCAACGACCCTCTCTCCGGTTCCTGACCGCAACCGCCGGCGCCAGCCTCCTCCTGGCCTCGTGCGCGGTCGGGCCGAAGGCGCCCGACGCCGCCCTTCCCCCCCAGGCGTCGGGCGCCTTCATCGGCGCCGCCAGTCCCGCCGTGTCCG
>JAEYTA010000054.1 GCA_023434265.1 Pseudomonadota bacterium
GCGGCGGTGGTGAGGAGGGCGAGGAGTTTCATCTCTTGGGTCTCCGGGGCGCTTCGATCGGCCCCCAATGAGGTCCGTGTAGGAGGCCCCCCGCGGCCGGACGTTGTGAGCCGACAACCTCGGATCCGGGACACTACCGACCCGGTGAAGCTGGTATATTTTTCTGTTGTTTTTCCGAATGTTATATCGCCTTTCATGAGCTTCCGTACGAACCCCTAGGTAATCGTACGGAAGGCCGGATTTGCCGCCGCGCAAACGAAAGGGGCCCGGGCTGGCGCCCGGGCCCCCCTGCGGAGCGGAAGTGAAGTCAGTGATGCGGATGCGACTCCGCGGCGGTCACCCGCAGCACCGCCGGCGGATGGGCCGGGCGGGCGCCGTCGGGGCCGGGGCGCTCGCTCCAGGCCACCTGCCCGACCTCGCAGGTCTGGATGACGTCGAAGGCCAGCGGCCCGGCGGCGTCGGGCAGTTTCGCGGCCAGGCCGAAGGTGTCGAACTGGTCGTCCGGCAACCGCCCGGTCCAGGTGACGGCCGTCACCCGCTCGGTGATCATGCGTCCGCCCTCGCCGGGCACGGGCTCGGCCAAGGGCTCGCGTTCGATCTCGAGCGTCCAGCCCGGTTTCGGCTGGGCCCGGACCACCAGCAGGGCCTCCGGGATCTCGACCCGCAGCGACGTCGTCGGCGAACCTTCGCAACCGTGCCCGAGCCGCAGTTCGCCGGCCCAGTGGCTGCCGGCGGCGGCCTCGGGCTGGGCGAAGACGGGGTGGGCGAGAGCCGGGCCGGGGATCAGGCCGGCGGCGGCGGCGAGCAGAAGGGCGGTGCGCATGCGGGTTTCTCCTAGAAGCTGGCGCGCAGGCCGACGAAGGCGGAGCGCCCTTCGCCCGGCCAGAACACGGCGGTGGAGGCGACGCGGGCGTCGGTCACCGCATTGGCGTTGGACACGTAGACCTCGTCGGTGAGGTTGCGGGCGTCGAGGAAGAGGGTCAGGCCCGGACGGGCGGTCCAGGTCGCGTTCAGCGACCACACGGCGTAGCCGGGGCTCTCCAGGGTGTTGGCGTAGTCCACCCAGGCCCCGCCCGGGGCCCACTCCAGCGACGGCGCGACCGACCACACCCCCTCGCGGCTGAAGCGAAGCTCGGCGTGATAGTGGTGCTCCGGGACGACCGGCAGGCGGTTGGAGCCGTAGCGGCTGTCGCCGTCGAAGCGGAAGTCCGACCAGGCCCAGGTCTGGTGCAGGTCGATCTGCAGCGCCTCGGTGCGCAGCACCTCCCAACCCAGCCCCGCCTCGAGACCGGTGTGCATGGTCGGTCCGGCGTTGAAGGTCGCCGCCGGGATGTCCGGCCCGGGCAGGAAGGACAGCAGTTCGTTGTCCACCTCCATGCGGTAGGCGGCGACGTCCCACGACAGGGGGCCGCGCTTGCCGCGAGAGCCGACCTCCCACGTCCAGGCCTCCTGCATCTCCACCGGCACGAAGGTGGGGATCGGCGACTGCACCAGGGCCGCGAAGGTCGGCGGCTCGACGCTGCGGGTGACGTTGGCGAACACCTGCTGGCCGCCCTCGGCCTCCCACAGGAGACCCAGGCGCGGCGCGAACCAGTCGAAATCGGTCGAGTCGCTGCGGGCGGGGTTCAGGTTGTCGGTATGGTCGCGCGTGGCCCGGCCCCAGCTGCCGCCGGCGACCAGCGCCAGCTGCGCGGTGACGAACAGCCGCCCTTCGGCGAACAGGTCGACGGCCGTCGCCTCCTGCCGCGTGTCGCCCATCAGGGCGCCGCGCTCGCCCGCCACGTTCTGCAGCACCAGGCCGTCGAGCGACCCGCGCCGCAGCCAGGCCCCGACGAACAGGTCAGCCTGGCGGCCGCCCAGCGTTCCCGTCCAGTCCAGCCGCCCGAAGGCGCCGACGTTCAGGCTCTGCTGATCGATGACGATCGAGATCGGGTGGTCGAGATCCTTGCTCGCCGCGTAGACGCCGCCCTCGAAGGTCCAGGCGTCGTTCACCCGCCAGTCCAGCTGCACGGAGCCGCGCAGCGAGCTCATGTCGCGTCCATAGTCGCGCTCGACGACGCCGGGGGCGGCCTGCGCAGGATCGCTCTCCAGCTGGGCCAGGGTCAGGGCGCCGGGGATGTCGTTCTCGATGTCGGCGGCGCTGAGCAGGACGCGCACCTCGCGATCCTCGCCGAGCGAGCGCCCGAGGTTCAGGCTGAGCCGCTGCGACTGCTGCGCCGAATGGGCCCGGGCCCCGTCGGCGGTCAGGTAGGTGGCGCCGGCCCAGAGATCCCAGTCGCCCCATTCGCGGGCGATCTCCGCGTGCGTCCGGAAGGTGCCGAACGAGCCGCCCTCGAGGCGGAGTTCGTTGGCGGCGGGGGCGTTCCGTCCGGTCGGGGTGTTCAGCTCGATGGCCCCGCCCATCGTCGCGCCGCCGAAGCGCAGGGCGTTGCCGCCCTTGTGCACCTCGATGTAGCGGGCGCTGAGCAGGTCGATCTCCTGGAAGTCGCCGAAGCCGTCGGCCTGGTTGAACGGCACGCCGTCCTGGGCCAGCACCATGCCGCGGTTGTGGACCGAGTTGCCGACGCCCGAGCCGCGGATGGACAGGCGCACCTCCTCGCCCCAGCGCTTCTGGGCGTAGACGCCCGGCACGGCGTGCAGCGCATCGCCCAGATGGGTGGCGAGATGGTCCTGCCAGGCTTCCCGCGCCACCAACGCGACCGCGCCCGGCGTCTCCTGAAGTTCGGTGCGAGCGCGCCGGGCGACCATCGGATCCTCGGGGTCGACGGCCGCGGTGACGACGACCTCTGTCAATTCGGTCGGCTCCTCCAGCGGGTCGGGAGCGGGGGCGGCGCCGAGAAGGGCGAGGGCGGAAACAGTGGTCAGGAGCATGTCGCAGGGTCCGAAACGGGCCGGACGGCCCGCGCCCCCTTCTCGGCCGCCGCGGCCGCGCCGCGGTTGTCGGGCCGCAAACGACCCGCTCCGCAATTGTCCGCTCCGGGGTTCTACGGCCCGGCCGTCAGCCCGGGTCGGGACCGTCCTCGTCCTCGATCAGGATGCGCTCCGCCGCGCCGCGGAAGTCCTCGTACTGGCGGCTGCGGAGGGTCCAGATGAAGGCCGCCAGGGCGGCTCCGCCGAGGGCGAGGGACAGCGGAGCCAGGATGAAGAGCACGTTCATCGCCGTCCCCCGACCCGCAGGGCGTTGACACTGACGACCAGCGACGATCCCGACATCGCCAGGGCGGCGACGAAGGGATTGACGAAACCCAGCATGGCGGCCGGGGCGGCCACGAGGTTGTAGAGGGCCGAGAAGCCGAAATTCTCAAGCGCGCGCAGCCGCGCCGAGCGCGCCACGTCCACGGCCTCTACCACGGCGCCCAGCTCCGGCCCGGACAACACCATGTCGGCGGCGTTCTGGCTGGCCTCCAGCGCCGTGCCGGGGGCGATGGCGGCGTGGGCGCGAGCGAGGGCGGCGGCGTCATTCAGGCCGTCGCCGATCATGAGCACCCGGCGCTCCCGCGACAGGCGGTCGACGGCCTCGGCCTTCTCCTCGGGCGTCAGGCCGGCGCGCCACGCGGCGACGCCCACGGCGGCGGCGGCTTCCCCGACCGGCCCGGCGAGGTCGCCGGAGAGGATCTCCACCGTCAGTCCCCGCGCCTGCAGCGCCGCCACGGCCGCCGTGGCGTCGGCGCGCATGCGGTCGGCGAACTGCAGCCGGACCGGGGCCTCGCCCTCGACGCCGAACCACAACTCGGTCTCGCCCTGCTTCAGCGTCGGGGCGCCGACGAAGGCGGCCCGGCCGAGGCGGGCGACCCGCCCCTCGACCCGTCCCTCGACGCCCTGCCCCGGATGCTCGACGACCTCGGTCGCTGTCGGCCCCTCGCCCGCCGCGCGCGCGACCGCCCGGGC
>JAEYTA010000152.1 GCA_023434265.1 Pseudomonadota bacterium
CGCGCCGAAGGCCCCTCCGGCCGCCGCGCCCGCCGCGCCACGCCCTGACCAGCCGCGCGAGGAGCGGGTGAAGATGACGCGCCTGCGTCAGACCATCGCCCGCCGCCTGAAGGAATCGCAGAACACCGCCGCCCAGCTGACCACCTTCAACGAGGTGGACATGACCAACGTCATGGCCCTTCGGGCCCAGTACAAGGAAGCCTTCGAGAAGCGCCACGGCGTGAAGCTGGGCTTCATGAGCTTCTTCACCCGCGCGGTCGTGCAGGCCCTGCACGAGATCCCGGCGGTCAACGCCGAGATCGACGGCACGGACATCATCTACAAGAACCACTACGACATCGGCATCGCCGTCGGCACCGAGAAGGGCCTCGTCGTGCCGGTGCTGCGCGACGCCGACCAGCTGACCCTGGCCGGCATCGAAAAGGGCATCGCCGCGCTGGGCAAGGCGGCGCGCGACGGCGAGCTGACGCTGGACCAGCTGCAGGGCGGCACCTTCACCATCACCAACGGCGGCACCTACGGCTCGCTGATGTCGACGCCCATCCTCAACTCGCCGCAGTCGGGCATCCTCGGCATGCACAACATCGTCCAGCGCCCGATGGCGGTGAACGGCGAGGTGAAGATCCGCCCGATGATGTACCTGGCCCTCAGCTACGATCACCGCATCGTCGACGGCAAGGAGGCGGTGACCTTCCTCGTGCGGGTCAAGGAACTGCTGGAAGACCCGGCGCGGACCCTGCTGGACCTGTAGGCCGGATCAGGCGGGGGGCGCATGGAGCGGGTCCGGATCGTACGGTTCGCCGAGCCGGATACCGCCTGGCTCGCCGCCCGCTTCCTCGGCCTTCAGGGCTACGACGCCGACGTCGCGGAAATTCCCGGCAAGGGGCTCCCGGCCGCCTTCGTGCTGGTGGCCCGTCATCAGGCGGGCGCCGCCTGCGACCTGCTGCGACGCGTCTCCCGCGGCGACTTCGCGGCCGGCATGCCCGACGCCGACGCCGAGCTCTCGGAGGCGGCGGCGGAGCTGAGTGTCGCGGTGCGCGGCACGGGCATGGCCGACGCGACCCCGGCCTGGCTGAACATCCTGCCGATCCCGGTCATCGCCGGTCTCCTCGTCGTGCTCGTCCTCCTGCAGATGGCCAGTCCGCTCGTCCGGGACTTCGTCGCCGTCCACATGGGCTGGTAGGCGACCTGACGCCCTCGAACTGCTAGGCTGCGTCCATGAGCCTCCACGAGGTCGCCCGCTTCACCGACGTCTACGAGGCCGATCTCGCCGCGGCCTTCCTCGCCTCGCACGACATCGAGGTGTCGGTGACCGAGCGTTTCCAGACGACCGTCGATCCGCTGATGCAGCGGGCGCTGGGCATCCGGCTGATGGCCCCGGCCTCCCAGCTGCAGCAGGCCCGCGACCTGCTGGCCCGGGCGCGGGCCGGCGAGTTCGCCACGCCGGACGGCGACGATCTGGACGACGCCGATCCGGGCACGCGCGCCGCCGGGACGGCGATGGCCGTGGTCGCCTGGCTCACCGGCGGCTTCTGGGGCACCAGCCTGCCGCGCCGCTTCCGGGCGCCGGAGTGGCGGGGCATGCTGCTCTCGGCCCTGCTGTTGGCGACGGGGCTCGTCATCGTGGCGACGATCGTCAAGCTGGCCCTCGACCCGCCCTAGCGGCCGCCGAGCCCGCCCAGCACCTCGTCCGTGTCCGCCCCCAGCGCCGGCGGCGGACGGTCGTAGGCCACGGGCGTCCGCGACAGCCGGATCGGCGAGGCGACGGTGCGGACCGGCGCCGACAGGTCGGGCCGGGCCTGCTCGACCTCCAGCCCGCGGTGCCTGGCCTGCGGCTCCGCGAACACCTGATCGATGGTGTTGACCGGCCCGCAGGGCACTCCGGCCGCCTCCAGCGCCGCCATCAGCCCGTGCATGGTGCGCCCGGCCGTCAGGGCCGACAGTTCGGCGGTCAGCACGGCGCGGTGCTCGATGCGCAGGGCGTTGGTCAGGAAGCGCGGATCGTCGCCCAGCCCCGGCGCGCCCAGCGCCTGCGCCAGCGCCCGGAACTGGCCGTCGTTGCCCACCGCGATCACCACCATCCCGTCGCTGCACGGGAAGGGCTGGTAGGGGGCGAGGTTGGGGTGGGCGTTGCCCATCCGCGTCGGGGCCTTGCCGGAGACGAAGAAATTCGTCGCCTGGTTGGCCAGCATGGCCGCCTGGACGTCGAACAGGGCGATGTCGATATGCTGGCCTTCCCCGGTCGCCCGCGCGTGCAGGAGCGCCGCGAGGATGGCGTTGGAGGCGTAGAGGCCGGTGAACAGGTCGACCACCGCCACCCCGACCTTCATCGGCTCGGCCCCGGGCGCCCCGTCCGGCTGGCCGGTGATCGACATCAGCCCGCCCATGGCCTGGATCATGTAGTCGTAGCCGGCCCGATGGGCGTCCGGCCCGTCCTGGCCGAAGCCGGTGATCGAGCAATAGACCAGACGGGGGTTCACCGCCGCCAGCGAGGCGTGGTCGAGGCCGTACTTTCGCAGGCCGCCGGTCTTGAAGTTCTCCACCACCACGTCGCAGGCCTTCGCCAGTTCGCGCACGGCGGCCGCCCCTTCGGGCGAGGCGATGTCCAGTTCGACCGACCTCTTGCCCCGGTTGGCGCAGAGGAAGTAGGCCGCGTCGCCCTTCGAGCCGTCGGCCTTGGTCGTGAACGGGGGGCCCCAGTGGCGGGTGTCGTCGCCGACGCCCGGGCGCTCGACCTTGATCACCTCGGCCCCGAGATCGGCCAGGGTCTGGGTCGCCCATGGCCCGGCGAGGACGCGGCTGAGATCGAGGACGCGAACGCCGGAGAGGGGGCCTTGGGGAGTGGGGAGTGGCGAGTGGCGAGTGGCGAGCGCTTCGTCCGCAACAGCCATCATGAAGTTGCTCCTGACGTGGGACTCAAGGGGTGGAGCCTGCTCGCCACTCGCCACTCGCCACGCGTCACTTTCACAGTCCCACGTCCCACACGCCCGCGTCGCGCATCCGGCACTCCCGCGCCTCCCGGGCCCGGCCGCCCAGTTCGTCGGCCATGCAGCAGATCGAGCTCGACACCGTCGCCTTGTGCACGCCGGGCACCAGCGCATGCGCGAAGGCGCAGCCGGCCAGTTTCAGCAGCCGGAAACCGAATCGGGCGGAGGCGGCCATGTGCTCGAGATAGCTCTCCTCGACCTCCCGGGGATGGTCGACGAACAGGCGGTTGAAGGTCTGGATCATGGCGGCGGCCCGGCTTGGCGCGGGCGCTCCCTCTACCCGCGGGCGCCATTCTGGCCTAAACCGCGCGACAGAACAGGGGGTGTGCGTCACCGCGGCGTGGCGCGGGCGCAAACGCCCCGGAAATCGCTCAGGAAGACAACCGCATGGCCGACGGCTCCGCTACTCCCGCCAAGACCTTCCGCTGGGACGACCCGCTCGACCTCGACGGCCGGCTGACCGACGACGAGCGGATGATTCGCGATGCGGCCCGGGACTACGCCCGCGAACAGCTGCTGCCGCGCATCGTCGCGGCCTTCCGCGACGAGACCTTCGACCGCTCGATCATGACCGAGATGGGCGAGATGGGCTTTCTCGGCGCCACCCTGCCCGAGCAGTACGGCGGGGCCGGGGCCAGCCACGTGGCCTATGGCCTGATTGCCCGCGAGATCGAGGCGGTCGACAGCGGCTACCGCTCGGCCATGTCGGTGCAGTCGTCGCTGGCCATGTACCCGATCTACGCCTTCGGCTCCGAGGAGCAAAAGATGCGCTTCCTGCCGAAAATGGCGGCCGGCGAGCTGATCGGCTGTTTCGGCCTGACCGAGGCGGACGGCGGTTCCGACCCGGCGTCGATGAAGACCAAGGCGGTCAAGGTCGACGGCGGCTACCGCCTGAACGGGGCCAAATACTGGATCACCAACAGCCCGATCTCGGACCTCGCCGTGGTCTGGGCCAAGCTGGACGACGTCATCCGCGGCTTCATCGTCGAGCGCGGCATGGACGGCTTCAGCACCGACAAGATCGGCGACAAGCTGTCGCTGCGCGCCTCGATCACCGGCGACATCGGCCTCAACGACGTGTTCGTGCCCGAGGCCAACATCCTGCCCGGCGTGAAGGGCCTGCGCGGCCCCTTCTCCTGCCTCAACAAGGCCCGCTACGGCATCGCCTGGGGGGCCATGGGCGCGGCCGAGTTCTGCTTCCACGCCACCCGCGACTATGTCGCCGAGCGCATGCTGTTCGGCCGCCCGCTGTCGTCGCGCCAGCTGGTGCAGAAGAAGCTGGCCGACATGCAGACCGAAATCTTCCTCGGCCTTGAGGGCGCGCTGGCGCTGGGTCGCCGCCTCGACGCGGGCGACTGGGTTCCCGAGGCCATCTCGATGATGAAGCGCAACAACTGCGGCAAGGCCCTGGCCATCGCGCGGGAGGCCCGCGACATGCACGGCGGCGCCGGCATCACCGGCGAGATGCACGTCATGCGCCACGCCATGAACCTCGAGACGGTCAACACCTACGAGGGCGCCCACGACGTCCACGCCCTTATCCTCGGCCGGGCCATCACGGGCGAAAGCGCCTTCTGACGTCAGGAACCATCACGCCGCATCCCCCGACGGCCGGTCCAGGATGCGGCCGGCGGTCGAGCATTGTCATTCCGCTTGGGCGCCCTATCGTCGGTTGAACGGGAGGCGGGCATGGACGGAGACGCGGCGATCACCGGCGAGGACGCCTTCGCCCAGTTGCGCGACGCGTTCGCGGGACGGACGGCCCTGTTGCTGGAGGACGACCCGGCGCTGGCCGCGCACGTCGCGGCGCGCCTGACCGAGGCCGGTTTCGAGCGCGTCGACCGCTTCGACGCCGGCGAGGGGGCGCTGCAGGCGGCGGGGGCCGAGCCCTACGACGTGCTCATCCTCGATCGTCACACCCGCGGCCTCGACGGGCTGGAGACGCTGCGCCGCCTGCGCGCCGGCGCCGGCCCCTCGTCCGACGCCCCGGCCCTGATGCTGACCGCGCTCGGGGCCGAGCGGCAAAAGGTCGAAGGGCTGCTGGGCGGGGCCGACGACTATCTGGCCAAGCCGGTCGGCGACGAGGAGCTTCTGGCCCGTATCGCGGCCCAGCTACGCCGCTCCGCCCGCCGCGCCCGGCCGGCCGGAGCCGACATCGTCAACGGCCCCTTCCGGCTGTCGCCGGGCCCGCGCACCCTGAAGCTCGAGATCGGCGGCCAGTCGCGCCTCATCGACCTGTCGCCGCTGGAGTTCGCCATCGTCTGCGAGCTGATGAGCGCCCGCGGCCAGCCGGTGACCAAGACCATGCTGTGGGACCGCTGCTGGGTGGAGTGGAAATTCCTCCCCGACAACTTCGTCAACATCATCGACGCCCGCATCAGCGCCCTGCGCCGCCGGCTGAAGGAGCAGGCGCCGGAGCTCGGCGACGACCTGCACCCGCTGATCGTCTCGGCGCGCAGCCAGAGCCTGGTGTTCCGCGACCTCTCGGCCCGGGAAGGCTGAGCCGCCGATGGGCGGAGCCTTCCGCGCGGTGCGGGCCTGGCTGGGGCGTCGCACCACGACCCAGCTGGCCGCGGGCATCGCCGTGCTGTCGGCCCTGGCCCTGACCGGATCCCTGCTGGTCACCGGCGCGGCGGTGAGGCTGGAGCAGCGCCAGACCGCCGCCCTGGCCGCCCTCGACGACTACGGCGCCATGGTCGAGAAGCTGGGCATCGAGTCGGGCATGACCCGGGACACGATCACCGCCGCGGACGCCATCTACCTGTCCAACTGGCTGACCGCCTTCCAGAGCGGCCCCGGCCGCGAGGGCGAGGCCCGGTCGCTGGAGGAGACCTGCCGCACCGGCCGCGGCGGCGCGGGGGTGCGCTTCATCCGCGCGCCGGTCGGCAAGCCGGCGGGGCTGGCGGCGCTGGAAACCGAGCGCGGCGTGCGCGCCCCCCGGCTCGGCGCGGACGTCTGGCTGGTCCCGCTCGCGGCCGGGGTGCTGTGTCCGTCGCGGCCCGTCGAGGTGGTGGTGGTGCGCCGCTCGGTCGGCGCGCTGGACATCGCCGTCGGTCGGGTCGTCGACCGCTCGGGCGCGGCCTGGGCGCGGGCGGTGTCGGTGGTGATCGGCATCGGCGTGCTGCTGCTCGCCGCCGGCCTGGCCATCGCCACCTTCGCCCGCCGCCGTCTGACCAGCGCCGTGGCCGAGGTCAGCAAGGCGCTGGATCGCGCCGCCGTCGGCGACTTCTCGCTCCGCGCGCCCGAGACAGAGGTCGCGCCCGAGCTCACCGAGCTGTCCGGCCACGTCAACCAGACGCTGGACCGGCTGGAGGAACTGCTCGCCTGGCTGCGCGATTCCGCGGACCAGCTGGCCCACGACTTCCGCACCCCGCTGGCCCGCGCCTCGGCCCGGCTGGACCAGCTCGCCGCCACCGCCGACGCGCCCGAGACCCGCCGGCTGGCCGCCGAGGCGCGGGGCGACCTCGACGCCCTGATCCGGGCCATGAACGAGGCCATGGCGCTGCGCGACGGCGAGGCCTGGTCGTTCGAGACGGTCCGTCTCGACACCCTCGCGGCCCAGGCCGCCGAACTCTACCAGCCGCTGGCCGAGGAGCGCGGCGTCGCCATCTGGCTGAGCGCCGAGGAAACCACCGTGCTGGGAGTCCGCTCCCTGCTGCAGCGGGCGGTGGCCAATCTCGTCGACAACGCGGTCAAATATTCGCCCGACGGAGGCCGGGTCGACATCACCGTGGGACGCGACGGCGACCGGCCATGGCTGGCCGTCGCGGACCAGGGACCCGGCTTCTCCGAGGAGGCGGCCGCCGGCCCCACCCCGGTCGATCCGGAGCGCGAGAGCCACGGCATGGGGCTGGCCTTCGTCCGCGCCATCCTGCGCCGCCACGGGGCCTCCATGACGATTGATGACGCCCGCCCCGGGGCAGTCGTCACCGCGCGTTTCTCGCGCTAGGGTCGGGACGATGAGAGGGGATCACAGTATGCGGCGCACCTATCTGCGGGCTTCCGTGCTGGCGCTGGCGGCGGCCGCGCCGCTGCTCGCCGCCGGGCCTGTCCTGGCCCAGGCCTCGCCGATCCCCTACGACGCGCAGCGCGGCGTCTTCACCTTCGCCAGCGGGCTGGAGCGGGCCCTGCCGGCGGTGGTGCAGGTCACCACCCTCGGACGCTCGGGCGGGCCCAGCTCGGACGAAAACGCGGCGCGCCCGATCGGGGCCGGCTCGGGCGCCATCATCGACGCCGGCGAGGGCGTGGTGGTGACCAACAACCACGTCGTCGAGGGTGGCCGGAAATTCACCGTCGATCTTGCCGACGGGCGCATCTTCGACGCCGTCCTGATCGGCGCCGACAAGGCCACCGACCTGGCGGTGCTGCGCATCGAACCGGGCGGGGCCGACCTCGGCCTGTCGCAGATCGAGGTGGCCAATTCCGACGCCCTGCGCACCGGCGACCTGGCCTTCGCGGTCGGCTACCCCCTGGGGCTGGACCAGACCCTGACCATGGGGGTGATCTCCGGCCTCGGGCGCTCGGGCATGGGCGACCGCATCGAGGACTACATCCAGACCGACGCGGCGGTGAACTCGGGCAACTCGGGCGGCCCGCTGCTCGACAGCCGCGGCCGGCTGATCGGGGTCAACACCTCGATCCTGTCGGGCGGCGGCGGCGGCAACGACGGCATCGCCTTCGCCGTGCCCAGCCGCATCATGATGTATGTGGTCCAGCAGCTGCGCACCGTGGGCGAGGTCCGGCGCGGGCAGACCGGGGCTATCCTCGGCTCGCTGAACGCCGAGCGCTCCCGCGACTTCGGCCTCGGCATCGTCCGCGGCGCGGTGGTCGAGGACGTGGCCCCCGGCTCGTCGGCCGAGGCGGCCGGCCTGCGCCGCGGCGACATCATCACCCGCATCCAGAACCGGCCGGTGTCGAACGCCGGCACCGTCGCGGCCACCATCGGCATCGCCGAGCCGGGCACGACGGTGGAGGTGGTCTACCTGCGCGACGGGCGCGAGGGGCGCGCCGCCGTGCGCGTCGAGCCCGGCTCGGAGCGGGCCGTGGCGGTGGGCGCCGAGGCGGCCGTGGCG
>JAEYTA010000097.1 GCA_023434265.1 Pseudomonadota bacterium
CCAGGCGTGCGCCTTCAACCACTCGGCCACCTGTCCGTATCCACGGGCGCGGATAGCCCGCCGGGAGTGGACCGGCGGGAGGGGCGCTGATTAGAACAGTCGGCCCCCCTCGGCAAGCGCCGCCTGACGCCCCATATGGGCGGCGACCGCCCCGCCCGGAGTATCCGCCATGTTGCTGAACAAGACGTCCGAAATGCCCACCGCCGATACCGCCCTGCCGGGCCGCGACCAGCCGGTGCGCACCGATGAGGTGCACTATGTCACCGGCCGCCCGCTGAAGGGCGCCCACCCCGAGGGGTTCGAGACGGCGATCTTCGGCATGGGCTGCTTCTGGGGCGTCGAGCGGGTGTTCTGGAACCTGCCCGGCGTGTGGGTGACCTCGGCCGGCTACGCCGGCGGCTTCACGCCCAATCCGACCTACGAGGAGGTCTGCTCGGGCCGCACCGGCCACGCCGAGGTGGTGCAGGTGGTCTTCAATCCGCACGAGATCAGCTACGGCGAGCTGCTGAAGGCCTTCTGGGAGAACCACGACCCGACCCAGGGCATGCGCCAGGGCGGCGACGTCGGGACCCAGTACCGCTCGGCGATCTACGTCCTGAACGACGAACAGCGCGCCGAGGCCGAGGCCAGCCGCGACGCCTATCAGGCCGCGCTGGCGGCGGCGGGGAAGGGCGAGATCACCACCGAGATCGTCCCGGCCGGCCCCTTCTATTTCGCCGAGGACTACCACCAGGCCTATCTGGCCAAGAACCCCGGCGGCTACTGCGGCATCGGCGGCACCGGGGTGACCTGCCCCATCGGCGTCGGCGTCGAGGCCTGACATGGACCGGGCGGGGGTCGGCAGGGTCTGCCTGGCGCTGCCGGCGGCGACGCTGGATCATCCCTTCGGCGAGGATCACGACGCCTACCGCGTCGGCGGCAAGATGTTCTGCATGGTCGGCGCGCGCGGCGGCATCTCGTTCAAGGTGTCGGACATCGCCTACGAGGTCCTGACCGAGGACGGCCGCGCCCGCCCGGCCCCCTACATGGCCCGCAACAAATGGGTGAACCTGCCGCGCATCGACGACTGGCCCGACGACGAACTGGCCGAGCATCTGGCCATCGCCCATTCGATCGTGGCGGCGAAGCTGACGCGAAAGGCGCGCAAGGCGCTGGGACTCGACTGACGCGTCAGGCGGAGCGGCGAGCCGGAGCCGACGACCCGCGGCCCGCCATGCGAGCCCGGGCCCGCGCGACGACCTTCATCGCCTGAGCGACCGCGTCCGGACCGTCCCGTTCCGCATCCTGCAGATAGGCGGCGATCATCTCTTCGTCGTCCAGATAGTCCGCCGCGTCGAAGGGCAGGGTTTCCACGTCAGGTCTCCTCGGCGAGGGCCTTGGCCCGGGCGATGTCCCGCGCCTGCGAACCCTTGTCGCCCCCACATAATAACACGATCAGCGTCGATCCGCGCCGGACGAAGTAAAGGCGGAAGCCCGGCCCGTGATGGATGCGCAGTTCGCTCACGCCGCCGCCGACGGCCCGGACATCGCCGAAAGCTCCCTCCGCAAGGCGGTCGATCCGCCGCAGGACGACGGCGCGGGTCAGCTTGTCAGGGAGCCTGTAAGCCAGCGTGCGAACACCGGTGTTTGCCTGACCTCCATTGCGCTATTCCCTCCGCGCCTTCTCCTCGGCGATCCAGCGGTCCATCCGCGCGTCCAGCAGCCCCAGCGGCAGCGGGCCGTCGACCAGCAGGGCGTCGTGGAAGCGGCGCACGTCGAAGCGGTCGCCGAGCTCGCGCTCGGCTCGCGACCGGATCTCGCGCAGGCGGATCTCGCCGATCTTGTAAGCGGTGGCCTGGCCCGGCCAGCCGATGTAGCGCTGCAGTTCGGTCTCGATGTTCAGCGGGGCGAGGGCCGAGTTGTCGCGGAAGCAGGCGCGGGCCTGCTCGATGTCCCAGCCCAGCCAGTGGATGCCGGTGTCCGCGACCAGCCGGCAGGCGCGCCACATCTCGTAGCTGAGGCGACCGAAGCGCTCATAGGGCGTGCGGTAGAAGCCCATCTCCTCGCCGAGGAATTCCGCGTACAGGCCCCAGCCCTCGGTGAAGGCGGTGACATCGACGCTGCGGCGGAAGTAGGGGCCGGCCTCGGCCTCCTGCTGCAGGGCGATCTGCAGGTGATGGCCCGGCACCGCCTCGTGCAGGGTCAGGGCGGGCAGTTCGTACAGCGGCCGCTGGTCCAGCGCCGAGGTGTTGACCATGTAGCCGCCGGCCACCCCGTTCTCCATCGAGCCGGGGAAGTAGCGGCCGGTGGTGTAGTTGGCCTCGATCTCCGCCGGCACGGGCCGCACGCCATAGGGGGTGCGCGGCAGGGTCCCGAACAGGGCGGGCAGGCCGTCGTCGGCCCGCTTGGCCATCTCTGAGGCCTTCTCCAGCAGGTCCTCGCGCGTCGGCGCATAGAACTGCGGATCGCTGCGCAGGAAGGCGAGGAAGCCGGCGAAGTCGCCGGTCCAGCCGGCGGCGCGCATCTCGGTGTCCATGCGGGCCCGGATGCGGGCGACCTCGCGCAGGCCCAGCTGGTGGACCTCGTCCGGAGTCATGTCGGTGGTGGTGTAGCCGCGCACCAGGAAGGCGTAGAGCTCGCGTCCACCCGGCCGGTGCACCAGGCCCAGCGTCTCCGGGGCGCGGGGCAGGTAGTCCTCGCGCAGGAAGCGGGCCCACTCGCGCCGCGCCGGCATCACCCCCTCGGCCACGGCGCTAGCGGCGCGAGCGCGCAGCGCGGCCTGCTCGGCCGCGGGGATCGAGGCGGGGAGGTTTTCGAACGGCCTCAGCAGCGGGTCCGTGTCGGCCGTCAGGGCCGCCTCCGGCTCGATCAGGGTCAGGGCGTTCTCGACCGTGGGCCGAGGCTGCACCAGCCCGGTCTCCAGTCCACGTCGGGCGCTTTCCAGCTGGTCGCGGTAGAACCGCGGCAGGGCCTCGAGCCGGGCAATCCACGCCTCCGCGTCGGCGCGCGTGGCGATGCGGGTGACGCTGGCCAGATATCCCGCCGTCTGCCCCGGCCCGCCCTCGGAGCTGAAGGCGTCGATCCGGCCGGTGTCGAGCGGGATGCGGTCCAGCGCGCGGCGGATCACATAGCCGAGGAAGGCGTGGTTCAGCCGGTCCTCGTCGGACAGGGTCGCCGGGTCGATCGCCGCCAGCCGGTCCGCGAAGCCGCGCAGCACCGGCTCCTGCGCCAGTTCGAAGGCGCGCGAGGCGTCCGGCAGGCGCGCCTTGGCGGCCGGGTCGCCTTCCATGCCGGCGCTGATCGGATCGACCGCGCGCAGCCAGGCCTCGTAGTCGGTCAGGATCGCCGCCAGCGCGCGATCGTCCGCCTGCCGCGCCGCCGCGGCCGGTTCGGAGGCGGCCCGGGCGAGGGCGGGCGCGGCGGCGCCAAGGAGCAGGGCCGCGGCCCCCGCGGCGAACAAGGCTTTCATCGACGTCCCTCCCGGATCGGCCGCGACTGCACCGGAGCCGGGGCGGCGCGTCAACCGCAGAAGGCGAAGAAGCGCTCGATGCGGGCCTCGGAGCCCGGATGTGGGGCGTAGGCCTGGCGTGCGCCGTCCGCCCACAACGCCAGCCAGCCCACCTGCCGGAAGCGCAGGAACACCGGCGCGTCGGCCTCGGCCATGGCGCTGAGGATCAGGCCGTCGTGGACCAGATCCTCCTCGGCGGTCGCTGCGAAACGTTCGGTCTTCCCGCCGGACTCCAGCACGATCGTCGGCTCGGCGTCCGGCCCGGCCACGGCCGTCAGCGCCAGCCGACCGGCGCCGCGCTCGCAGTCCAGCGCCACGCGCACGTCGTCGCTCTCGGCCACGCCGTAGACCAGCCGCGCCGCGCCCGCGTCCTCATGGAAAATCCAGTCGTAGCCCTCGATGGGCGCCGGCGCCGGTCCGGCCGACGGCGCCGGGGGAGCAGGCGCGGTGGCGCAGGCGGCGAGAGTCGCCGTCAGGGCGAGGGCGGGCGGCAGGGCGCGCAGGCGCATGGGAGCCTCCGGTTCAACCGGAGCAGAGTTCGGCGAACCGGCGCAGCTTGGCAAGATGCTCGGCCGGCACCTCGACCGTGCGCCGCTGGTCGGCGACCGCCACGGCCAGCCGCCCGTCGGCCGCGAAGGCCGCGAACACCGGATGGTCGGTGCGCAGGGCCACTTTCAGGCCGCCGCGCCGTCCGGCGCTGGCCTCGGCGACGGCGGTCGCCTCGCCGGCGCTGGCCCGGGCCATTCCGGCGGCCGCCTCGCCCCCGTACAGCGTCAGCTGCGCCACGCTCTGCCCCGGCTCGCACTCCAGCACGGTGCGCAGCCAGGTGGTGTCGGGCACCTCGTTGGCGAGGACGACCGGTCCCTCGTCCGCATAGAGCGTCCAGATCCACGCGGCTTCCGACGGCTCGGGAGCGGTCTGGCCGGGCAGGGCGAGCGCGGCGGCGGCGAGGGCCGCGAACAGGTCGATCATGGTTCAGCCCCCTGACGCCCGCCCGAAGGTCAGGCCCGATCGGCGCCGCACCAGGCGAAGAAG
Organism: Pseudomonadota bacterium; assembly: GCA_023434265.1. Taxonomy (GTDB): domain Bacteria; phylum Pseudomonadota; class Alphaproteobacteria; order Caulobacterales; family Caulobacteraceae; genus Brevundimonas. Next base: position 4,523 of record JAEYTA010000097.1, read on the forward strand.
GCGTCGATCAACGGACGCTCCTCGCGGGTGGCGGTCAACTCGAACCTACCCGCCGCGCCGTCCACCGCCAACGTCCCCGTGCGTTGCAGCCGTCGCAGGGCGGGATCGCGCGTCGAAATCCGCGCCTCGTCGAGCAGGCCGCCGCCCAGCGGGTCGATCTCGGTCGGACCTGTCGAGGCGTGGATCAGGCGCGGGCTGGCCGGCTGCACCTCTCCATAGACCATGGCCTGGGTGCGGCCCGGCTCGCAGGTCATCATCAGCGCCAGCTGGTCGGAGTTCGGCAGCCCGTACGCCAGCTTGGCCATGGAGCCTTCGTGGCTCAGGTGCCAGCCCATGCCGGCGGCGTCCGCCGGGGCGTCGGAATTGGTGGCGCTCGACTGGGCGGCGGCGGCGATCAGGCCCAGGGCGGCGACGGCGGGGATGGCGAACCGGAACATGGAGATACTCGCGTCTGACCCGGCAAACGCTGCTCTCTCCCGGTGGTTCACGGCCCCGCTCGGAGATTCCGAACCGCGCCTTGATCTGTTGCGGATTTACCGCGTCGCATCAGAAGGGGCTGAAACGCTCCAGCAGCGACTGGGCCGCCGGGCTGGCCTGCACCCGGCTGATGTCGCCGCGGCCGCCGTAGCTGATGCGGGCCTCGGCGATCTGGGTGTGCCGGATGGTGTTGGCCGAGCTGATGTCCTCGGGCCGCACGATGCCGGCGACGGTCAGTTCGCGCACCTCGCGGTTGGTGCGCACCTCCTGCCGGCCCTGGATGACCAGATTGCCGTTGGCCAGCACGTCCGTCACCACCGCCGCGATGGTCAGGCTGACCCGCTCCGACCGGTTCACCGAGCCCGCCCCGGTGGCGTTGGACTCGCCCTCCAAGCCGACCATGTTGGCCGCGTCGAAGCCGCCGGGGAAGGCGCGGCCGAGGCTGTTCTCCAGCCCGAACAGGTTCGTCACGCCGCCGGAGATGTCGTTCGAACGGCTGCGCTGGGTCGAGTTCTGGGTCTGGGCCCGGTCGTCGATGTCGATGTTCACCGTCAGGATGTCGCCGATGTGCCGGGCGCGCTGGTCGCCGAAGAAGGTGCGGGCCCCGGCGCGCCACAGGCTGTTGGCGCTGGCCGCGCGGTCGGCGCGCTGCTGTTCGGGCGAGGGCAGGTAGGTCTGGCTGGTCGGCACCAGCGCCGCCGGATAGCCGATGGGAGCCAGCTCCGGCCCGCGCACCGCCTCGACGGCGGTGGAGCAGGCGGTCAGCGCCAGGGTCGAGACAAGGGCGGCGGCGGCGACGGTCAGGGCGGTGCGCATGGGTGCTTTTCCGTTCAACGGGCGGCGAACTGTTGGGTGCGGGCGGCCGGGCCGGCGACGGCCTGGCCGGGCGCGACGGCGACGGCGTCGAAAACGCGGTTGGATTGCAGGTTCCGGATGGCCAGTCGCTGGCCTTCGGCGGCGTTGCCCTCGGCGCGGCCGGAAATGGTCAGGCGCACGCCGTCGGCCTCGTAGAGGACCTCGACGATGTCGTTGCGGCTGATGATCCGCTCGGCGTAGGCGGCGCGGCGCACCGGCGGCGCGAACGAGGTCGGGGCGGGGGCGGCCGGGACATCGCTCGCGGCGGCCCCGGCCGGGGCGGCGGCGGCGTGCCGGACGACGACGCGGCGCAGCCCGGTCGGATTTGCCCAGTCCAGCCCGGCCTGCCGCGCCATGGCCTGCAGCTGGCCGGCCTCGAACACGACCGACGGGCCCGAGCGGCGCCCGACCACCACGCCGGCGGCCGCGCCGGCGCCGTCGAAAATGTCGCCGAGGGTCACGGCTCCGTCCCCGTCGACGGGATTGGCCTTCAGGCTGACCGGATCGGCGAGGGCGGGGCCGGCCAGCAACAGGGCGGCGGCGGCGCCGAGGATCAGGGCCCTCACGACTTCACCTGCGCGCTGACCGACAGCATCTGGTCGGCGGTGGTGATCACCTTGGAGTTCATCTCGTAGGCCCGCTGGGCGATGATCAGGGCGCTGATCTCGGCCACGGCGTCGACGTTCGAAGCCTCGGTGTAGCCGTGGAGGATTTCGCCGAAGCCGACCTCGCCCGGCGTGCCGACGTTGGCCGGGCCCGAGGCGGCGGTCTCCAGCAGCAGGTTGTCGCCGACCGCCTCCAGCCCCGCCTCGTTGAAGAAGCTGGCCAGCTCCAGCTGGCCGACGATCTGCGGCTCCGGCTCGCCGGCGGTGATCACCTGCACCTGGCCCGATTTGGAGATCGACACGTCGACCGCGTCCTGCGGAATGGCGATGTTCGGCTGCACCGCATAGCCGTCGTCGGTGACCAGCTGGCCCTCGCCGTTGACGGCGAAGTTGCCGGCGCGGGTGTAGGCCGTCTCGCCCGAGGGCAGCAGGATCTGGAAATAGCCGCGGCCGTCGATGGCCATGTCATAGCGCCCGCCGGTCTGCGTCGGCGTGCCCTGCTCGGTGACCCGGTAGACCGCGCCGGCCTTCACGCCCGCGCCGATCTGGATGCCGGTCGGCACCACCGTGCCCTGGCTGGACGACTGCGCGCCCATGCGTTCGACGTTCTGGTACAGCAGGTCCTGGAACTCGGCCCGCTGCCGCTTGAACCCGACCGTGTTCATGTTGGCGATGTTGTTCGAGATGACCTCGACGTTCAGCTGCTGGGCGGCCATGCCCGAGGCGGCGGTTCTGAGCGCGCGCATGTCTCAGTGCTCCCTTACGAAACCCGGCCCAGCCGCTCGACCGAGCGGCGCGACAGGTCGTTGGTCTGTTCGATCATCCGCGTCACGCTCTCGTAGGCGCGCTGGATCTCGATGAGGTTGGTGATCTCGAGGATCGGATTGACGTTGGAGCCCTCCAGCATCCCCTGCCGGACCCGGGCGTCGTTGGCCTCGACCGGCGCGGCGTTGGAGGCGTTGCGGTAGAGGCCGTCGCCGCCCTTCTCCAGCACGCCGAGGGTCGCGAAGCGCACCACCGACAGCCGGCCGACCGGCTGGCCGTTCTGGCTGATCGTGCCGTCGGCGCCGACCTGCGGCTCGCCCAGGGTCCGGTCGAGGATGATCTCGCCGGCGTCGCCCAGCACGGCCTGGCCGCCCTGGGTGGTCAGCCGGCCCTCGGGATCGAGGGTGAAGGCCCCGTCGCGGGTGTAGGCCTCGCCGGCGCCGTCCTGCACCTTGAAGAAGGCGCCGTCGCCCTCGATGGCGAAGTCCAGCGTCCGCCCGGTCTGTTCCAGCGCGCCCTGGCCGTAGTCGCGACCGATGCCGTTATCGAGCACGAAGCTGACGCCCGGCCGCACGAAGGCGTTGCGGGCCCGCTCGCCGACCTCGGTGCCGAGCAGCAGCTGTTCGACCTTGAAGCCGGTGGTGTCCGCATTGGCGATGTTGTTGGCCACGACGTCGAGTTCGCGGCGCAGGGTCATCTGGCGGGACAGTCCGGCGTAGGCGGCGTTTTCCACGGGCGGCTCCTTTCGCCGCTCTCCGTCGCAACGCCCGTGCCAGGGGGCCGAATCCAGTCACGGCGGGCATTTCAGCGGCGAAGCTGGCCCCGGCGCCCGGCAGGATTTGCCGGTTCTAAACGGCTCGTTAACCAAACCCGGCTGGAATGACCCTGAGATTCCCGGGGTGTGGCGGCATGCTGAAGTTCGGCAAGAAAAAGGGCGCGAAAGGCGGCGACGACGCTGAGCTGCCCGCCGTCGCGGAGGGCGCGGGCAGCGAGGGCGAGGCCCCGCCGGCGAAGAAGAAGCTGCCGCTGCTGTTCATCATCGTTCCCGCCGCCCTGCTGGTGCTCGGCGGGGGCGGCGGCGCCGCCTTCCTGCTCATGCAGCCCAAGGCGGCGGCCGCCGGCGATCACGCCGCGCCGGCCAAGGGCGGCCACGGCAAGAAGGCCGAGAAGAAGGGCGGCGGCCACGGCGGAGGCGGCGGCGAGGCCGACGCCTCGCTCGGCGTCATCTCCGACGGTCCCGACGGCGTCGTCTTCTACACCCTCCCGGACATGGTGGTGAACATCCAGTCCGCCGACGGCCGGCCCACCTTCCTCAAGCTCAAGCTGACGCTGGAGATGCACGACTACGCCCTGGCCGAGCACCTGCAGGCCGAGATGCCGCGGATGCAGGACATGTTCCAGGGCTTCCTGCGCGAGCTGCGCCCCGAGGACCTCGCCGGCTCGGCCGGCAGCTTCCAGCTGCGCGCCGAGATCCTCCGCCGCGTCAACCTGATCGCCGCCCCCGGCCAGGTCGACGCCGTGCTGATCGAAGAAATGCTGGTCCAGTAGGCATGAGCGACGCCGCCTTCGCCGACGCCGCCGATCCCTTCGCCGAACCGGCCGAGCCCGCGGCCGACGAGCGCCCGGCGCTGGGCGAGCGGGTCCTGAACCAGGACGAGATCGACAGCCTGCTGGGCTTCGACCTCGGCGACGACGACGGCTCCGAGCGCTCCGGCATCCGCGCCATCATCAACTCGGCGCTGGTCTCCTACGAGCGCCTGCCGATGCTCGAGATCGTCTTCGACCGCCTGGTGCGGCTGATGACGACCTCCCTCCGCAACTTCACCTCGGACAACGTCGAGGTCAGCCTCGACAACATCTCCTCGATCCGCTTTGGCGACTACCTCAACTCCATCCCCCTGCCGGCCATCCTGGCGGTGTTCCGCGCCGAGGAACTGGACAACTACGGCCTGCTGACGGTCGACTCGAACCTGATCTATTCAATCGTCGACGTGCTGCTGGGCGGCCGCAGGGGCACCGCGGCGCTGCGCATCGAGGGCCGCCCCTACACCACCATCGAGCGGGTGCTGGTCCAGCGCATGGTCGAGGTCGTGCTGGCCGACGCCCGCGCCGCCTTCGAGCCCCTGACCCCGGTTCACTTCAACCTCGACCGGCTGGAGACCAACCCCCGCTTCGCCGCCATCGCGCGTCCGGCCAACGCCGCCATCCTGGTCAAGCTGCGCATCGACATGGAGGACCGGGGAGGGCGCATCGAGCTGCTGCTGCCCTACGCCACGCTGGAGCCCATCCGGAAGATGCTGCTGCAGCAGTTCATGGGCGAGAAGTTCGGCCGCGACAACATCTGGGAAGGCCACCTCGCCACCGAGCTCTGGACCACCGGCACCGAGGTCCGCGCCGTCCTCGACGAGCAGCTGTTGCCCCTGTCCCAGGTGCTGAACCTCAAGGTCGGCGACACCCTGATGTTGAACGCCACCCCGGACTCCGAGGTCTCGGTCCGCGCCGGGGCCATCCCGCTGACCGTCGGCCGCATGGGCCGCAAGGGCCAGCACATCGCCGTCCGGGTCGAAGCCCCGGTGAACGTCGAGGCCGCCTCCAGCCTGGTGAAGGGAAGACGCTGATGACCGGTATGATCCTCGACGGCGTTCTGATGCTGCTGCTGGTCGCCGCCCTCGCCTACGGGGTGCGGCTGGAGAAGAAGCTCTCGGCCCTGCGCGCCGGGCAGCAGGCCTTCGCGTCCGCCGTCACCGAGCTCAACGCCGCCGCCGGCCGCGCCGAGGCCGCGCTCGCGTCGCTGCGCGCCTCGGGTCAGGAGACCGACCTCCTGCACGACCGCATCGTCAAGGCGCGCGAGGTCAAGGCCCAGCTGGAATCGCTCATCGCCCGCGCCCCGGCCCAGCCGGCCGCCGCCGCGCCCGAGCCGGTCCGCGCCGCCCCGACGCCCTCGCCGGCTCCGGCTCCGGTCGCCGCCGCCGACGACGAGCGCGCCCGCCGCATGGCCGCCCTGGCCGACCGCATCCAGGGTCTCGCCGCCCCGGCCCGGCCGGGCGGCCGCGACAACGTCGCCGCCATTGTCGGCGCCCTGACCGCTAACCAGTCCGCGAAGCAAAGCCTCAACCGCGCCCGTCGCACGCTGGACGAAGACCTCTTCGCCGCCTGACCCCGCCGAGTAGCCCGTCATGAAGATCCCCCGCCTCCTGCCGCTCGTCGCCGTCGCCATCGGGGGAGTCGTCGCGGTCCGCGCCGTCGGCGTCGCCCCCGGCCTGTTCGAGGGCGCCCGCGCCTGGGCCGAGGAGGCGGTTCCCGCCGCCGCGGCCGCCCCCGCCGCCGCCCCGCCCGCCGTCTGCGCCCTGACCCCCGAGCAGCTGGCCCAGCAGGCCGGCATTTCCCCGGCCGAGCTGCGCGTCATCCAGTCCCTGTCCCAGCGCCGCACCGAGCTGGACGCCCGCGACGCCGACCTCGCCTCCATGCTGCCGCTGCTCGCCGCCGCCGAACAGAAGCTCGACGCCCGCGTCCAGGCGCTCGAGACGGTCAAGGGCGAGGTCGAGGCGCTGCTCGGCCAGGTCGACGAGCGCGAGAAGGCCGAGATCGACCGCCTCGTCGCCGTCTACTCCGCCATGCGCCCGCGCGACGCCGCCCGGGTGTTCGGCACGCTGGACGACGACGTCCGCCTGCCGGTCGCAGCCGCCATGCGGCCGCGCTCGCTGGCCGCCGTCATGGCCCAGATGGACCCCGCCGCGGCCCGCGTGCTGACCGAGAAGCTGGCCCGCCGCTTCGAGGCCCGCCAGGCCGCCGCCCGCGCCGCCGTCGCCGCGGCGGAATCGGACGCCGCCCCGGCC
>JAEYTA010000099.1 GCA_023434265.1 Pseudomonadota bacterium
GCCCGGAACACGGTCGCCGGGGGGCGACCCCATTGCACGGGACGGCGGAACGGCTGGGGCGCGCCGTTCACTCGGGGTTCGCTGGTATCGGCCATCGGGACTCCGGCGCCGGCGGGCGGCGCGCTCACTCGAACGCTTACGGACGGCGAAGGTGGCCGCCGATCTGGCCGGTTTCGTGACGCGTCAGTTCTTCAGCCGGTAGCCGGTGCGGAAAATCCAGCCGACCACCGCGAGGCAGGCCAGCAGGAAGCCGAGCGTCGCCGCCGCGCTGACCGCCAGGCTGACGTCCGAACTCTCGTAGAAGGCCCAGCGGAAGCCGGAGATCAGATAGACCACGGGGTTGAACAGGGTCACGGTCCGCCACGGTTCCGGCAGCATGTCGATCGAATAGAAGGCTCCGCCGAGAAAGGTCAGCGGCGTCACGATCAGCATTGGGATGAACTGCAGCTGCTCGAAATTCTGGGCCCAGACGCCGATGATGAAGCCGAACAGGCTGAAGGTCGTCGAGATCAGGATCAGGAAGCCCAGCATCCACAGCGGGTGGAGCACCTCCAGCGGCACGAAGAACGCCGCCGTGGCGAGAATGATCAGGCCCAGCACTGCGGACTTGGTCGCCGCCGCCCCGACATAGGCGATGACGATCTCCAGCGGCGACACCGGCGCCGACAGCAGCTCGTAGATGGTGCCGGTGAATTTCGGGAAGAAGATCCCGAAGCTGGCGTTGAAGATCGACTGGGTGAACAGGCTCAGCATGATCAGCCCGGGCACGATGAAGGCGCCGTAGGCGACGCCGTCGATCTCGGTCATGCGGCTGCCGATGGCCGAGCCGAAGACCACGAAGTAGAGCGCCGTGGTGATCACGGGCGTGACCACCGACTGCCACAGGGTGCGGAGCGCCCGCGCCATCTCGAAGCGGTAGATGGCCCAGACGCCGTAGCCGTTGAACGCCATCACGCCGCCTCCGTCTTCGACTGGTGGACCAGGCCCACGAAAATGTCCTCGAGCGAACTCTGCCGGGTCGACAGGTCCTTGAAGCCGACGCCGAGATCGCTGAGCCGGCGCATCAGCGACGGCACGCCGGTCCGCTCGGCGTTGGAATCGAACACGTACTCGATCTCCTGCCCGTCGGCCTTCAGCTCCAGCGGCCACTCGCCCAGTTCCGGCGGCAGGGCGGCCAGCGGCTCCTGCAGCTGCAAGGTCAGGGTCTTCCGGCCCAGCTTCTTCATCAGTTCGGCCTTGTCCTCGACGAGGATCAGTTCGCCCTTGAGGATCACCCCGACCCGGTCGGCCATCTCCTCGGCTTCCTCGATGTAGTGGGTGGTCAGGATGATGGTCACGCCCCGCTCGCGCAGCCGGCGGACCATGGCCCACATGTCCTTGCGCAGCTCCACGTCCACGCCCGCCGTCGGCTCGTCGAGGAACAGGATGTCGGGTTCGTGGCTGAGCGCCTTGGCGATCATCACCCGGCGCTTCATGCCCCCCGAGAGGGTCATGATCTTCGCGTCCTTCTTGTCCCACAGGCTGAGGTCGCGCAGCACCTGCTCGACGTAGGCGGCGTTGGGCGGGCAGCCGAACAGGCCGCGGCTGAAGGTGACCGTGGCCCACACCGTCTCGAAGGCGTCGGTGGTCAGCTCCTGCGGCACCAGGCCGATCTTCATCCGCGCCCGGCGGTAGTCGCTCTGGATGTCATGTCCGTCGGCGACGATCCTTCCCGTCGTCGGGGTGACGATGCCGCAGACGATCGAGATCAGCGTGGTCTTTCCCGCGCCGTTCGGCCCCAGCAGGGCGAAGATCTCGCCCTTGCGGATGGTCAGGTCGACGGGTTTTAGGGCCTGCAGGCCCGATTTGTAGGTCTTGGTCAGACCTTCGATGGTGATGACCGGCTGCATCGGCGCCCTCCGAGGTCCAAGCCAGATATGCGTCGTCCTGCCGCACCTCAAGGGGCCCGCGGGCCAGCGGAGCGATAATGCGTGTCGCGTGTTTGGTTGGCCGTGCCCGACCTGTTCTCCCGCCTGCTGTCCGCCCTTCACCTTCCCGGGAGACGACGCGAGGCGGCCTCCAACGGCTTCGAGTGGGCGGCCCGCGTCGGCTACGGGGCGCGCGGCTTCGTCTATTTCTCGGCGGGCGTGCTGACCCTGCTGGCCGTGCTCGACAGGATGGACGGGGCCGCCGGCGCCCGCGAGGCCCTGGCGTGGCTCGCCGAGCAGCCGTTCGGTCGGGCCTGGCTGTTCCTCGCCGGCGTCGGCCTTCTCGCCTTCGTTCTCTGGCGCGGGCTGCAGGCGGTGTTCGACGCCGACCACGAGGGCGTCCACTGGCGCGGCCTGAGCACCCGCGCGAGCCAGGCCTTCAGCGGCCTCGGTTACGCCCTGCTCGCCGTCAGCGCCTTCCGGCTGCTGCTGCGCACCCCGGCCGATCCCGCCGCCGAGGAGGTCGCCAACGGCCGCGAGCGGGCGGAACAGCTTCTCTCCCTGCCGCTCGGGGACTGGTTGCTGGTCGGCGTCGGCCTGTGCATCGCCGGCGTCGGGGTCGCCAATGTGGTCAGGGCCTGGCGGGAGGACTTCACCGAATACCTCGCCTGCTCGCGAGAGCTGTGCCGACGCGTCGCGCCCCTGGCGCGGGCCGGCTACATCGCGCGCGGCCTCGCGTGGCTGCCTCTCGCCGCCCTCGTCGTCACCGCCGGCCTGCACTCCCGCCCGGCGGACGTGACGAGCTTCGGCGCCGCGCTCGACGTCGTCGAGCGGCAGCCGGCGGGGGCGTGGTTCCTAGTGCCCGCGGCCTGCGGCTTCATGGCCTTCGGCCTGTTCTCGTTCGTCGAGGCGCGCTTCCGCCGCATTCGTCCGCCGCCGGAAGTCCTGCCGTCCTGAGCCGGAGGCAGACCGTCGGCCGCGCCTTCGTCGGCCAGCACGGCTCGTGGAACCGCAGCGAACCCTCGGGCTACCGGGTCGTCTTCGTGCCGTTCAGCGGCGGGGCGCCGGCAGGGCCGCCGGAGCCGACCCTGACCGGGTTCCTGGACGACAAGGACCGCGCCATGGGCCGGCCTGTGGGCGTGCAGTTCGACGCCGCCGGCGGCCTGCTGGTCGCCGACGACGTCGGGAATGCGATCTGGCGGGTGGCGCCGGTCCGCTAGACCGGACCTACTCCAGCGGCGCGACCACGATGCGCGGCGGCGGCGGGGCGGCCGTCGTCGACGGCGCCGTGTTGAGGGTCACCGTGGCGTCGCTGGTCTCCACCGTGGTCTCGGCGGCGGTTGCCGCCGTCGTGGCGCGGGCCGGGGCCGGCGCGGCCTCGACGCGGCGCGCGGGAGCCGGGG
>JAEYTA010000125.1 GCA_023434265.1 Pseudomonadota bacterium
GCGTGCTGTTCTCGGAAAGCGCGCTCAAGGGCGCCCACTTCATCCAGCTGGCCTGCAAGCGGAAGATCCCGCTGCTGTTCCTGCAGAACATCTCGGGCTTCATGGTCGGCGGCAAGTACGAGGCCGACGGCATCGCCAAGAACGGCGCCAAGCTGGTCACCGCCGTGGCCTCGGCCGAGGTGCCGAAATTCACCGTCCTGATCGGCGGCAGCTTCGGGGCCGGCAACTACGGCATGTGCGGCCGCGCCTATTCGCCCCGCTTCCTGTTCACCTGGCCCAACAGCCGGATCAGCGTCATGGGCGGCGAACAGGCCGCCGCCGTCCTCGCCACCGTCCACCGGGACGCCGACACCTGGACCGAAGAACAGGCCGAGGCCTTCAAGGCCCCGATCCGCCAGAAATACGAGGACGAGGGCAACCCCTACTACGCCACCGCGCGCCTGTGGGACGACGGGGTGATCGACCCGGCGCAGACCCGCGACGTGCTGGGCCTGGCGATCTCGGCGAGCCTCAACGCCCCGATCCCGGAGACGGACTTCGGCGTGTTCCGGATGTAGGTGGGCTCGCCGGGTCGAAGAGGACTCCCCGGACAGTCAGGCGCACGTTGGCCCCCACCTCGTCGCCGCCGGGCCGTGCCTCTTCACGATCTCAACCAGCCAGTCAAAGACTGTGCTCCCGACGCCGTTTATCGGGCCCCGCCTCTCCAGACCGCCATGCAATCTGATCGACGACAGGTCCGCAACGGTTCGAAGCGGACAAGGCGGCGACGCCGTCGCTGTCGCACCCCGGAACCTGCGCCGTTCATCGGTCGTTTCCGGCGCCATGAAAAAACGCTCCCTGACCCTCCTCCTCCTCACCGTCGCCGCCGTCGCCGTGACCGGCTGCGCCGGCCTCCAGCGCGGCCCTGTCGGCAACGCGGCCGTACCCGAGCCCGCCAAGCCGGTGGACCTGAACCGCTACGCCGGCCTCTGGTACGAGATCGCCCGCTACGAGTTCGGCTTCCAGCGCGGCTGCGAGGGCGTCACCGCCGAGTACAGCCTGCGCGAGGATGGCCAGGTGGGCGTGCTCAACACCTGCCGCCAGGACAGCCTGGACGGCGAGGTGCGCACGGCCGAGGCCCGGGCCAGGGTCGTCGACGGCAGCGACAACGCCAAGCTGAAGGTGTCCTTCTGGGGCCCCTTCTACGTCGGCGACTACTGGGTGCTGGACCGCGCCGACGACTATTCGTGGTCCATCGTAGGCGAGCCTTCAGGCCGGAACCTGTGGCTGCTGTCCCGCTCGCCCCAGCCGTCCGCCCAGGTCCGAGAGACGGTGATGAACCGGGCGCGCGAACTCGGCTACGACCTGTCGATCCTGCGCCCGACCCGGCAGCCGGCGGACTGATCACGCCGGCGTTCGCAACACCTTCTCCATCGCCTTCCCCTTCGCCACCTCGTCGACCAGCTTGTCGAGGTGGCGAAGCTCCCGCATGAACGGGTCCTCGATCTCCTCGACGCGGTAGCCGCAGATCACGCCGGTGATCAGGAAGCGGTTCGGGTTCATCGCCGGGGCCTCGGCGAAAAACGTCTCGAAGTCCGTCTTCGCCGCCAGCAGGGCCTCCAGCTGCGCCTGCGAATAGCCGGTCAGCCAGCGGATCACCTCGTCCACCTCGGCCTTGCCCCGCCCCTTCTTCTCCGCCTTGGCAAGGTAGTGGACATAGACGCTGGCGACGCTGGTCCGGCGGATGCGGTCGGTCGCGCTGGCGGAGGCCATCTTTCCGGCTCCATGTTCCGTTCGGTCCCGGACGCGTTATAGGACGTCAGCCTCAGGAGACCAGCATGGCCCAGCCCGACGACGCCGACCTGAACGCCCTCGACATCACCCCCGCCGAGGCGGCCGAGATCAACGCCATCGCCCATCCGCTGCTGGCGGGCGCGGCGCCCGACGCCGACGAGCGGCTGGTGCGGATCGACTCCACTCCCGACGGCGTCGTCTTCGTCACCATCAACCGGCCGCAGAAGAAGAACGCCTTCGACGCCGCCACCATCGCGGCGCTGTACGAGGCCTTCGAGACCCTGCACGGGGCGGACCACGTGCGGGTGGTGTTCGTCCGCGGCGCAGGCGGCACCTTCTGCGCCGGGGCCGACCTGGCGTGGATGCGCGACGCCGCCGACTGGTCCGAGAGCGACAACCGCGACGACGCCATGGGCCTGGCGAAGATGCTCAAGGCCCTCCACGACGTCCCGGCCCTGACCGTGGCCGTCGTCGAGGGCGCGGCCATGGGCGGCGGGGCCGGCCTCGTCGCCGCCTGCGACATGGCCGTGGCCGTGAAGGGCGCGAAATTCGCCTTCTCCGAGGTGAAGCTCGGCCTGATCCCGGCGACCATCGCCCCCTACGTCATCGAGGCCGTCGGCCCGCGCACCGCCCGCGCCCTGTTCATGACCGCCGAACTGTTCGACGCCGCGGCGGCGAAGGAGTTCGGCCTGATCGGCCATGTGCTGGACAGCGCCGACGAGATCGACGGCTTCGTGGCCGAGTTCGCCCGCACGATGAAGGCCTGCGCTCCCGGGGCGGTTGGGGACGCCAAGCGGCTGGTCAACGACCTCGCCGGCCGGCATCTCGACCACGGCCTGATGGAGGACACCGCCCGCCGCATCGCCCGCGCCCGCGTCTCCGCCGAGGGCCAGGAGGGCGTGCGGGCGTTCCTCGACAAGCGCAAGCCGGGGTGGGCGGAATAAGGGGTGGCCCGTGGCCAGTGACCAGTGGCCGTGACGAGCGCACACCCCTCTTCGTCTTCTGCGCACCGCCGTCGGCGACACGCTGTCCAGCGCCGGGCCACGGGCCACTAGCCACGGGCCACGCCCTGCCCTCGCCTCCGGCCCGCGGCCGCGCTATGCACGCCCCATGTTCAAATCCGTCCTGGTCGCCAATCGCGGCGAGATCGCCTGCCGCGTGTTCCGCACCGCCCGCCGCATGGGCCTGCGCACCATCGCCGTCTACTCGGAAGCCGACGCCGACGCCCTGCACGT
>JAEYTA010000175.1 GCA_023434265.1 Pseudomonadota bacterium
GGCCGGAGAGATCGGCGACGGCCTGTTCGTCCTCGGCGGCCTCGGCTCGCGCGGCTTCTGCGCCGCCCCGCTGCTGGCGGAGCACGTCGCCGCCCTCGTGGTCGGCGCGCCGTCCCCCCTGCCGACCGACCTCGCCTCGCGCGTGTCGCCGGCGCGGTTCGCCAAGGGCTTGTGAATCCGGCCGCGAAGGCGGACCTTGGGGGCCGGGGGAACGACCGGAGACATCTCATGCGCACGCTCGTCCTCGCCGGCCTCGGGGCCTCCGCCGCACTCGCCGCCTGCGCCCCGACCGCCGACCGCGCCGACGGCGACGTCCCGCCGCGCGCCCGCCAGTGCTTCAGCGTCCAGCAGGTCGACAATTTCCGCCAGGGCCGTCCCGACCAGGTCTTCATCCGCGTCGGCCGGGACGACGTCTACGAGCTGAACGCCGCCGGCTGCAGGGACCTCGACTTCGCCACCCGCCTCGCCATCGTGCCCGACGCCGGCGGGCTGGCGGGCAGCCGGCTGTGCACCGACGACTGGGCGCGGGTGGTCGTGCCCGGCTCGACCGCCTCGCACTCGGTCTGCCGCGTCCGCATCAGCCGCAAGCTCACCGACGCGGAAATCGCCGAACTGCCGGCCGCGCATCGCCCGTGATGGTCAGCCCTTCTGGGCGTAACCCAGCCGCCGGTTGAGCCGCTCGATCAGGTCGATGGCCGTGTCGGCGATGACCGAGCCGGGGGGGTAGACCGCCGCCACCCCCGCGTCGAGCAGCGGCTGCACGTCGGCGGGCGGGATCACCCCGCCGACGACAACGGTGATGTCCTCGCGGCCCAGCTTCTTCAGCTCGGCGATCAGCTCGGGGGCGAGGGTCAGGTGGCCGGCCGCCAGCGACGAGGCGCCGATGGCGTGGACGTTGTTCTCCACCGCCTCCTTCGCCGCCTCGGCCGGGGTCTGGAACAGCGAGCCCGCCGTCGCCTCGAAACCGAGGTCGCCGTAGGCGGTGGCGACGACCTTCTGGCCGCGGTCGTGACCGTCCTGGCCCAGCTTGGCGATCAGGATGCGCGGCGGGCCGCCGTCGTTCTCGACGAAGGCGGCGACCATGCCGCGGGCCCGGCTCACCTTGGGATCGGCCCCGGCCTCCTTCGCATAGACGCCCGAGACGGTCTTCACCGTCGCCTCGTGGCGGCCGAAGGCGGCCTCCAGCGCGTCGGAGATCTCGCCGACGGTGGCCTTGGCGCGGGCGGCCTCGACCGACAGTTGCAGCAGGTTGGCCTTGCCGCGCGCGCCGTTGGTCAGGGCCTCAAGCGCTGCCTGCGTGGCCGTCTCGTCGCGCTCGGCGCGCAGCCGCTTCAGCTTGTCGATCTGGGCGGCCAGCACGGCGGCGTTGTCGACCTTCAGCACCGGGATGTCGTCGATGTGGTCGGCGAGGTATTTGTTCACCCCCACGACGGTCTGCTGGCCGGTGTCGATGCGGGCCTGGGTGCGGGCGGCGGACTCCTCGATGCGCAGCTTGGGGACCCCGGCCTCGATGGCCTTCGCCATGCCGCCCAGGGCCTCGACCTCGGCCATGTGGGCGCGGGCCTTTTCGGCCAGTTCGTGGGTCAGGCGCTCGACGTAGAAGCTGCCGCCCCACGGGTCGATGACGCGGGTCAGGCCGGTCTCCATCTGCAGCACCAGCTGGGTGTTGCGGGCGATGCGGGCCGAGAAGTCGGTCGGCAGGGCCAGGGCCTCGTCGAGGCTGTTGGTATGGAGGCTCTGGGTCTGTCCGCCCGCCGCCGCCATGGCCTCGACCATGGTGCGCGAGACGTTGTTGAACACGTCCTGCGCCGCCAGCGACCAGCCGGAGGTCTGGCAGTGGGCGCGCAGCGACAGCGAGCGCGGGTCTTTGGCGCCGAACTTCGACACGGCCTCGGCCCACAGCAGACGGCCGGCGCGCAGCTTGGCCACCTCCATGAAATAGTTCATGCCGATGGCCCAGAAGAAGCTGAGCCGTGGGGCGAAGCGGTCGATGTCGAGACCGGAATCGACCCCGGCCTTCAGGTATTCGACGCCGTCGGCGAGAGTGTAGGCCAGCTCCAGGTCGGCCGAGGCCCCGGCCTCCTGCATGTGGTAGCCGCTGATCGAGATGGAGTTGAAGCGCGGCGCATGCTCGGCGGTCCAGGCGAAGATGTCCGACACGATCCGCATGCTGGGCGCCGGCGGATAGATGTAGGTGTTGCGGACCATGAACTCCTTGAGGATGTCGTTCTGGATGGTCCCCGTCAGCGCGCTGTGCGCCACGCCCTGCTCCTCGGCCGCGACGACGTAGAGGGCCAGCACCGGCAGGACGGCGCCGTTCATGGTCATCGACACCGACATCCGGTCCAGCGGGATGCCGTCGAACAGGGTGCGCATGTCGTAAATGGAGTCGATGGCCACCCCGGCCATGCCGACGTCGCCCTTCACCCGCGGGTGGTCGGAATCGTAGCCCCGGTGGGTGGCCAGGTCGAAGGCGATCGACAGCCCCTTCTGACCGGCGGCGAGGTTGCGGCGGTAGAAGGCGTTGGATTCCTCGGCCGTGGAGAAGCCGGCGTACTGCCGGATGGTCCACGGGTTCGACGCGTACATGGTCGGGTAGGGGCCGCGCACATAGGGCGCGACGCCCGGCAGGCCGTGGATGAAGTCGAGCCCTTCGACGGCGTCGGCGCCGTAGGCTGGGGCGACGGTCAGGCCTTCCGGGGTGCGCCACGGCTCGCGCGCGGGGCCGGCGCCGGCCGGCGACAGGTCCAGCGCGATCCTGGAGAAGTCGGGGAAGCTCATCGGGCCGCTCCTTCGGCTTCGAAAGGTGCGGCGAGCCGGATCGGCGTCAGCGGCACGCAGGCGTCGCCGCCGCCCTCGATGGCCGGCGGCGGGGCGGACTCGGCCGCGGCGGGACGGGGCTCCGGGTCGACGAACTTGGTGACGCCAACCAGCTGGGCCACGCCGTTGGACAGCGCCGCTTCCAGCGCCTGCCGCGAGCGGGCGATGCGGCCCTGGACGACATGGCCGAGCAGGGCCTCGACGATCCCGCCCTCGGCCTCGATCATCCGGAACTCGGCCCAGCCGGCCTCGGCCAGCTCGCGGGTGCGCTGGTCGAGGAACCACGAGCCCGCCGCCGGGTCGTCGACGCGGCCGACGTTCGCCTCCTCCATCAGCACCAGCTGCGCATTGCGGGCCTG
Source organism: Pseudomonadota bacterium (assembly GCA_023434265.1). GTDB lineage: Bacteria > Pseudomonadota > Alphaproteobacteria > Caulobacterales > Caulobacteraceae > Brevundimonas. Next base: position 3,180 of record JAEYTA010000175.1, read on the forward strand.
CCGCCGGGCAAAGGCGTCGGGCCGGCCCTCAGCGCGAGTGAAGCCGTCCAGCACCACGGCGTCGGCCCCGCCGACCGCGCCGGCGAAGCCCGCCGCCGTCAGGCGCAGCAGGTTGGGCCAAGGGTCGCGCGCCGCCAGCATGCGCCGCGACGAACGGGCCTCGATCACCGCCGGCGTCTCGACCCCGAAGGCGGCGCAGATGGAGCGCCACATCAGCCGCAGGGCCCGCACCTTGGCGAGGCCGTCGAAATACTCCTGGTCCACGCTGACGCCGAGGACGGTTCCCTTCAGCGCCTGCTCGACGGACAGGCCGGCGGCGACGGCGGCCTTCACCAGGGCCACGGCGTTGGCGGCGGCGAAGGCCAGCTCCTGGGCGATGGAGCCGCCGGCCTCGTGGGCGACGCGGCCGCTGGCGAGGAAGAAGCGCGCCTCCGGATAGGCCCCGGCGTGGCGCGCCGCCGTCTCCGCCGCCTCGGCCAGGTGGTCGTCCATGGCCCGCGGCGCCTCGCCGGTTTCGGCGAAGGCCGACGCCGGATCGAGGTGGAACATCAGTCTGGCGCGCGGGGCCCCCTTGGCGACGTCCGCCAGGGCGTCGGCCGCCGCCGCCCCGGCGAAGCCCGCGTCCAGCCCGACCGCGGCCAGCTCGAGCGCCACGCCGTCGAGCGCCCGCACGAGCCCCGCAGGGT
>JAEYTA010000142.1 GCA_023434265.1 Pseudomonadota bacterium
CCCGCCGGCGCCGCCCCCTCCACCATGCTTCGCATGGTCCCCCTCCCCATCTCCGATGGGGAGGTGAGCCGTCGGCTCCTTCCTTCCTTCCCTGACGCTACGTCACGCGTGAATCGCTGCTAGCCTCCCCCGGACGGAGGCCGCCCATGACCGATCTGGAAACCTTCCGCGCGGAGACCCGCGCCTGGCTGGAGGCCAACTGCCCGCCGGAGGTGCGCGGGCCGATGCGCTCCGAGGCCGACATGATCTGGGGCGGGCGCAACGCGACCTTCGCCAGCGAGGGCCACCGACTGTGGCTGGAGCGGATGGGGGCGAAGGGCTGGACGGCGCCGGAGTGGCCGAAGGAATACGGCGGCGGCGGCCTGAACCGCGAGGAGGCCAAGGTGCTGGCCTCGGAGCTGCGCCGCCTCAAGGCCCAGCCGGCCCTGAACAGCTTCGGCGTCTGGATGCTGGGCCCGGCCCTGCTGCAGTTCGGCACCGAGGAACAGAAACAGAAATTCCTGCCGCCGATCGTCCGCGGCGAAATCCGGTGGTGCCAGGGCTACTCCGAGCCCGGCGCGGGCTCCGACCTCGCCTCGATCCAGACACGGGCGGAGGACCGCGGCGACCACTGGATCGTCAACGGCCAGAAGGTGTGGACCTCCTACGCCGACAAGGCCGACTGGATCTTCTGTCTGGTGCGGACCGATCCGGAGGCGCCCAAGCATCTCGGCATCTCCTTCGTCCTGTTCGACATGGCCACGCCGGGGGTCAGCACCCGGCCGATCACCCTGATCAGCGGCAAGAGCCCGTTCTGCGAGACCTTCTTCGACAATGTGCGGGTCGAGAAGGAGAACCTGGTCGGGACGCTGAACCGCGGCTGGGACGTGGCCAAGGCGCTGCTGGCGCACGAGCGGACCATGATCGGGGCCATTGGCGAGCACATGGGCGGCCGGCCCGTGGGGCAGGTGGCCGCCGATGCGCTGGGCCTCGACGCCGACGGTCGGCTCGACGAGCCGATGCTGCGCGCGCGCATCGCCGAGCTGGAGACGGACGCGGCGGCCTTCCAGCTGGCGCTGGAGCGGACCGGCGACCTGCACAAGGCGGGACAGGCGCATCCGGCGCTGGCCTCGATGCTGAAATACTACGGCTCCGAGCTGAACAAGCGGCGGCACGAGCTGCTGATGGCGGCCGGCGGGTTCGACGCCCTGGAGTGGGAGGGCGAGCGATCGCGCGACGGGGCCATGGCTCGCGACTGGCTTCGCACCAAGGCCAACTCCATCGAGGGCGGGACCAGCGAGATCCAGCTCAACATCATCGCCAAGCATCTGCTGCAACTGCCGGGGGCGTGAAGGCGATGACGTCGACGCGAATTGCTCCCTTCCCCCTCGAGGGGGGAAGGGCTGGGGATGGGGGTGGAGGCACGACCTGCCCGGGCTTGGCGCGCGAGACGCCGGCCTCCCGCCGGCGACCGAGCCTGTCGGCGCCTCCCCGGCAACGCCCTGCCACCACCCCCACCCAACCCTCCCCCCTCGAGGGGGAGGGCTTTCGAGTGTGCGCCCCATGCCCCTGATCCTGACCGAAGAGCAGGCGATGCTGAAGGAGGCCGCCGACGGCTTCCTCGCCGAGCACGCCCCCATCGCCCACCTGCGCCAGCTGCGCGACAGCCGCGACCCCGACGGCGTCTGCCGTGACCTCTGGCGGGCCTTCGGCGAGATGGGCTTCGCCGGCGTGCTCGTCCCCGAGGCGCACGGCGGCTCGGGGCTGGGCGCGGTCGAGGCCGGGGTAGTGGCCGAGGCGCTGGGGCGCACCCTGACGCCGTCGCCCTTCCTGGGCTCCTCGGTGCTGGCCGCCACGGTGCTGAAGGGCGGCTCGGAGGCGCAGCAGGCGGCGTGGCTGCCGCGCATCGCGGCGGGGGAGGCGATCGTCGCCCTGGCGGTGGACGAGGGGGCCAAGCACGCCCCGGCGCGGATCGCCGCGACGGCCGAGCGGTCGGGGAACGGCTTCCGGCTGAACGGTGCCAAGGCCATGGTGCTGGACGGCCATGTCGCCGACGCCCTGATCGTGGCGGCGCGGAGCGAGGGCGGGCTGACCCTGTTCCTCGTCGATCCGCAGACGGCGGGGGTCGAGGTCGAGCGGACCATCATGGTCGACGCCCACAACGCCGCGCGCGTGGTCCTGAAGGACGTCGAGGTCGACGCCGACGCGGTGATCGGGGCGGTCGACGGCGGCGAGGCGTTGCTGGAGGGCGCGCTGAACCTCGGCCGCGCCTGCGCCGCGGCGTCGCTGACAGGCGCCGGCGACGAGGCCTTCCGCCTCACCCTCGACTACCTGCGCACCCGCCAGCAGTTCGGCAAATACATCGGCGAGTTCCAGGCCCTGCAACACCGCGCCGCGCACCTGTTCACCGAGCTGGAGATCGCGAAGGCGGCGGTGCTGGGGGCGCTGCAGGCGCTCGACGCCGGCCGCGAGGACGCCGCGCTCGCCGTCTCGGTGGCCAAGGCCAAGGCCGGCCGCGTGGCCGAGCTGGCGGCGCAGGAGGCGGTGCAGATGCACGGCGGCGTCGGCATGACCGACGAGTTCGACGTCGGCCTCTACATGAAGCGCGTCCGGGTGCTGAACGAGTTGCTCGGCGACGCGGGCTTCCATCAGGAGCGAGTGGCGGAAGCGCAGGGGTTCTGAGGGTTTGCATTCACCTCCCCATCGGCGGAGGCCGATGGGGAGGACAGATCGCGAAGCGATCAGGAGGGGGCGGCGCAGGCGGCGGCCGGTCGAAGCGCAATCTGATCCTGCCGCCGGCGCCGCCCCCTCCTGGTCGCCGCTGCGCGCCGACCTGTCCTCCCCATTCGCCTCCGCGAACGGGGAGGTGATCCAGGGCCGGCCGTGAGCTCCGCCACGGCTACGGTGTTTCCCGGGGGTGGCAGGGCCCGGTCCTGACGGCTAAATCTCCCGAACGGGAGACAAACGCACATGACGACGCGAGCCAACGCGCCTGGGTACATGCCGGGGTTCGGCAATCACTTCTCGACCGAGGCGGTGGAGGGGGCGCTGCCCGAGGGGCGGAATTCGCCGCAGCGCCACGCGCTCGGCCTCTACGCCGAACAGCTGTCGGGGACAGCGTTCACCGCCCCGCGCAGCGAGAACCGGCGCAGCTGGCTCTACCGCCTGCGGCCCTCGGCCCAGCACCCCGCCTACAAGCCCTTCCCGCAGGGCCGGGTCCGCTCCGGCCCCTTCACCGAGGCCCCGCCCAGCCCCAACCGCATGCGCTGGGACCCTCTGCCCCTGCCGGCCGAACCGACCGACTGGGTCGAGGGCCTGGTCACCTATGGCGGCAACGGCGACCCCGAGGCCGGCGTCGGCACGGGCATCCATCTTTACGCCGCCAACCGCTCGATGATCGACCGGGTGTTCTACTGCGCCGACGGCGAGCTGCTGATCGTCCCGCAGCTGGGACAACACGCCTTTGTCACGGAGATGGGACGTATCGACGCCCGCCCCGGCGAGGTCGTGCTGATCCCCCGCGGCGTGCGCTTCCGGGTCGAATGCGAGGGCGACATTCGCGGCTATGTCTGCGAGAACTACGGGGCCCTGTTCCGCCTGCCCGACCTCGGCCCGATCGGCTCCAACGGCCTGGCCAATCCGCGCGACTTCCAGACCCCCGTCGCCTGGTTCGAGGACGTCGAGCGGCCGACCGAGTGCGTGCAGAAGTTCGGCGGCCGGCTGTGGACCACCACCTTCGCCCACAGCCCGCTGGACGTGGTCGGCTGGCACGGCGACTACGCCCCCTGCAAGTACGACACGGCCCGGTTCAACACCATCGGCACGGTCAGCTTCGACCACCCGGACCCGTCGATCTTCACCGTCCTGACCTCGCCGTCGGACACGGCGGGCACGGCCAACTGCGACTTCGTGATCTTCCCGCCGCGCTGGATGGTGGCCGAGGACACCTTCCGCCCGCCGTGGTTCCACCGCAACGTGATGAGCGAGTTCATGGGGCTGGTGCATGGCGAGTACGACGCCAAGGAGGGCGGCTTCGCCCCCGGCGGCGCCTCGCTGCACAACTGCATGAGCGGCCACGGCCCCGACCAGGCCAGCTACGACAAGGCGGTCAAGGCCGAGCTCACGCCGGTGAAGATCGCGGACACCCTCGCCTTCATGTTCGAGACGCGCATGCCGATCCGCACCACGGAATGGGCGCAATCCAGCCCGACCATGCAGCTCGACTACGACGACGTGTGGACCGGGTTCGAGAAGGGACGGGTCGGATGAAGCGCCTGATCATCGCCGCCGCGACGCTGCTCGCCGCCGCCTGCCAGCCGATGCCGGCTGAGGACGGCAAGGCCGACTTCGCCGAGGTCACGGCCGCCGCCCAGTCCCCCACCGACGAGGCCGCCGCCTGCGAGGCGCGCGGCGGCAAGATGCTGCCCCAGGGCCGCCTGCAGAGCCTGCAGTGCGTGGTGAGCTACGCCGACGCCGGACAGCGCTGCACCGACGGCGACGACTGCCAGGGCGACTGCCGCATCGAGGAAAGCAACGACCGCGGCTTCCCCGCCGCCGGCGCCCCTGCGATCGGCCAGTGCCAACGCGCCAGCGGCCGCTTCGGCTGCTACACCACCGTCGAGGACGGCAAGGCCGAGGCGACGATCTGCGTCGACTGAGCGGCTCCGGAACGCAGCCGGCCCGCGTCCCATTGTTTCGCGAGAGGAGTCCCTCATGCGCCCGATGATCGCCGCCGCCCTGTTCGTCCTCGCCGCCTGCGCTCCGGCGCCCGACGCGGCCGACCAGGCCGCCGCCGGCCGGAACGAGCC
>JAEYTA010000113.1 GCA_023434265.1 Pseudomonadota bacterium
TGGCCTTCGCCTCGGTCGAGCGCATCATGCGCGACGTCAACGGCGGCGACCTGATCCGCTACACCCACGCCAACGGGGCCTCGATGTTCTTCATCGCGGTCTACCTGCACATGCTGCGCGGGCTGTACTACGGCTCCTACAAGGCGCCGCGCGAGATGATCTGGATCGTCGGCTGCGTGATCTTCTTCCTGATGATCGCCACCGCCTTCCTCGGCTACGTCCTGCCGTGGGGCCAGATGTCCTACTGGGGCGCCGAGGTGATCACCAATCTGATCGGGGCCATCCCGGTCGTCGGCGAGCCGATCCTGATCTGGCTGCGCGGCGGCCCGGCGATCGACAACGCCACGCTGAACCGCTTCTTCTCGCTGCACTACCTGCTGCCGTTCGTCATCGCCGGCTGCGTGGTGCTGCACCTGTGGGCCCTGCACCACGCCGGCCAGAACAACCCGGTCGGCATCCTGATCCCCAAGGACCGGATGGCCCGCGACACCGTGCCGTTCCACCCGTACTACACGGTGAAGGACGGCTTCGCGATCGTGCTGTTCCTGATGCTGTTCGCGACCTTCGTCTTCTTCATGCCGAACGCCCTGGGCCACGCCGACAACTACATCCCGGCCAACCCGCTGCAGACCCCGGCGCACATCGTGCCCGAATGGTACATGCTGCCCTTCTACGCCATCCTGCGCGCCATCCCCGACAAGTTCGGCGGCGTGCTGGCCATGTTCGGCGCCATCGGCGTGCTCTTCATCCTGCCGTGGCTGGACACCTCCAAGGTGCGCTCGATGCGCTACCGCCCGGCGATGCGGACCTTCTTCGTCATCTTCGTGCTGGTCGGCCTCGGCCTCGGCTGGTGCGGCGCCCAGCTGCCGGACGCGCCGGTGATCGGCGACTTCAAGACCTTCGTCCTGATCGACGGCGACCTGAACAGCTACCTGTGGCTGACCCGCCTGTTCACCGCCTACTACTTCGCCTTCTTCCTGATCATCATGCCGCTGGTCGGCCTGAAGGAGACGCCGTTGCCGATCCCGGCGACCATCTCCGAGCCGGTCCTGCCCGGCGGCGGCGACGCCATGACCGCGGCGGCTCCGGCCTCGGCCGAGAAGAAGGGCTGATCGCGACCATGACCCTCGAGACTTCGATGCGCTCCATGAAGAAGACCCTGGTCCTGATCGCCGCCGCCGCCGGCCTCGCCCTGGCGGCCCAGCCGGCCGCGGCCGCGGAAGGCCACGGCTACGCCCTGCGCGACGGCGGCTTCACCTTCGACGGCCCGTTCGGGACCTTCGACCAGGGCCAGCTGCAGCGCGGCTACAAGGTGTACCGCGAGGTCTGCGCCTCGTGCCACAGCATGAACCTGATGTACTTCCGCACCCTGGCCGAGCCGGGCGGGCCCTTCTACGACGCGCACCAGGCCAGCGCGGCCGAGAACCGCTTCGTCAAGGCGCTGGCCAAGGAAGTGCAGATCGCCGACATCGACACCGAGACCGGCGAGCCGATGATGCGCGACGGCACGGCCGCCGACCGCTTCCCCAGCCCCTATCCGAACGCCACGGCCGCGGCCGCGGCCAACGGCGGCGCGGCTCCGCCGGACCTGTCGGTGATGGCCAAGGCCCGCCACGGCGGCGCCAGCTACATCTACTCCCTGCTGACCGGCTATGTGGCCCCGCCCGCCGAGCTCGAGATTCGCCCGGGCCAGTACTACAACGCCTACATGGCCGGCGACCTGACGCCGTTCATGCCGGAGGGCTCCGAGCATGTTCCGCCGGGCGGCTTCATCGCCATGCCGAACCCGCTGATGGACGGCCAGGTGACCTACGACGACGGCTCGGCCGAGACCGCCGACCAGTACGCCCGTGACGTCGCCGCCTTCATCGCCTGGGCCTCGGACCCCAAGCAGGTGCAGCGCAAGCAGTCCGGCGTCGGCACGCTGATCTTCCTGCTGCTGTTCGCCGGCGTGACCTATCTGAGCTACCGCCGCATCTGGCGGGGCGTGGCCCACTAGGCCGGCCCTGACAAGCTGGACGACAAACCCGCCGGAGCCTCGCTCCGGCGGGTTTTTCGTGTCCCACGCGTTTCGCGGAACGATGATTGCCAGCTCGGGCCAAGGACTTTATGATGCAAAGTCCAACCGGAGGGTCCAATCATGAACCGTCGTTTCCTGTCCCTGTCCGCCGCCGTCCTGCTCATCGCCGGCGCCGCCGCACCCGTGGCCGGCGCCCAGGTTCCCGCCCAGGCGGCGGGAACGGCCGCCCAGCGCGACGCTCTCGCCGCCCTCGACTTTCTCGACGGCGAGTGGCGGGGCGAGGCCGTGATCATGGGCCCCGAAGGTCGCGAGACCCTGGTCCAGACCGAACGCGTCGGCTCCCTGCTCGGCGGGTCGATCAAGGTCATCGAAGGCCGCGGCTACGCCGCCGACGGCTCCACCGGGTTCAACGCCATGGCGGTGCTGTCGTGGGATGAGCGCGAGGGGCGCTACCGCTTCCGCTCGTGGGCCAACGGCTACTCCGGCGACTATCCGTTCGAGCGCACCGAGGACGGTTTCCGCTGGTCGACGCCGGCCGGGCCCAACGCGCGCATCGAATACGTCGCCACCATCCGCGACGGAACGTGGCACGAGGTCGGAAGCTATGTCGCCGAGGGCCAGCCGCCGCGTCCGGTCATCGACATGCGCCTGACCCGCATCGGCGACAGTGACTGGCCGGCGGCCGGGGCGGTATCGCCGCGCTGACCGCATCGACAGCCCCGGACGGGCGCCCTAGGGTCCGGCCCCTGTTCAAAGGCTGAGGGTGATCCGTCCATGCGTTCGTTCGCTTCCGCCGCCGCGCTCGCGGCCGGCCTCCTGCTCGCCGCCTGCGCCACCAACGCTCCCGGCGGCGGCGACGCCACCACCCTGTTCGACACGGCCCGTCTGTCCGAACATGTGCGGGTGCTGGCCGACGACAGCTTCCAGGGCCGCGGCATCGCCACGCCGGCCGAAGACATGGTGGTCCGCTACCTGAGCGAACAGTACGCCGCGGCCGGCTTCCAGCCGGGCGGCCCGAACGGCGCCTGGACCCAGGACGTGACCCTCAATCGCTTCACCGCCTCGAACGTGGCGGCGCGGCTGGAAGTGGGCGGCGAGACCCTCCCGCTGCGGCAGGGGCAGGAGATCGTGGTCTCCACCCGCCTGCCCGGCAGCGAGGTCGACCTGCGCGACAAGCCGCTGGTCTTCGTCGGCTACGGCATCGACGCCCCCGAGCGGAACTGGGACGACTTCAAGGACGTCGACGTGCGCGGCAAGATCATCGTCGTGCTGGTCAACGACGCCGACTTCGAACAGCCCGAGCTGAACACCTTCAACGGCCGGGCCATGACCTACTACGGCCGCTGGACCTACAAGTACGAGGAGGCCGCGCGGCAGGGCGCGGCCGGGACTATCATCGTCCACGAGACGGCGCCCGCCTCCTACGGCTGGGCCACCGTCCAGAACAGCTGGTCGGGACCGCAGTTCGACATCGTCCGCCAGAACGCGGCCGCGGAGCGCGCGCCGATGGAGGCGTGGATCCAGCGCGACGTCGCCGTCGACCTGTTCCGCCGCGCCGGCCTCGACTTCGAGGCCCTGAAGACCGCGGCGCGCAGCCGCGATTTCCGCCCTGTGGAGCTGACCGGCGCGACCCTCGACGCCTCGTTCGACGTGGCCACCAGCCAGGTCACCAGCCGCAACGTCATCGCCCGCCTGCCGGGGACGACGCATCCGGACGAGACCATCCTCTACACCGGCCACTGGGACCACATCGGCGTCGGCGAGCCCGACGCCAACGGCGACGCCATCTTCAACGGCGCCGTCGACAACGCCACCGGCACCGCCGGCCTTCTGGAGCTGGCCCGCGCCTTCGGCCAAGGCCCCCGGCCGGAGCGCTCGATCGTGATGATCAGCTTCACCGCCGAGGAGAGCGGCCTGCTGGGCTCGGAGTTCTACGCCGCCAATCCCACCTATCCGCTGGAGACCACCGTCGCCGGCTTCAACATCGACGCCATGAACGTCTACGGCCGGGTCGAGAACGTAGACGTCATCGGTCATGGCCAGTCGGATCTGGACGAGCGGGTGGAGGCGGCGGCCGCGGCCCAGGGCCGGACCATCCGGCCGGATTCCAACCCGGCCGCCGGCAGCTACTTCCGGTCGGACCACTTCCCGCTCGCCAAGCGCGGCGTGCCGATGGCCTATGTCGACGGCGGCGGCGACTTCCGCGACGAGCCGATCGCCGCGCGCGAGGCCGCGCGGGACGAGTACACCGCCCGGCGGTACCACCAGGCCGACGACGAATGGTCGCCCGAGTGGGATCTTCGCGGCCAGGCCGAGGACCTCGCGCTGATCTACGGCATCGGCCGCGAGCTGGCGAACAGCCGCGACTGGCCGCAGTGGAAGCCCGGCTCCGAGTTCGGCCCCGCCCGCGCCGCCAGCGCCAGCGCCCGGGACTGACGCCGCCCCGCAGATGACGAAAACTTAACGGGCGGTCCTCCGGGGCCGCCCTAGAGTATCGCGTCATTCCGGGGATGGAGCCCTTCATGTTTCGCAAGTTCACGGGCGGCGTCGCCCTCGCCGCCGTGCTGCTGGCCGCCGGCGCCGCCGCGGCCCAGGACTTTTCGGCAGAGCGGATCAGCAACGACATCCGCACCATCAGCGCCGACGAATTCCAGGGCCGCTATCCGGGGACGGAAGGCGAGCGCATGACCCTCGCCTGGCTGCAGGCGCAGTACGAAGCCATGGGCCTTCAGCCCGGCGGCCCGGACGGCCAGTGGCTGCAGCGCGTCGAGCTGAAGCGCTACACGCCGGTCGAGGGCGCGACCGCCAGCTGGACCAGCCCGGACGGCGTGGTCCACCCCCTGACGGTCGGGACCGACATCATCCTGCGCGCGGTGACCAATGACGGCCGCGCCGCGATCCGCGACGCTGGCGTCGTCTTCGCCGGCCACGGCATCTATGCGCCCGAGCGGAACTGGGACGACTACGGCGATCTCGACGTGCGCGGCAAGGTCGTGGTGGTCGTCGCCGGCGAGCCCGATGGCGATCTGTTCAACGGGCCCTACGCCACCAACTACCAGTCGGGCGCCTACAAGGCCGACGAGGCCTTCCGCCGCGGCGCGGTCGGGATCCTGACCCTGGTCATGCAGCCCGCCGGCTCGCAGCAGTGGCAGGGCATGGTGCGCGGCAACGCCCGCACGCGGACGATGACGCCGGGCGCCGCCGACCTCGAGTTCTCGGGCGCGATCAACCATGACGCCGCCCAGGCCTGGGCGGCCGCCGCCGGGCTGGATGTCGCCCACATGCCGAACATCGCCGACGGCTCGTTCAAGGCCATGACCCTCGACGGCGTCGCCCTCAGCGTCGACGTGGCCGAGACCATCGAGACCCTCGTCACCCACAACCTGCTGGCCCGCATCCCCGGGTCCGAGCGGCCGAACGAGACGATCATCTACTCGGCCCACTGGGATCACGTCGGCACGGGCGCCCAGCACCCGGGCGCGACGGGCGACGACCAGATCTGGAACGGCGCGTGGGACAACGCCTCGGGCACCATCGCCGTGCTGGAGATGGCCCGCCAGATCAGCCAGGCCCCGCGCCCCGAGCGCTCGATCGTCTTCGCCCACATGGCGGCCGAGGAGATGGGCCTGCTCGGCGCCTACGGCTACGCCGCCGACCCGGTGTATCCGCTGGAGACCACGGTCGCCGACATCAACATCGACATGCTGCCGCTGTCCGGCCCGACGCGCGACATCCCGATCTTCGGCAAGGGCCAGAACGAGCTGGAGGACCGGCTGCAGGCGCTGGCCGAGCCGCTGGGCCGCTACGTCTCGGACGACGGCATGCCGGAGCAGGGCTTCTACTACCGCTCGGACCACTTCCCCTTCGCCCGCATGGGCGTGCCGGCGATCATGCCGTGGCACGGCTGGGACTGGGTGGAGGGCGGCCGTGAAGCCGGCGAGGCGGCGTGGCGGGCCAAGTTCGCCGCCGACTACCACCAGCCGTCGGACGAATGGTCGGCCGACTGGGACCTGACCTCCGCCGTCGAGAACCTGACCCTGCTGTACCGCCTGGGCCTCGACCTCGCCAACAGCGAGGACTGGCCGGGCTGGAAGCCGAGCTCCGAGTTCGCCGTGGTCCGCGCCCGCTCCGACGCGGCGCGTCGGTAGGGGCGGGGCGATGGCGGCGACCATCCGGCCGCTGACCGGCGACGGTTCGCCGCCCGCCGAGGGCCAGTACGCCCAGGCCGCGGAGGTGACCGGCGCGAGCCGCTGGCTCTACCTGTCGGGCCAGATCCCGGTCGCGCCGGACGGCTCGCTGGCGCCCGACTTCACAGGCCAGTGCGAGCAGGTCTGGGACAACCTCGAGACCCAGCTGCGCGCTGCCGGCATGACGCTCGACCACCTCGTCAAGGTCACCACCTTTCTCTCCGACCGGAGGTACGCGCTGGAGAATCGCGAGGTGCGCCTGCGCCGCCTCGGCGGCCGCCAGACGGCGCTGACCGTGATCGTCACCGGCATCTTCGACGAGGCCTGGCTGGTCGAGATCGAGGCCGTGGCGGCGGCCTAAGGTTCACTCCGCCGGCGGCGTCGTCGCCTGCATGATCAGCGCCCGCGCCCGCTCGATCGCCGCCGCCGTCGTCAGACGGCCCTCCTGCACGTCGACGGCCCAGTCCATCAGCGGCTTGCCGGTGACCGCGCCGCGATTGGCCTCCTCCTCCAGGTACAACCCGCCCGAGGCGGCGATGGCGGCGTCCCAGGCGGCGCGCACGCCGGCCCAGTAGTCCTTCGTCGCCGTCCAGTAGTCGTCGCCGGGCGCCGGGTCGTAGTTGTCGACGGCCCGGTAGGTGTTGATCACGTCCTCCTGGACGATGGCGGTCGGCTCCGCGTCGTCGCCCTCCGACGGGCCCATCTTCATATTGTCCTGAATGTGCACCCAGCCGGCCGGGGTCAGGGCGTGGCGGTTGCTGCCGAGGTAGCGGTCGTAGACCGGGTCGCGCACGGCGTCGCGGCGGGCCAGCGGCCGCCAGGTCGGCCCGCTGGTCCATTCGGCCACGCCATGCGCGTACGACCAGCGGCCCACCCCGCCGTAGCGGGGGCTGTCGTCGGTCTGCCAGACCGTCTGCGCCCACGCCCCCCGGCGCTGCGCCTCCGGCACCGGCGTCAGCGTCCAGCGGTTGGGACCGGCATAGGTCAGCACCGTCTCCGGCTCGTAGACCCAGTCCTGCCGCCAGTGCTTGATGACGAAGACGTTCCCGTTGTCGTCGTCCATGACGAGGATGTGCTGCAGGCTGATCCGGTCGCCGTCGTCATGGACGACGCGGACGATCTCGTTGCCGGCCGACAGCTTCTCCTCGAGCGGCTCGTAGCCATTCCGGAAGCTGACGTTCTCGCGCATGTCGAAGCGGACCCGCCACTGGCCTGCCTGGGCGAGGATCGACTGGCGGTCGCGTTCGAACCGGCTGGCGGGGCTTTCAGCCGGGGCGGCGTCCGGCGGCGTCTGGGCCAGCGCCGGCTGGGCGGCGAGCAGGGCGGCGGCGATCAGAAAGGCGCGGGTCATGCGGCGCTCCATGGGGCGGGTCATCTTCAGGTCCTTTCCGAGGGCTCAGTAACGGACCGCGAGGGACAGGCCGAGGTTGCGGCCGGGCTGGGTCCAGGCGTCCAGCACGGGCGAGTCGGCGGCCACGCCGCGCAGGTCGCTCCACCAGCTGTAGGTCTCGTCGAGGACGTTGAAGACGCCGGCGCGCGCCGTCACCCGGTCGGTCAGGTTCCAGTAGGCGGTCAGGTCGAGCAGGGCGAAGTCGTCGCCGACGGCGCAGCCGAGCGCGGGATCGACCGGATCGAAGCAGTCCAGGCCATCGGTGTCGTCCGGGTCCCTGGCGTCCGACCATGTGACGATCGCCTGACCGCCGAAGCGGCCGGCCGGGTCGTCGTAGCCGAGGCCGAACACCACCTTGACGGGGTCGATGGTCGGCAGGGCGGCGGTCACGCCCGCCGAGGTCGTTTCGCCGTCCGCATAGGCGAAGGCGAAGCGGGCGCTGACGCCGTTGTCCCACCACGCGTCGGCGCGGGCCTCGAAGCCCAAGACCTCCACGTCCGTGAAGTTGACCCACTGGAACACGGCCGGGTCGGCGGGGGTGAAGGAGCCGGACACCACCTGCTGGCTGATGAAGTCCTCGTACTCCGCGCGGAAGGCCACCGCCTGACCCGAGAGGCGGCCGCCGCGGGGCAGGTCCAGGTCGCGCACGCGGGCGCCGATCTCGGCGCTGCGGCTGGTCTCGGGCTTCAGGTCGGGGTTGGGGGCCGAGATGTAGCCGAAGGCCAGGTTGCCGAAGAAGTTGTTCACCTGGCTGGGCGTCGGGGCCTTGAAGCCCTCGCCCCAGTTGCCGAACAGGCCGAAGTGGTCGGTCGCCTGCCAGACCACGCCCAGCTTGGGCGAGACGTGATCGCCCGACTGGTCGGCGCGGACGCCGGGATAGAGCGGGTCGTCGGCGGTCGACAGGTCGTAGCTGTCCCGGCGCAGCGCCGGGATGATGCGCAGGTCGCCGCCGAGCAGGCCGATCTCGTCCTGCACGAACACGCCGGCCAGGGTGTAGTCGGTCCTCGGGAAGGCGCTGGTCGGGAAGGTTTCGCCGAACGGCGGGACCGTGCCGTCGCGCACGCCCTGCTGGGTGGTCTCGGACCAGTCGCCGCCGACGGTGACGCGGTGCACGCCGAAAGCGACCGTGCCGTCCGCCGAGACCCCGAACACCTCGTTGTCGAAGCTGTTGTCGCGCGTGCGGTCCGCCGCCGGCGCGCGGTCCTCGAAGGTGAACTGACGGCTCTCCGCCGTCTGGCCGTAGAGGGTGACGCGGCCCTGTTCGAGCCCCCAGACGTCGTCGCCTCCCCAGCCCAGATTCCAGCCCTCGCGACGCGTCGTATCGTCGGCCAGCAGCTCCAGCACCGAGGCGCTGCGGCCGCTGAGCACGTCGGCGGTCACCCGGCTGTCGTACCAGTCGTACCCCGCCCGCAGGCTGTGGCCCGGCGCGACCCGCCAGACCAGCTTGGCCAGCATGGCGTCCGAGCTCGTGTCCTGCGGATTGGCCTCGGTGCGCGCCGCGCCCTCGCCGCCGACGGTCCCCTGCGTCCCGGTCTCGTGGCCGTCGCGGGCCGTCCAGGCGAGCAGGCCGGAGACGGCGCCGTGCTCCCCGGCCAGCATGGCCGAGGTGGTCAGGCTCTCGTCGGCGGAGTTGTAGCCGACCCGGGCGCGCGCGCCGACGCTTTCGCCGGCGCGGATCAGGTCGGCGGGGTCGCGGGTGACGAAGCTGACCGCCCCGGCCACGCCGTCCGAGCCGTAGAGGGCGGACGCGGGGCCACGCAGGATCTCCACCGACTTCATCAGCTCGAGATCGGCGTAGCCGCCCCGGCCGACGCTCTGGGCCCCGAAGACGAAGCCGTCCGGCACTCGCACCCCGTCGACCACCATCAGCACCCGATCACCGCCGAGGCCGCGGATGGTGAAGCCCTCGTTCCCCGCCCGGCCGGAGGTCCCCAGCGCGGCGCCGAAGCGGGCCGGCTGGCTGACCACGCTGACGCCCGGCTCGAAGCGGACCAGGTCCTTGATGTCCGTGGCCATCATCGCCTCGATCTCCCGGGCGGTGATGACGCTGACCGTGGCCGGCGCCTCGTCCGGGCGGACCTCGGTGCGGGTGGCCAGAACGCTGACCGGCGGCAGCTGATCCGGCTCGCCGCCCGCCGCGGTCTCGGCCGGGGCGACGGCTTGGGCCAGCGCCGGCGAGGCGGCGGCGACGGTCAGGGCGGCGAGCCCGGCGGAAAGGAGGAGAGTGCGCATGCGTAAGGCCCCGCTCGAGAGAGTGGCGGCCAATTACTGCGAACGATTATCAGAATCAACCGCAATAACGGCGCGGTCTTTCCATGGCCGTCAGGCCTCCGGCACGCTCAGCCCCGGCCGTTCGTTGTCCCAGATCATGTGCAGGATCGACCACAGGCCGTCAGGGCCGCGGCACAGCTGGATGGAGTTGATCCCGCGCCGCTCCGGCTCGACGTCGGCCGGGTCGTTGCGGGCCTCGTAGACGCTCCACACGTGAGCCATGTTGCCGAAGATGGAAACGCGCCGATCGACTTCGGTTTCGAAGAATCCCGTGGCCTCGAAGAAGGGGGTGACGTTGGCCTCGTATGCCTGCCGGCCCATCACCAGCATCGCCGGCCGGCCGTCGGCGTCCAGCCAGGTGCGGGCCTGGCGGCTTTCGGGGTGGAAGATCTCGCGCTGGGTCGCCCAGTCGCGCGGCCCGGCGGGGCCCGAGATGCAGGCGTACATGGCGTCAACCACCGCCCCGATGTCGGACCGGTCGACCATCAGGCGCGCTTCCGCACGAACACCGTCCCGGCCGAATAGCCGGCCCCGAAACTGCAGATCAGACCGACCTCGCCCGGCGCGAAGCCGTCGTTATGCAGGTGGAAGGCGATGATCGACCCGGCCGAGGAGGTGTTGGCGTAGTCGTCGAGGATGATCACGTTCTCCTCGGCCGTCGGCTCGCGGCCCAGCACCTTGCGGCCGATCAGCTCGTTCATGTTGATGTTCGCCTGGTGCAGCCACAGGCGCTTCAGCCCCGCCGGATCGAGGCCGAGATCGCGGGCGTGGTCGACGATCATCTCGGCGACCATCGGGACGACGTCCTTGAACACCTTTCGCCCCTGCTGGACGAACAGCCTGTCGTCCGGACGCGTCGGGTCCGGGACCGGAGCGTCCAGCTGCGCCGTCTCGCGGGCGGCCCGGTTCAGGAAGCCGAAATTGTTGCGGATGTTGTTCGAGAACACCGTCTTCAGCCGGGTCCCGAGGATCTCCCAGCCGTCGACGGCCTGGTCGCCCGCCTCGACGATCACCGCCGTGGCCACGTCGCCGAAGATGAAATGGCTGTCGCGGTCGCGGAAGTTCAGGTGGGCCGAGCAGATTTCCGGATTGACCATCAGCACCGCCTTGACCGAACCGGAGGCGATGAAGTCGGCGGCGGTCTTCAGCCCGAAGGTGGCCGAGGAACAGGCCACGTTCATGTCGAAGGCGAAGCCCTCGATGCCCAGCGCCTGCTGCACCTCGATGGCCATGGCCGGGTAGGGGCGCTGCATGTTGGAGGCCGCGCAGATCACCGCCCCGATCTCCGAGGCCGGCTTGCCCCAGCGGGCCAGCGCGTTCCCCGCCGCCTTCACCGCCATCTCGGCCAGCACCGACAGCTCGTCGTTCGACCGCTCGGGCAGGTGCGGGGCCATGCGCGCCGGGTCCAGCACGCCGGCCTTGTCCAGCACGAAGCGGCGCTTGATGCCCGAGGCCTTCTCGATGAACTCCACCGACGACGGGGTCAGCGGCTCCATCTCGCCCGCCGCGATGGCGTCGGCGTGGTCCGCGTTGAAGCGATCGGCCCAGGCGTTGTAGGCGGCGACCAGTTCAGCGTTGGAGATCGACTGGTCCGGCGTGAACAGGCCGGTGGCGGCGATGACGGCTTGGGTCATGGACTCTCGATGCGCCTTCGCCCCGATGCGGAGCGGGTTCTGATTGTGAACTGACCAGATACGCCCCTCAGGCGCGCGGGTCGAGCCGGGCCAGCAGTCGCTCGGCGGCGGCGAGGTGGAGACGCTCGACCATGCGGTCGCCGACCCGGATCGCGCCCTTGCCGGCGGCCTCCGGCGCGGAGAAGGCCGCCACGACCGCGCGAGCCTGCGCCGCCTCCGCCTCGCCCGGCGTGAAGGCCGCGTTGGCGGCATCGATCTGGGAAGGATGGATCAGGCTCTTGCCGTCGAAGCCGTACAGCCGGGCCTGGACGCATTCGGCCGCGAAGCCCGCCGCGTCGGCGAAGGCGTTGTAGACGCCGTCGATGGCCGTCAGGCCGTGCGCCCGGGCGGCGGCGACGGTGGCGGCCAGCCACGGCTTCAGCGGCTCTCGGTCGGGGGAGGGGCCGGTCCCGAGGCCGACGGCGAGGTCGTTGACGCCCAGCATCAGCGCCTCCAGCGGCGTCGCCTCGGCGGCCCGGGCGATGGCGGCCAGATTCAGCAGCGCCGCCGGCGTCTCGATCATGGCCCAGAGCGTGGCGCGTTCGGGTATCCGGCCGCCCAGGGCGCGCACGGCGTCGGCGCCGTCCACCTTGGGCGCGACGATCAGGGAAGCGCCGGCCTCGGCCAGGGCGGCCAGGTCGGCCTCCCCCCACGGCGTGTCGAGCCCGTTGATCCTCACCCCGACCCGCGGCGCGAAACCGCCGGCGCGCACCGCCTCGACCGCCGCGGCCCTAGCCGCCTCCTTCGCCTCCGGCGCCACGGCGTCCTCGAGATCGAGCACGGCCACGTCGCAGGGCAGGGCGCGCGCCTTCTCCACGGCGCGTGGATTGCTCGCCGGCAGGAACAGGACGCTGCGGGCGGCGCGCATCAGACGCGTCCGACGACCGGAATCAGGGCGCCGGTGATCGCCCGGCTCTCCGGCGACGCGAGGAACAGCATGACCCGCGCCAGGTCGGCGGGCCGCACCCACTTCGCGGGATCGGCGTCGGGCATGTCCCTGCGGTTCTGTTCGGTGTCGAGGATCGAGGGCAGGACGGCGTTGACCGTCACCGAGGTCGCCTTCAGCTCCTCGGCGAGGCTCTCGGTCAGGCGGTGCACCCCGGCCTTTGAGGCGGCGTAGGCGCCCATGCCCGCGGCGCTCTTCAGCGCGGCGTTGGCGCCGACGTTGACGATGCGGCCCTCGTCCGAGCGTCTCAGGTGGGGCAGGGCGGCGCGACTGGCGTTCAGCGCCGTCTTCAGGTTCAGCGCGTGCATCCGGTCCCAGGCGGGATCGGCGTCGTCGGTGGTCTGCCAGACGAATCCGCCGGCGACGTTGAGCAGGGCGTCCAGCCGGCCGAAGCGATCGACCACCGCGTCCACCGCGCGACGGGCGGCCTCCGGATCGGTCAGGTCGACGCCGCCCGGTTCGAGCACGCCCTCCGGCACGGGCAGGCCCGAGGCGTGATCGATCACCGCCACCTTCAGCCCGTCCGCCACGGCCGCCTCGACGATGGCGCATCCCAGCACCCCGTGCCCGCCGGTCACCGCGATCACCCGTTCCGCCATGGCGTCCTCCCTGCTTCGGCGACGGGCTTAGCAGATGATCAGGCGGCGAACACCTTGCCGACCAGCCGCTCCAGCGCCGCCGCGTCGACCGCGTCGAACGCGGCCTTCTCCGTGGCGTCGATGTCGAGGACGGCGATCAGGTTCCCGCCGGCGTCGCTGACCGGCACGACGATCTCGCTGGCCGAGCGGCTGTCGCAGGCGATGTGGCCGGGGAAGGCGTCGACGTCCTCGACCACCTGGGTCGCCCGCGTCGCTGCCGCCGCGCCGCAGACGCCGCGGCCGAACGGGATGCGCAAACAGCCCAGGGTGCCCTGGTAGGGGCCGACGACGAGCTCGTTCCGCTTCGCCGCGTCGACGACGTAAAAGCCGGTCCAGAAGAAGGCGGGAAAGGCGTCGGCCAGCATCGAGGCGACCGTGGCCATGCGCGCCACCCGGTCGGGCTCGCCGTCAAGCACCGCCAGAATCTCCCCCTCCAGCTCGGCATAGCGTTCGGCCTTGTCGGTCGGGCGGTCGTCGCGGGCGACGTAGGACATGGGGATGCAGTCTCCGGATGCCGGCCGCATATAGGCGGCGTCCGCCCGGCTGGCGAGGGGCCGCCGATTCCCCTCTCAGGAGAAAACGCAACCGCCTGATTCGCTTGGGCAACTCACAGCCACGCCACAAAATGGCCGGGCTGCGGCAACGCTATGTCGCAAAACGGCGTTAACCTTGACAGGACCTTAACTGGACCGGACTGTCCCGGTCGCGCAAAGGTTAACGGACGGGCGACGCCCGCCGTTCAGGGGTGTGCGAGGGGAGTATGGCCGAGAGCGAAGCCAGACACGAAGGACGCTCGCGGTTCGGTCGCTCGCGCGGCCCCGCGGCCGTGGCCGCCGTGGCGGGGGTGCTGGCCCTCACCGCCCTGGCCATGACCTCCTGTGGCGACCGCGACGGCGTGCGCTTCTGGCAGGGCGACGTGCGCGCCAACAGCTGTCCGCGCCCCGCCTCGCTGACCGGTTCCGAGTTCAACGCCCAGGAGACCGGCCTGCGCGCCCTGCGTCGCGCCGCCTTCCGCGGCGACTTCTTCGCCCAGCTGGAGCTGGGTTCGCGCTATTCGGCCACCCGGGCGACCGACAAGAACATCGAGGACCCGATCGAAAGCGCCACCTGGTACGCCATGGCGCTGGCTAATGACGAGGGCTACGCCCCGATCAACCGCGTGCGCCGCGACGGCTGGGGCGGCTGGCGGCCGCTGTCCAAATACGACGACTGCCGGGCGTGGGAGCGCCACAACGCCTACCAGCGCCTCGACCGCCTGCTCGGCCAGATGACCCGCGAGGAGCAGGAGGCTGTCCGCGATCGGGTGATCTACGTCCTGTCGACCCAGGACGCCGAGGGCTACCGCACCCTGGCGCGCCTGCACGACGGGCTTTACGGCCCCTTCGGCGAGCCGGAGGACAATCGCGAGGCGCACGAGGCCTGGGGCCGCGGAGGCGATCCCATCGGCGGCGGCCGCGGCGAGCGGCGCCGGCGCGGCTATCACTCGGCCGTCAACCTGTTCCAGCGCAACGACGTCGACGCCTACCTCTACAACTACCTCGCCGTGCAGACGGGCGACGTCGGCGCCTATGTGCTGATGAGCGACTTCGAGCGCTCGGCGCCCGGCCGCAGCCGCTACCGGGGCTTCGTCGAGGCCAAGGCGCGTCACTGGACCCCGCCGTTCGAATTCTACCCCAACGACGCGCCGCAGTCGGGCGTGCCCTTCTCGGACGAGAGCCGGCCGCGCGGCGACGCCTACGAATACGCCCTGTCGCGCATGGGCGGCGAACTGCCCTTCATCCACGTCGGCCGCGCGTTGCGCTACCTCGGCGTCACCGACACGGCCGCGCAGCGGCCCGAGGACCTGTCCAAGCGTCAGGTCGAAACGCTCGAGGCCATGCTCGGCCACCCGATGGAAGGGCGGCTGTCCTACCTGGAGCGGGTGCGCGCCATCCAGCTGGCCGCCGTCAACGGCTCGTCCGAGGCCCAACTGGTGCTGGCCGTGATGTATGCCGAAGGCATCGGACTGCCCGCCGACTACGCCCGCGCCTTCAAATGGTTCGAGGAGGCCGCCCGGCAGGGCAGCCCCGAGGCCAAGTTCGCCATGTCCAGCTACTTCGCCCTGGGGGTGTCGGGGGTCGCCGACCAGGACAAGGCCCAGGCCGTGGCCCTGCGCATCGACTCCGCCCTGTCCGGCTTCGGTCCCTCGGCCGGACGCCTTCAGGCGGTGCTGGCGCAGATCTCCCGTTCGCAGCGCCGCTAAGGAGGGCGTGAACCCATGACGACCCGCACCCCCATCGGCCTGATCGGCGGCGTCGCCGTCATCGCGGCGGCCATCGCCGGATTCGCCCTGTTCGACGCGCCGGGCGCCAACGCCCAGGTCGCGGCCAAGGTCGAAAGCCAGACCCGACCCAACTTCGGCCTGCTGCTCGATCCGCCGACGCGGACTTACCGCAGTCGCGGCTCGCACCACCGCCGCTACGACTATCGCCGGCACCGGCCCGACTGGCGTCCCGACTATTTCCCCGGCGGCCACGGCTATCGCCCCGGCGGCGAGGAGATCGTTCTGGTCGACTGCGGCGGCAATCCCGGCACCGGCGCGGTCGAGGACGCGGTGCGGCGAGTGCGCCCCGGCGGGACCCTGGTGCTGCGCGCCCGCGGCGGCCCCTGCGTCGGCTGGCTGAACATCGACAAGCCGCTGACCCTGATCGGCGAAGGCGGCTTCGACCCGCGCGACTGGAACCGCACCGACCACCTGACCCTGCAGGCGCCCGACGGCCTGCCGTGCATGACGGTGGCGCAGGGGGTGCGGGTCGAGATCCGCGACGTCGTGTTCGCCTCGCCGCGCGCCGGCGACGCCGCCTGCATCGTCGGCTACGGCGCCGAGATCGTCATGAACCGTGTCGGCTTCCGCCACGCCGGCGACGAGGCGGCCATCTACGCCGACGGCGGTCTGGTCGACATTCGCAACGCCGTGCTCGACGCCCAGACCATCGCCCCGGCCATCGTCGCCGACGGCGCGGTGCTGAACGCCTGGGAGCTGACTGTCATGGGCGCCCAGTCCGGCATGGAGCTGATCCCGGGCGCCGGCCAGACCTCGCGCATCGCCGCCACGACGCTGCGGGGAACCAACGCTCCGAACAATTTCGGCCCGCGCTCGATCGGGATGATGGTCCGCTCGGGTCGCGACTACGGCCGCGTCGAGGTCGAGAACACCCGCATCTGCGGCTACGTCGAGGGCGTGGTGGTCGAAGGGGCCTCCGTGTCGATCAAGGACAGCCGCATCTGCCGCTCCGACAAGGGGGCGGTGCTCTACAGCGGCGAGCTGCGGCTCGAGGACAGCCGCGTCCGGGCCTCGACCGTCGGCGTCGCCGCCGCCGCGGGCCATGCGGTGATCGTCGACAACGTCTTCGCCGGCCGCATGGACGAGGTCATCTACCGCGAGCCGCGCGCCAGCGTGGAGGCCCACGGCAACCGGGTCTGGTCGCAGTCGGTCTGCCGGCCGCAGTTCCGCGACCGCTACCGCGGCCGCTACGAGCCCTACTGGCGGCCGGGCGACGGCTGGGACTGCGCGCACAGCTCCTACCCGCGCGACTGGTGGGCCGAGGAGGACGGCCTGCTGGGGCTGCCCTATTACGACGACGGCTATCAGCTGGACGGCTGGGATTCCTACCGCGACGGCTACGGCTGGTACGATCGCGACGGCCGCTACATCCGCGACGACCGCTGGCAGGGCGACGACCGCTGGCGCCGCGGCGGCGGCTTCTGGGGGCGCTAGACCCCTACGGTGCGGCGCCCTACATCCGACGGCGGTAGGCCCGGCAGGACTCGAACCTGCAACCAGACCGTTATGAGCGGTCGGCTCTAACCATTGAGCTACGGGCCCGCCGTGGCGGCCGCCCGGCCTAGCAGGCCCCGCCGAGACTTGCCAAGCGCCATCCTCAGGCAGCGGCCCTGTCGCGGAATTCACCCCGATGAACGGAACCTGCCGGACGGCCCCGGCGCTTGTTCAGGCGGCAACGGCCAAGGTGCGGCCATGGTCGTCGCCCAGCGTGAGACGACGGCCCCTCGCCTCAGGAGACCTTCATGACCCGATCCGCCCCCGCCTCCGCCCGCGTCGCCGCGCGGCCGGCCCTGTCCAACCGCGCCCTGCTGGTC
>JAEYTA010000189.1 GCA_023434265.1 Pseudomonadota bacterium
CGATCGCGCTCCGCGCGGCATGCGCGGCCATCACGGCCCTCGCGGCGAGCGGGCCGGGATGCGGGTCGCCGCCCCGGTGGTGATCGCGGACGCGGAGGCCAGCATGGCGCAGGCCTTCGCCCGCTTCGACGCCGACCGCGACGGCTATGTCACCGCCGACGAGCGCCGCGCGGCCCGCTCCGCCATGCGCGCGCATCGCCGCATGGCTTCTCAGGCGTCGCCCCCGGCGCCCGCTTCGGAGTAAGGAAGATGTCGGGCCCGGCGGTCAGCGACCTCTCAGCCCTCTCGATGACCGTCGCACGAGGGACGATTGGCGCCGATCGCCGACCCCGACGAGGAACTGGTGCGCCGCGTGGGTCAGGCCGACCCCGCGGCCATCCAGGCCATGGTGGCGCGCAAGCTGCCGCGCATGCTGGCCCTGGCCCAGCGCATGCTGGGCGACGCGGTCGAGGCCGAGGACGTGGCCCAGGAGGCGATGCTCCGGGCCTGGCGGCAGGCCCCGCGCTGGACGCCGGGCAAGGCGAAGTTCGACACCTGGCTGCACCGGGTGGCCCTGAACCTCTGCTACGACCGGCTGCGGCGGCGCCGGGAGATTCCCACCGACGCGCCGCCCGACCGACCCGATCCCGGCCCGGCGCCCGACCGCGGCCTGCTCGCCGCCGACACCGGGGCGCGGGTCGACGCGGCCCTGGCCCGTTTGCCGGAACGCCAGCGCGAGGCCATCGTGCTGTGCCACTACCAGGAGCTGACCAACATCGAGGCCGCGGCCCTGATGGAGGTCAGCGTCGAGGCGCTGGAAAGCCTGCTGTCGCGTGGACGGCGGGCGTTGAGACTGGCCCTGGCCGATCTTCGGCCGGGGACTGAAGGAGCGTGAGCATGATGACGGCGGAACGATTTCTCGCCCTGGTCGCCGCCTGGGGCGCCGACCCGCGGCGCTGGCCGGCGGACGAACGCGCCGCGGCCGAGGCTTTCATGGCCGCCCGATGCGAGGTCGCCGGCCCGGCGCTGGCCGAGGCCGACGCCATCGACGCCCTGCTGCACGCCTCGCGCGTCCCGGCGCCGTCTTCCTCCCTGCGCCGGCGGGTCGTCGCCTCGGCGGCCGAGGCCGGTCTGCGCGCCCGCCTCGAGGGCCGGCGCTGGCTGGATCGACTCGGTCTGGCCCTCGGCGCCGGCTGGGCCGCGGCCGCCTGCGCCGGCGTCGCCGCCGGGGTGCTCCTCACCGGCCAGATGACCGCCGACGCCCGCGCCGACGCCGCGCTCTACCAGGCCTCGCTCGTTGCCGTGGACGACATGGAGTTGCTGGGGTGACCGCCAGAACGCTCAGGATTCTCCTCGGCGCATCGGTGGCCCTGAACCTGTTCGCCGCCGCCGCCGGCGCTACCCTGCTGATCGGCCGCACCCACGTCGAGGGCGGGATCGAGGCGCAGCGCCGGCCGCCGCGCGACCATCCCTTCATGGCGGTGGTCGAGGGCCTCGACCCCGAGGTCCGCGACCGGGTGCGCGATGCGCTCAGGGCGTCGGGCCGGGCGGCCCATCCCGACTTCGAGGAGGCGCGGCGGAAGCGGCGTCAGGCCCTGACCCTCGCCCGCTCCCCCGGGTTCGATCCGGCCCAGGCGACGGCCCTGCTGGAGCAATCCCGCGCCGCCGAGCTGCGCGGCCGGGCGCGCATCGAGGCGGACTCGGTGCGCATCCTCGAAACCCTCGAGCCCGACGACCGGGCGGCCCTGTCGGAAATCCTCACCCGCCGCGGCCGCATGGTCGTGCGCGAGCGGGACGAGCGGGACGAGCGTCGGGAGCGGCGGGCCGGCGGCGCCTGAGCGTCAGGCCGCGCGCGCCTCCGGCCCGGCCGCCTCGTCCGTCGCCGCCGCCGGCCGGCGGATCGGCAGTTCGAAACTGACCGTGGTGCCCTGGCCCGGCTCGCTCTCGATCGTCAGCCGGCCGCCGTGCAGCTCGACCAGCGACTTGGTCAGCGCCAGACCCAGGCCGGTGCCCTGGGTGGTCTTCGAATGCTGGCCCTCGACCTGTTCGAACGGCCGCGCCAGCCGCTCCAGATCCTCCGGCGCGATGCCAATGCCGGTGTCGGTCACCGCCACCCGCATCCGGTCGTCGTCCAGCCGGGACAGGGCGATGACGACGTCGCCCCCCTCCGGCGTGAACTTCACCGCGTTCGAGACGAGGTTGAGGATCACCTGCTTCAGGCCGCGATGGTCGGCCTCGACGTCCGGCAGGTCGGGCGCGTCGACCACCAGGTTCAGCCCGGCCTCCTGCACCTTGCCCCGCATCAGCCGGGCGGCGTCCTCGACCACCTCCTTCAGCGACACCCGCTCGTAGTGCAGGGTCAGCTTGCCGGCCTCGATCTTGGCCATGTCGAGGATGTCGTTGATCAGGCTCAGCAGGTGCTGGCCCGACCGCAGGATGTCGGCGGCGTAGCCCTTGTAGCGCGGGTCGCCGAGCGGTCCGAACATCTCCCCGGCCATGATCTCGGAGAAGCCGTTGATGGCGTTCAGCGGCGTGCGCAGCTCGTGGCTCATGTTGGCGAGGAATTCGGACTTGGCCTGGTTCGCCGCCTCCGCCCGCGTCATCGCCACCTCGTACTTGCGGGCCAGCTGCGACAGCTCCTCCTCGCGCTGCTCCAGTTCCGAGATGGTCGCGTGCAGCCGCTCCGCCGCCCGCTGCCGCTCGGCCTCCTTCTGCTTGATGGCCGTGATGTCGGCCGCCGACACCACCGAACCGCCGTCCGAGGTGAAACGCTCCACCAGCTGCAGCCAGCGGCCGTCGTGCAGCTCCACCTCGCGCGCCCCGGCGCGGCCGCCGGCCGCCGGCTGGTCCGACCTGATCGCCAGGGCGGCGATGCGGTTCAGGTCCTGCTTGGAGGCCCCGCGCCGCACCACCCCCGGCTCGAAGCCGAAGGCGTCCTGGAAGGCCTGGTTGCACAGGATCAGCCGGCCGTGGCGGTCGAACAGCACGAAGGCGTCGGACACGCTCTCGATGCCGTCGCGCAGGCGGCCCTCCGCGGCCTGCGCCTGGGCCTTGGCGCGCCTCGCCTCGGTGGTGTCCAGCGCGATGCCGAGGATGGAGGAGAAGCCCTCGTCGCCGCGGTCGCCCCGCGCCTGGCCGCGCGCGTCGATCCAGCGGGCCCGGCCGTCCGGGTCGGGCACGGGGAAGCTGACCTCGAATACTCCGTAGGTCTGGGCCTGCCGCAGGGCGTGCGAGAAGGCGTCGCGGTAGCGCGGATGGACCCGGTCGAGGAAGGTCTCCACCGGCGTCGGGCCGCTGCGCTCCAGCCCCATCAGCGCCGCCATGTAGTCGGACAGGGTGACCACCCCGGCCTCGACGTCCCAGTCCCACACGCCGCAGCGCGCCGCCTCGACGGCGCCGCGGAAGCGCCGCTCGGACGCGGCCCATTCGCGGCTGATGCCAAGCTGCCGCTGCTCCATCAGGTAAACGACGACGAGGGTGAACAGGCCGATGCCGATCGGCGGCCCCAGCACCCACAGGTCGGAAAGGCTCAGCCCGCCGGAGCGCGCCCCGGTGACGTCGCGCAGCACCAGCAGGACATGCGCCGCGATCGCCAGCACCAAGGCGTAGATGGCGATGCGCAGCCAGGCGGGCGGCCCCTTGTCGCGGTCGGCGGCCCGTCGTCCCTGCGGTGTTATGCGGCGTTCCTCACCCCGCAAGGCGCGCTCTCCCGGACGATTCGACGACGAAGCCTGAATCTAGGCTGCGTCGCGGATTCGTGTCGAGGACGGTTATCCGCCTTCGACCGTTTCAGGCCGCGCGGTTCGCCGGCGAGGCGGCGTCCGCCGACGGCGGCGCCAGCACGTCCGTCACCGTCTTGAGGATCTCCCGCGCCTCGCGGGCCATGGCCTGCATCTCCGGCGGCGCGTCGTCGGGGGCCTCCTCGACGGCCGACTTCATCCGCTCGGCCAGCGCCATCAGGCGCGGCGCGGCGGCGATCAGGCGGGCCTGGAACTCGATCTGCTCGGGATCGCGGTCGTACTCGGCGCCCGGCACGCGCCAGCCGCCCCAGTCAGCCTTGTCGGTGACCACCACCGGATAGGTGCCGGGGAAGGGATGATGCGGCGTGTCCTCGGCGGTCTGCCACTTGTTCCGGGCGCGCATCAGCCGCCAGTTCTGGCCTTCGACCGCGGCGGCCGGGTCCTCGACCGGCAGCAGCAGTTCGTGGCCGAGGAACTCGCGCCCCAGCCCGACGTCGTAGGTGACGCGCACCGGCTCCTCGAAGCCCTTGGCCCAGACGGGCTGGACCTTTTCGATCTGGGCCCAGGCGCCGACGCACTCGACCCACACCTTCTGGCCCTTCTGGAATTGCGCGCGCGCCATGCTTCGCTCCGGTTATCGCGGCGGAAAGCATGACGCGGCGCGGTGAACGCCGGGTTTGGCGACACGGTTAACGTCGCCCTCAGGGGCGGGAGATGTCTTCCAGCGTCTCGCCGGCGTGCTTCTCCTTCACGCGGGTCGACAGGTCGCCCAGCGACACAACGCCGACCAGCCGGTCGTCCTTGTCCAGCACCGGCAGGCGGCGGATCTGCCGCCGGCCCATGGCGTCCAGCACGGTCGCCAGGTCCTCGTCGGCGCGGACCGTGTGCGGCTCGCGGGTGATGTACTCCACCACCGGCGAACTCGCCGCCGCGCCGCCGGCGATGGCGCGGATGCAGATGTCGCGGTCGGTGATGGTGCCGACCAGCCGGTCGCCGTCGGCCACCGGCATGAAGCCGAAGTCCCCGTCGCGCATGCGCATCGCCACCTGCTGCAGGCTGTCGCCCGGGCGGGCGACCTGCACGTCCTTGCTCATCACGTCGCGTACCTTCATCGCTCTGTCTCCTCTCAGCGGTTCGGCGACAGAACCCCTCGTCCGAAGCCCGGTTCCGCTTCCGCCGGCGGGCGGAGCGGGCTAGACGGCGCTTCGGATCACGGAGGTGGCGGCGATGACGGCGGCGGACGAAGCGAAGGCCATCCTGCAGCGGCTGGGCGTGCCCGGCGCGGCGTGGAGTTCGGACGGATTGGAGGCGCGCTCGCCGATCGACGGCTCGGTCGCCGGTCGCGTCGCCGAAACGCCCGACCTCGACGTCGTCGTGGCCGGCTCGGTCGAGGCTTTCCGTGCCTGGCGCCGCGTGCCCGCCCCGCGTCGCGGCGAACTCGTCCGCCTGTTCGGCGAGGAGCTGCGCGCCTCGAAGGACGACCTCGCCCGCCTCGTCACGCTCGAGGCCGGCAAGATCGTCTCTGAAGGTCTCGGCGAGGTGCAGGAGATGATCGACGTCTGCGACTTCGCCGTCGGCCTGTCGCGCCAGCTCTACGGCCTGACCCTGCCCAGCGAGCGCCCCGGGCACCACATGCGCGAGACCTGGCAGCCGCTCGGCCCGGTGCTGGTCATTTCGGCCTTCAACTTCCCCGTCGCGGTATGGGCGTGGAACGCCTGTCTGGCCCTCGTTTGCGGCGACCCGGTGATCTGGAAGCCGTCCGAGAAGACGCCCCTGACGGCGCTGGCGACCCAGGCCGTGTTCAACCGCGCCCTGGCCCGCTTCGCCGACGCCCCGGAGGGCCTGTCGCAGGTGGTGATCGGCGGCCGCGACGCCGGCGAGGCCCTCGCCGCGGACGCGCGCATCCCGCTGGTCTCGGCCACCGGCTCGACCCGCATGGGCAAGGCGGTGGCGCAGACCGTCGCCGCCCGCCTCGGCCGCTCCCTGCTCGAGCTGGGCGGCAACAACGCCATGATCGTCACCCCCTCGGCCGATCTGGAGATGGCCGTGCGCGCCATCGCCTTCTCGGCGGTCGGCACCTGCGGCCAGCGCTGCACCTCGTTGCGCCGCCTGCTGGTCCACGAGAGCGTGGCCGACGCCCTGATCGCTCGGCTCAAGGCCGCCTACGAGACCCTGCCGATCGGCGACCCGCGCGAGGACGGCGTGCTGGTCGGTCCCCTCATCGACGAGGACGCCGTCCGCGGCTTCGACGCCGCGCTCGAACAGGCGGCGGCGCAGGGCGGCGAGGTGGTCACGGGCGGCGCGCGTATCGATCGGGATGGCGTCTACGTCCGCCCCGCCATCGTGCGCATGCCGGCGCAGACGGCGGTGGTCGAGCACGAGACCTACGCCCCGGTCCTCTATGTCCTCACCTGGTCCGACTTCGACCAGGCGGTCGAGCTGCAGAACGCCGTGCCCCAGGGCCTGTCGTCCTGCGTCTTCACCGACAGCGTCCGCGAGGCCGAGCAATTCCTCTCCGCCTGGGGCTCCGACTGCGGCATCGCCAACGTCAACATCGGCCCCTCGGGCGCCGAGATCGGCGGCGCCTTCGGCGGCGAGAAGGACACGGGCGGCGGCCGCGAGTCCGGCTCCGACGCCTGGAAGGCCTACATGCGTCGCCAGACCCAGACGGTGAACTTCTCCTCGGCCCTACCGCTGGCCCAAGGGGTGCGGTTCGAGGTGTGAGGGGGCTCTGGCCGTCCACCTTGTCCCCCTTTGTCCATCAAGGGTCGCCCTTGGTCGATGTCGGGTCACTGTATTTCTCCCCGATGTATCGCCGCATTCCACATTGTCTCCGGCCGCTATCCAGCCCGTTCGGTGGTCGGAGTGGCCGTACAGTGGTCGAAATCGCCGGGATTCGTTGATCGAAATCGCCGCGTGCAGTCGGCCTGCACGGCCGTGTTCAGGGCCTCCGCCAGATCGCCCTTGCCGGCGACCTCGACCCCGTCCAGTCTCAGCCACGCCGCCAACCGCCGCAGCTCCCCCGCCAGCCGCGCCGGCGTCTCCGGCGTCGCGTCAGGCTCCCGCCACGCCGCCTGCACCCGCAGCACGCCGGCCTGCCGGTCGGCCTTCAGATCGACCCGGGCGGTGATCGCCTCGTCCTCGAGGAAGGGCAGGACATAGTAGCCGTGGGTCCGCTTGTGGGCCGGGGTGTAGATCTCCAGCCGCACCCGCGTTCCGAACAGCCGCTCCGTCCGGTCCCGCGTCCAGATCAGGTTGTCGAACGGCGACAGCAGGGCGTCGACGCGCACCTTGCGCGGCCGCCGCGCGGCGGGCCACAGCCACGCGCTCCGCCCCCAGTCCCTGACCTGCACGGGGGCCAGCTCTCCCGCCTCGCCCAGCTCGGCGATCCGCGCCCGCGCGTCGGCCAGCGGCAGCCGGAAGTAGTCCCGCAGATCCGCCTCGGTCGCCACCCCGAGGGCCCGCGCCGCGATCCGCACCAGCTCGCGCTGGGCGTCGGCCTCGTCCGGCGTCGGCGCCTCGACCACGGCGCGGGGCAGGGCGCGTTCGGTCAGATCGTAGACCCGCTCGAAGCCGCGCCGCGTCTTCGTCGTGATCAGTCCGGCCCAGAACAGCCACTCCAGCGCCCGCTTGCCGTCCGACCAGGACCACCAGCCCGGCGCCCCCCGCGGACCCTCGGCGAAGTCGCCGCCGGTCACCGGCCCGCGCCGCTCGATCTCCTTCAGCACCTCGTCGATGTAGGCCCGGCGCTCGCGCCCGAAGCGCGCCACACCGCCCCAGATTCCCTCGCCGGCGCGCGCCCGCGCCATCCGCCAGCGCAGCAGCGGCTGGCTTTCCACCGGCAGCAGCGACGCCTCGTGGCCCCAGTATTCGAACAGCCCGCGCCGCCTGCCCCACGCTTCCGCCTCAAGCGCCTCGCGGGGATAGGGACCCAGCCGCGAGAAGCCCGGCAGGTAGTGGGTCCGCGCCACCACATTGACGCTGTCGATCTGCACCACGCCCAGCTTGCGGACCAGGTCGCGAACGTGCCTTCGGCCGGGCGCCGCGGGGGGCGTCCGGCCGAAGCCTTGCGCGGCGAGGGCGATGCGGCGGGCGGCGGCGGGGGAGATATGTTCCGTCACCGCCCAGCCATACTACGGCCGCGCCTGCGGGGGCAGCTCCGCCGCGGCGCGGACCAGCTGCACGAACTCGGCGCGTTCGCCGTAGGGGTCTTCGCCGCGCGCCCCCAGCGCCTGCTCGAGGATGGCCTCCCAGCCGTAGTCGGCCGGCATCCATGGATCGCTCCGCAGCCGCTGGCCGAAGGCCGCCACCGCCAGCGCCCAGCGTGTGCTTTCCGGCGGCTGGGCCGACACCGGTCCGCCGGCGCGGTTGGCCACCACCTGCTGGATCAGCCGCGACGTGTCCTCGCCCGGCCGCTTGTAGCGCACCTGCACGAAGCCGATCTCGCCCGACGGATCGCCGCCGCCGACCCCGATGCGGTTGGCGTCATAGCGCCGCTCGGGAATCTGGCTCGGCCCGCCCACCGGCGTGATCTCGTACAGCGCCGTCACCGAGGCGCCGGAGCCGACCTCGCCGGCGTCGACCCGGTCGTTGGCGAAGTCCGCCTCGTTCAGCAGCCGCGTCTCGTAGCCGATCAGGCGGTATTCGGCGACGCGGGCCGGGTTGAACTCGACCTGGATCTTGACGTCGTCGGCGATCGGGAAGGCGCCGCGGTCGAACATCGGCCCGAACAGCCGCCGCGCCTCGTTGAGGTCGTCCACGTAGGCCGCCGTGCCGTTGCCGGCCTGGGCGATGGTCTGCATGCGGGCGTCCTGGTAGTTGCCGCGCCCGAAGCCGTAGACCGACAGGTAGATGCCCGTCTCCCGCTTGGCGGCGACATAGTCCTCCAGCCGCATGTCGTCGGTGACGCCGACGTTGAAGTCGCCGTCGGTGAACATCAGGATGCGGTTGACCCGGTCGCGGGCGAAGCTGGCCTGGGCCTGGTCGTAGGCGTTGGTCATGCCGGTCGCCCCCGCCGTGCCGCCCGAGGCGTAGAGGCTGGCCACGGCGCAGCGGATCTTCAGCTTCTGGTCGCCCGGCGTCGGCGCCAGCGTCGTTCCGGCCCCTTCCGCGTAATAGGTCACCGCCACCGTGTCCTGCGGCCGCAGCCGGTCGATGATCAGGTTCATCGAGCGCTGGGCCAGCGCCAGCTTGTCCGGGCTGTTCATCGAGCCCGAGACGTCGACGAGGAAGGTCAGGTTCAACGGCCGCCGCTCGCCCTCCGGCAGCTCGTAGCCCTGCAGCCCGACATGGACGACCTGCCGCCCCGGCGCCCAGGGCGCGGCGGCCACGGTGGTGTGGATGGCGAACGGCTCGTCGGCCGACCGCGGACGGGCATATCCATAGTCGAAGTAATTGATCAGCTCCTCGACCCGCACCGCATCCGCCGGCGGAACGCGACCCTCGTCGATGAAGCGGCGGACGTTGGAATAGCTGGCCGTGTCGACGTCAATGGAGAAGGTCGAGACCGGCTCGTCGGCGACCCGCCGCACGGGATTGGGCGTGGCGTCGGGGTAGCGTTCCGTGTCGGGGACCACCCTTGGTCCGGGCCCGACAATGTGACCCGGCGCCCGCGGCACGCGCGAACCGGTGACCGCGATCTCGTCCAGCGCGCCCGTCTCGCTCGCCACGGCGGGTCTGGGCGGCGGAGGCGGAGGCGGCATCGGCGCAGGCGGCGGGACCGCATAGGCCTGCGCGCTTCCCCGCGCCGCCGACCCGTATACGGGCGGCCGTCGCCGCTCCTCCGGCAGGACGAAGCCGTAGGCCCGGCACGCGGCCGGCGTCGCCTCGCCGTCCCGCGGGGCGTCCCGGACCGGTGCGGCGACCGCGGGCGCCGTCGTCGCCGGCGCCGCCAGCGCCAGGCAGATCAGCCCGGTCAGCGCGGCCTTCTTCGGATCGTGCGTCATCGTCGAACCTCCCCTTGGTTGTGCGCCCATGAGGCGGCGGAGCTTCGGGCCAAACTGTGGCGACAGCGGCTGACGATGCCTGACGCGACGGGGCTGGCGCGACGGCGCGCGCGTCCCCACTATGCCCGTTCTCGGACACAGGGGGCGAAATGGCCGAACCGACCACAGGACTGGAGCTCGGCCACGTCGCCGCCCTGCTGGCGGCGGCGGTGGTCGCCGTGCCTTTGTTCCGCAAGCTGAAGCTGGGTTCGGTGCTCGGCTATCTCGCCGCCGGCCTTGTCATCGGCCCCTTCGGCTTCGGCCTGTTCAACGAGCCCGAAACCATCCTCCACGTCGCCGAATTCGGCGTCGTCATATTCCTCTTCATCATCGGCCTCGAGATGCGCCCGTCCCGCCTGTGGGGCCTGCGCAAGGAGATCTTCGGCCTCGGCGCGGCCCAGGTGGCGGCGGCCAGCGCCCTGCTCACCCTCACCGGCATGGCCGCCGGCCTCAGCGTTCCGGTGGCCTTCGTCGTCGCGGCCGGCTTCGTGCTCAGCTCCACCGCCGTGATCATGCAGATGCTCGACGAGCGCGGCGAGCTGGCCAGCCCGCAGGGCCAGCGCGCCGTCTCCATCCTGCTGCTCGAGGACCTCGCCATCGTGCCCCTGCTCGCCGCCGTGGCGGTGATGGCCGCCGCCATGGGGCTGGGCGGGGAGGGCGGACCGCCGCTGTGGCGGACCGTCGGATTGGCCATAGGCGCGGTGGCGCTGGTCGTCCTCGCCGGCCGCTACCTGATGAACCCGGTGTTCCGCATCCTCGCCCGCTACGGCGGCCGCGAGGTGATGACCGCCGCCGCCCTGCTGGTGGTCGTCGGCGCCGCCTGGCTGATGAACCTCGGCGGCCTGTCCATGGCCATGGGCGCCTTCCTCGCCGGGGTGCTGCTGTCCGAGTCGACCTTCCGCCACCAGCTCGAGGCCGACGTGGAGCCGTTCCGCGCCATTCTGCTGGGCCTGTTCTTCCTCAGCGTCGGCATGTCGCTCGACCTCGACGTCGTGCTGGCCCGCTGGGAGGTGGTCCTCGGCGGGGTGGTCGCCTTCATGGCCGTCAAGTCGGTGGCCATCTACGCCGTCGCCCGCCTGTTCCGGGCCCGCGAGCGCGAGGCCGTGGAGCGCGCCGTCCTGTTCGCCCAGGGCGGCGAGTTCGCCTTCGTCCTCTACGGCGCCGCCCTCGCCACCGGCGTCTTCGACGCTCCCATCGCCGCCTCGGCCACGGCCATCGTCATCCTGTCCATGGTGCTGACGCCGGTGACCACCCTGGTGGTCGGACGCTTCATGCCGGCCGAAACCCTCGACCCCGACGCCGCCGACGGCGTGGACCGCGCCCGCGACCTGCGCGAGCGGGTGCTGATCATCGGTTTCGGCCGTTTCGCCCAGGTGGTGTCCCAGTCCCTGCTGGCCCGCGACGTCGACGTCTCGATCATCGATTCCGACGTGGAGATGATCCAGGCCGCCGGCGATTTCGGCTTCAAGGTCTACTACGGCGACGGCGCCCGCCTCGACGTGCTGCGCGCCTCGGGGGCCGCCGAGGCCGAAACCATCCTTGTCTGCGTCGACAGGCCGGACGTGGCCGACCGCATCGTCGAACTGGTCAAGGCCGAATTCCCGCTGACCAAACTGTTCGTCCGCGCCTTCGACCGCGGCCACGCCATCCGCCTGATCCAGGCCGGCGTCGAGTACCAGATCCGCGAGACCTTCGAGAGCGCCCTGACCTTCGGCCGGGAGGTGCTGCTCGACCTCGGCTTCTCGCCCGACCAGGCCGACGAGACCATCGCCGACGTGCGCCGGCGCGACGAGGAGCGCTTGGTCCTGCAACTGGCCGAGGGCGACATCACCGCTGGGCGGCACCTGATGCGCGGCAACATCGCCACCACACGGCCCGAGCCCTATGTCCGGCCGCGCCGCGAGGGACGGGCGCTCAACCCCGAGGCGGCCGAGGCCCTTGCCGAGGACGACGAACGCGAAAAGGCCGGCGCCTGACGACGCCGGCCTGCTTCCGCCAGGGCGGAGGCTGATTACATCGCGCCCTGGATCTGCTGGGCGCGCTGCAGGTGGGCCTGGATCTTGGGCAGCACCGCGCGGGCGTGCGCGGCGAGCGGCGAATCCTGGTCCTGGAAGCCGCTGTGCAGGGTGACGGCCTCCTGGTGGGCGGCGACCTGCTGGTCGATGTAGGTGCGGTCGAAGGTTTCGGCCGAGGCCGAGCGCAGGTTGTCGATCAGGCCCTGGCGGCGTTCGTCGAGCGCGGTCGGGACCTGGGCGTCGGGCGCGGCCTGCGGCAGGGCGGCCTTCATGGCGTTCGAGGCGGCGGTGTGATCGGTCTTGATCATCTGGGCCAGCTCCTTGACCTGGGCGTTCTGCGAGCGCTCCAGGGCGATGTCGGCGGCCATGATCTCGTACATGTCGCCCATGGCGGCGTTGGAGATGTAGCCGGTCTCGGTGTTCGAGCCGACCGTCGCGGCCGACATCTGCCCGACCGGCGCGGAGGCCATGTCCTGGGCCTTGTCGACGGCCTCGGGGCTGCGTTCCTGCTGGCAGGCGGCGAGAAGGGCGGCGCAGGCGGCGCCGACGAGAAGCGGTCTGATCATGGTTTCCTCCAAGGGATGAGCACGGAAACACGGGCCGAACGGTCAGGGTTCCGCGATGGCGCTTCCGGGCCCGTTCGGCTATGGAGCCCGCCCGATGGACCGCCGCCTCTCGATCGCCCCGATGATGGACTGGACCGACCGGCACTGCCGGGCGTTCCACCGCGCCCTCACGGCCCGGGCCCTGCTCTACACCGAAATGGTCACCGCGCCGGCCGTGATCCATGGCGACCGCGAGCGCCTGCTCGGCTTCGATCCCGTCGAGCATCCGGTCGCCCTGCAGCTCGGCGGATCGGAGCCGGAGCAGCTGGCCGAGGCGGCCCGCATCGGCGCCGCGTTCGGCTACGACGAGATCAATCTCAACGTCGGCTGTCCCTCGGACCGGGTCCAGTCGGGCCGCTTCGGAGCCTGCCTGATGAAGGAGCCCGAACTGGTCGCCGACTGCATGACCGCCATCCGCGAGGCGGTCTCGGTCCCGGCTACGGTGAAGTGCCGCATCGGCGTCGACGACCAGGATCCGACGCAGGCGCTGTTCGCCACGGTCGACGCCTGCGCCGCAGCCGGCGTCACGGTCTTCGTCGTTCACGCCCGCAAGGCCTGGCTGCAGGGCCTGTCGCCCAAGGAGAACCGCGACGTGCCGCCGCTCGACTACGGCCTCGTCCGCCGCCTGAAGCGAGAGCGGCCGCACCTGTCGGTGACCATCAATGGCGGCATCGCCTCGCTGGCCGAGGCCGAGGCCCACCTCGACGATGGCGACGGCGTGCAGCTGGACGGCGTCATGCTGGGCCGCGCGGCCTATCACGAGCCGGCCATTCTCGGTCAGGCCGACCGCCGCCTGTTCGGCGCCGCGACCCCCGACGTCGACGCCTTCGCGGCGATCGAGCGCTACCGCCCCTACATGGCCGCCCGCCTCGCCGAGGGCGTCCACCTGCCGGCCATGACCCGCCACATGCTCGGCGTCATGCACGGCCGCGCCGGCGCGCGCGCCTTCCGCCGCATCCTGACGGTCGACTCGGTGCGTCCGGGCGCGGGCCTGGAGGTCCTGGACCTCGCCATCGAGGCGGTGCGCGAGGCCGAGGCCCGGGCGGAACAGCGCGCCGCAGCGGCCTGACCGCCCCGAGTGCGACTCTGAAGACACAGGCCGTCGCCGCCCGCGGTTAACGGCGTCGCCCGACGGGAACGCCGCGGCGCCGCTTCGCATTGGCTTGGCAGGAGTGCGCCCATGCCCAAGAGTCCGCCCGCCAAGCCCGACCTGCGTCTCGTGCCGTCCGAGGCCGCCGTCTACGACCTCATGCGCACGCCGGAGACCACCTCCGAGCGCGTCAGGCGCCTGCAGCTCGAGGCCCGCGCCCTCGCCGTCGAGCAGGTCGAGGCGCTGGAGAAGGTGCTGTTGCAGGCCTCGGCCATGGCGAAGGAAATCGCCGACGGCGGCGACGCCTATCCGGTCGGCGCGCGCGAACTGGCCTCGCGCCTGCACGCCGACCTGCCGGCCAAGGCCGAGACGCTCAAGGCCATCGTCGGACGCGCCCTCTAGACCGGTCGCGTCGCGCGCCCCTCGCGCAGCCGCCGGGCGAGGCGGAAGACCACGATCGCCAGCACGATCAGCAGCACCGGCACGACGATCGGCGCGAGGAAGGCGACGATCACCGTCAGCACGGCGAGCACGTCCTCGACCAGCGACACGACCGGATTGCCCAGCCCGCCCGTGGTCGCCGTCGAGCCCACGCGCGCGCCGGTCTGGGCGGCGTTGAAGGCGAGGGCGGCCGGGGCGCCGACGATGATCCCGGCCACCGCGGCCGTGGTCGGATCGACGGCCCAGAACACGCTGCCCGCGGCCACCGCCCCGGCGACTGGGCGAGTGACGTAGCCGACGGCGTTGAGGGCGTGGTCAACCGCCGGAACCTTGTCGCCCGCGAACTCCGCGACGGTCGCTGTCGCCAGCGCCGCGATGGCGGGCCAGGAGACCAGCCAGTCCATCTGGTCGATCAGCCGCACTCCGAACAGTTCGAACTTCGCCGCCAGCGCCAGCATCAGCAGCGGCAGGAAGGTGCGCAGCCCCGTGGCCGAGGCGAGGCCCAGCCCCAGCAACGCCGGCAGCACCCATATCTGCAGCGGCCCCGCCGCGGCGCCGAGGGCGTTCAGGTCCATTTCCGGCATGACGGCTCCTTCGGTCCGGCGCGACCATAATGCGCGGGAACGGCCCGGCGCTCCAACCGCTTCTCAGACGCAGACCGGGAGACGCCGATGGACGACCGCTTCGAGAACCGCGCCGAAAAGATCGCCGAGCAGGAACGGAATATCCAGGCCGGCATCGACGCCAAGGCCTCCGGAGGCGGAGGCGGAGGCGGGGGCGACGAGGGCGCCGTCCAGGCCGGCGCGCGCCGCTATCCCCAGCCCCCCTTCCCCGAACAGCACCAGAGA
The DNA here is from genome assembly GCA_023434265.1 of Pseudomonadota bacterium. Lineage (GTDB taxonomy): Bacteria > Pseudomonadota > Alphaproteobacteria > Caulobacterales > Caulobacteraceae > Brevundimonas. The sequence goes on from JAEYTA010000189.1 coordinate 14,703, forward strand.
AAGCCCGGCGAGGAGTTCAGGCTCGACCCCGCGCCGATGTACGACGCGCCCTTCTGGAAGGGCTCGGGCAAGCTGGACGGCATGGTCGCCCTGATCACCGGCGGCGACTCCGGCATAGGACGCGCGGTCGCGGTGCTGTTCGCCCGCGAAGGCTGTGACGTCGCCATCTGCCACCTCGACGAGGAGAAGGACGCCGAGGACACGCGAAAGGCGGTCGAGGCCGAGGGCCGCCGCGCCATCGTGCTGCAGGGCGACGCCGCCGACCCGGCCTTCTGCGAGGCCTCGGTGGAGGCGACCCTCGAAGCCTTCGGACGTCTGGACGTGGTGGTGCCCAACGCCGCCTTCCAGGAGCACGTCGAGGCGCTGGAGGACCTGACCCTCGAGCATTTCGACCGGACGCTGAAGACGAACCTCTACGGCTACTTCAACCTGGTGAAGGCGGCGGTCCCGCACCTGAAACCGGGCGCCTCCATCGTCATGACCGGCTCGGTCACGGGCATCATGGGCAACGACAACCTGCTCGACTATTCGATGACCAAGGGGGGCATCCACGCCTTCGCGCGCTCGTTGGGCACGCACCTGGCCCCGCGCGGCGTCCGCGTGAACGTTGTGGCTCCGGGGCCGGTGTGGACACCGCTCAACCCGGCCGACCAGCCGGCGGAGAAGGTGGCCAAGTTCGGCTCGAAGACGGTGATGAAGCGACCGGCCCAGCCCGAGGAGATCGCCCCGGCCTTCGTCTTCCTCGCCTCACCGCAGTGCTCGAGCTACATCACCGGCGAGATCCTGCCGATCATCGGCGGCTACGGCGGCGGCTAGACCGGCCTGCGACCGTCAAGCGGCGAGCACGTCGTCGTATTCGGGGTGCCGGCGGTGCCACAGCACGGCGTAGCTGCACCGCGGCTGAAGCTTCAGCCCTTCCTGCCGGGCATGGGCCGCCATCGCCTGCATGAACCGGCCCGCCGCCCCGCCGCCGCGCAGGGCGGGATCGGCCTCGACGTGCAGGATCACCCGAGTCCCGTCGCGTACGGCGTAGTCCGCGAACACCCGCCGCATCTCGCCGACGCCGTCGGCGAAGCCCTGTTCGAAGCGATGCTCGTCCCGGACGTCGCGGAAATCGGTCATGGCGTCACCCCTTTGTGTCCTGTGGCGGACACAGCATCCAACAACCGGACCGGGCGGGCGTTCCCCGCCCCGGTCATCGATTGCCGCCATCGTTGCGGATTTGCCTCAGGGAGCGCGGTCGCCCAGCAGGTTCAGCAGACCGAACACGCTCTTCACCGTGAACCAGACGCTGATCAGGAACCACAGCACCCAGAACAGGATCAGGAACGGGATGCCGATCAGGACCATCGAAGCCACGATGCTGACCGCGATGCCGATCCAGCAGGCGATGGTCCACCAGAACACGGACCAGAACAGCCGGATCTGCGCGTCGAGGTGCTGCCGCGGCACGCCGGCGGCGGAGCTGCGCGCGGCATAGGCGACCACCAGGCCGACCAGCACCAGCAGGTTGGCGCTCGGGATCGACAGGATGAACAGCGCCCAGGCCGCCAGGGCGGCGACCTTGCCGTCGTCGCCGCTCCCCGGCGCGTCGCGCTGTTCGGGCGGGATATGGGACATGTCGTCTCTCCTCAGATCCACCAGCCGCGCGGGTCGCGGATCGGCCGCCCGGCCTTCAGCGTCCACACCCCGGCCGCGCCGCGGATCACGGTCCACAGGGCGAGGCCGAACAGCAGCGGCACGCCCAGGGCGAACGGCGCCGCGAGCAGGATCAGGCCGACGACCGCGGCCAGCGCCGCCGTCCACAGGGTGCGCTGCTGATAGATGAAGTGGCTGCGCGCCGCCGGTTCGTCGGGGCCGGGCCGGCCGGTGACCGCCACCAGCCCGACCAGCGCCGAAACGCCGAGGGTCGGCACCGCGAAGAGGATCAGCGCATAGATCGCGTACAGATTCATGCCGCCCACGACCGGCCCGGGCTCCGGCTCGTGATGGCGATGGTGCAGTTCGAAGCCGGGCGAGGGCTCGAAGATCGAGCTGGCGCGGATCGGGTGGGGTCGCGACAAGGGCGGCTCCTCGACCGACGGATCCGCTTCCCGCGCGGGCTCGGGCTCAGGCTCAGGCTCTGGCTCAGGCTCAGGGTCGCGGGCGCGCCCCTGCAGCGACTCCGCCGAGGCGAAGCCGATCAGCGCGTCGTCATCGTCCGGGTTGCGGGGGTCGCCGGGGTCGGCCATCGCGGATCCTTCAACTCGCTCTCAGGTATGACGGCCCCGCTTCCATGGCGCAACCGGGCAGGGCGCTCAACGACCCAGCGTCACCTCGCAGCCGGCCGCCGCCGCGCCATCAAGGGCGCCCGGCTTCTCGATGCGCACCACGCAGCGCCGGACCCGTCCGTCCTGCAGGCAGGCCAGGGCCAGCCGTTCGGCGAAGGTCTCGACCAGACCGACATGCCCCTCGGCGGCGATGGCGCGCGCCGCCGCGGCCACCGTCTCGTAGTTGACCGTGTCGGCCAGCCGCCCCACGGCCCGCGGCTCCAGCGCCAGGGTGACGTCGATGACCAGCCGCTGCAGCCGACCCTGCTCGTGGTCGTAGACGCCGATGCCGGCCGCGACCTCGAGGCCGCGCACGAACACGGTCAGCCCCTCGTGCGCGGGCGGCGCGGCGGCGGGGAAGGGCAGGGGGGACGGTGCGGCCACGGGCTACTCCACGATGTCCGGGGTCTTCCAGCCCAGGTGCTGGCCCCCGTCGACGGCGATCATCTGGCCCGTCACCAGTTCGGCTTCAACCAGCCAGCGCACGGCGTCGGCCACGGCCTCCGGGCTGCCGCGCCGTTGCAGCAGGGTGTTCGCCGCCTCGGCCGCGAAGTCGGCCTCGCTCTGGTGAATCGACGGCAGCGTCGGTCCGGGCCCCACGCCGTTGACGCGGATGCGCGGGGCCAGCGCCTGCGCCAGCGTCCGCGTCGCCCACCACAGGGCGTTGCGCGACAGGGCGTAGGAGAAGAAGCGCGGGTCCGGCTTCAGCACCCGCTGGTCCAGCAGGTTGACGATGCAGCTCCCGTCGGGGGCCTGGGCCGCGAAGGCCTCGGCCAGCACCACCGGGGCCCGCAGATTGGTCTCCATGTGCGAGTCCCAGACCGCCCGGTCCAGCGCCCCGACCCGGTCGTCCTCGAACACCGAGGCGTTGTTGACCAGCGCCGCCAGCGGCCCGATCGCCTCGACGGCGGCGGGGACCAGCGCCTTCGTCTCGGCCTCCACGGCGAGATCGGCGCGCACCGTCTCGGCGCGGCGGCCCAGCGCCCGCGCCTCCTCGGCCACGGCTTCCGCCGCCTTCGCCGACGACCGGTAATGGATGGCGAGATCGAAGCCGGCGCGGGCCAGCTCCAGACAGATGGCCCGTCCGATGCGCTTGCCGCCGCCGGTGACCAGCGCGGCCCCGCGGCGGGCGGCCGGGTCAGTCAACCCGGCCGAACTCGACGAAGTTGATCACGGCGAGGACGGCGACGAAGCCGAGGATGATGGCGAGGGCCAGCATGGGGTGCTCCTTGTTCGCCCCGGCAATAGAGCGACCGCCCCCGCCGTTCAAGGCTGGCGCCGCGCGACGGGCGTGGTAGCCAGCAGGCATGAACCCCTCCCTCCTCGCCATCGTCGCCGTGGTCCTCGCCGGCGGGGCCACCGCGCTGCAGGCCCCGACCAACGCCAGGCTGGCCACCGCCGTCGGATCGCCGGTCAACGCGGCCCTCGTCTCCTTCGCGGTCGGCACGGCGGGGCTCGCCCTCGCCGCGGCGGCCCTGCAGGCCCGGCCGGACATGGCGGCCGTCAAGGGCCTGCCGTGGTGGATCTGGGTCGGCGGCCTCTACGGGGCGGTCTTCGTGGCTGCCGCCGCCTGGGGCGTGCCACGCCTCGGCGTGGCCCTGACCGTCATCCTGATGGTCGCCGGCCAGCTGCTGATCAGCGTCGTCGTCGACCACCTCGGCATCATGGGCGTGCCCCGCCAGCCGATCAGCTGGGGCCGCGCCGCCGGCGTCGCCCTGGTCATCGCCGGCGTGGTTATGGTTCGCCGATTCTGAGCCTATATCGGTCGCGATGACCGAGGAGACCTTGCCCGCCGATTCGCTGAAGGCCGCCGACCTGATCCGCGACGAGGCCCGGCGCGCGCCCGACAAGCCCGGCGTCTACCGCATGTACGGCGAGGACGGGGCCTGCCTCTACGTCGGCAAGGCCCGCTCGCTGAAGAAGCGCATCCTCCAGTACGCGCAAGGGCGCTTCCACACCCAGCGCATCGGCCTGATGGTCTCCCTGACCCGCTCGATGGAGCTGGTGGTCACCGCCTCCGAGACCGAGGCCCTGCTGCTCGAATCCAACTTCATCAAGAAGCTCAAGCCGCGCTTCAATGTGGTGCTGCGCGACGACAAGTCGTTCGCCGAGCTTATGATCCGCCGCGATCACCGCGCCCCGCAGGTGCGCAAGCACCGCGGCGCCCACACCATCAAGGGCGACTATTTCGGCCCCTTCGCCTCGACCTGGGCCGTCAACCGCACCCTGACCACCCTGCAGAAGGCGTTCTTGCTGCGCTCCTGCTCGGACAGCGTCTACGAGACCCGCACCCGGCCGTGCATGCTGCACCAGATCAAGCGCTGCTCGGCGCCGTGCACCGGCCTGATCTCGCTGGACGACTACGGCACGCTGGTCGACGAGGCCGAGGCCTTCCTGCGTGGCCGCTCGCGCGCCGTCATCGGCCGGCTGTCGCAGGAGATGCAGGCCGCTTCCGACGCCATGGACTTCGAACAGGCCGCCCGCGTCCGCGACCGCATCCGGGCGCTGTCGGCCATCGCCATGGAGAACTCGGTCAGCGCCGAGGCCGTGGCCGAGGCCGACGTCTTCGCCCTGCATTCCGACGGCGGCCAGGCCTGCGTGCAGGTGTTCTTCTACCGCGGCGGCCAGAACTGGGGCGGCCGCGCCTACTTCCCGCGCGTCGACCGCGCCGACACGGACCCCGAAATCCTCGCCGCCTTCCTCGGCCAATTCTACGAGGACAAGCCGGTCCCCCGCCAGATCCTCGCCAACGTCCGGCCGCACGAGAAGGAGTTGCTGGAGGAGGCCTTCTCGATGAAGGCCAGGACGGTCGACGGCCGCCGCGTCGTCTCCATCGAACTGCCCCGGCGCGGCCCGCGCCGGGCGCTGGTCGACCACGCCCTGACCAACGCCCGCGAGGCGCTGGGGCGGCGCATGGCCGAGAGTTCGGCCCAGGGCAAGATTCTCGACGAGGTGTGCGAGGCCTTCGGTCTGGAGGGGCGGCCCGAGCGGATCGAGGTCTACGACAACTCGCACATCCAGGGGACCAACGCCGTCGGCGGCATGATCGTCGCCGGTCCCGAGGGCTTCCGGAAGACGCAGTACCGCAAGTTCAACATCCGCGGGGACGAACTCACCCCCGGCGACGACTACGGCATGATGCGCGAGGTGCTGCGTCGCCGTTTCGGCCGACTGGTCAAGGAGGAGGAAGCCGGCGAGGAGGTCGAGCGCCCCGACCTCGTGCTCATCGACGGGGGCGCCGGCCAGCTGGCGGAAGCGGTGGCGGTCATGGCCGAGCTGGGCGTCCATGACATCCCGGTGGTGGGCGTGGCCAAGGGGCCCGACCGCGACGCCGGGCTGGAGCGCTTCTTCATTCCGGGCAAGCCGCCCTTCATGCTGCCGCTGAAGTCGGCGGCCCTCTACTATCTGCAGCGCCTGCGGGACGAGGCGCACCGCTTCGCCATCGGGGCCCACCGCACCCGCCGCTCGATGGATATCAAGCGCAATCCGCTCGACGAGATCGAGGGCGTCGGCCCCGGCCGCAAGAAGGCCCTGCTGCACGCCTTCGGCTCGGCCAAGGGCGTCGGGCGCGCCTCGGTGGTCGACCTCGTCAAGGTCGAGGGCATCAACCAGGCCCTGGCGGAACGCATCCACGCCTTCTTCCGCAAGCCCTGAACGGCGCGCGACTCTGGCGGTCCCGTTCGTCCGTGCTAAACCGGAACGGGAGTCAGGGGGAGTAACGGATGCCCAAAAGCTGGATCGCGGCGATGGCCGCGGCGTTTTTCCTCGCGGCCCCGGCGGTCGCGCAGGAGGTCGAGCGCGCGCCCGCGCCCGGCTGGGTCCAGGCGCCGCCGGCCGACGCCCCCACGCCTGCGGTCGGGGACGCGTCGGTGCGCGTCCACGCCATCGACCACCAGATCCGCTTCGACGCCGAGGGCACGCACACCTACACCTTCCAGCGTTTCGAGGTGCTGACCCGCCAGGGCCTCAGCAGCGTCGGCACGATCAGCCTCGTCTGGAGCCCGCCGCGCGAGACCATCCAGGTCCACGCCCTGCGCATCGTCCGCGGCGGGGAGACCATCGACGTGCTCGCGGCGCAGGAGTTCGAAACCCTGCGTCGGGAGAGCAATCTCGAGTCGGCCATGCTGGACGGTCAGCTGACCGCCACGCTCCAGCCGCGCGACCTGCGGGTCGGCGACATCCTCGAGATGGCCTTCACCATCCACGACACGCTCGGCGTGCTGGCCCCTCACCTAGAGGCCTTCGACGGCGTCGGACCGGGCGACACCATCGACCGCTATCGCCTGCGCGCCGCCTGGTCCGACGCCCACCCGATGCGGGTCGAATCCACCGCCCCCTGGGCCGATGTGCGTCCGCGCCGCGAGGGCGGGGACTGGGTCTACGAGATCGATGCCCGCAACCTGACGCCGGAACAGGTGCCGGGCGATCTGCCCGTCCGCTTCGCCATTTCGCGCACCGTCCAGTTCACCGATTTCGCGTCCTGGGCCGACGCCTCCCGGCTGATGGCGCCGCTCTACGAACAGGGCTCCACCCTCGAGGCGGACTCGCCCCTGCATGCCGAGATCGAGCGGATCCGCTCGACGCACGACAGCGAGGCCGGCCGCGCCATGGCGGCGCTGCGGCTGGTCGAGGACCAGGTTCGCTACCTCGCCCTGGCCATGGGCGAGGGCAACTACGTCCCCATGTCGGCCGACGAGGTCTGGCGCAGCCGATACGGCGACTGCAAGGGCAAGACCGTGTTGCTGCTGGCGCTGCTCGAGGGGCTTGGCATCGACGCCGAGGCTGTGCTGGTCAGCACCCGCTGGGGCGACGGGCTGGACGGACGACTGCCGCTGCTCGCCTGGTTCGACCACGTCATCGTGCGGGCGACGGTCGACGGCCGGTCGTACTGGATGGACGGCACCCGGATCGGCGACCGCAGCCTCGACGGCCTCGTCCCGCCGCCGTACCGCTGGAGCCTGCCCGTGCGCGCCGCCGGCGCCGACCTCGAACCCATCCCTCAGCCGCCGCTGACCGTGCCGACCATGGAGATCACGGCCGACATCGACGCGCGCGCCGGCCTGGACGCCGAGGCTCCGATGGTGATGGACATCACCTATCGCGGCGACTACGCGACCTCGCTGCGCCGCCAGATCGGCGCCATCCCTCCGGACCAGCTGGAGACGATGATGAAGGCGCAGTGGGAAGGCGGCGAGTCCGGGACCACCATCGACAGCGTGGAAACCCGCTACGACGAGCCCGCCAACGCGCTCCACTTCATCCTGCGCGGGACGACACGGTTGAGCTGGGTCAATGGTCCGGCCGGCCGCGTCATGGCCATGCCCGAGTCCGCGCTCACCCTGCCGGCGAGCGCCGAGCGCCGCGGCGTCCTGGCCGCCTTCGCGAACCATCCATACGCCATCGGCCACCCGATCATGAACCGTTCGGTGGCGCGGATCGTCCTTCCCTACGAGGGCCGCGGCTTCGCGCTCGAGGGCGGCGACCAGGTCCTCGAGGGCGGCGGCTATCGGGTCGAGCGGCGCGGCGTCCTCGCCGACGGCGTGGCCGAGATCGTCGTGACGACCACCAGCCTCGCGCCCGAGGTGACGGCCGAGGAGATGGCCGCGATGCGGACCCGCGCCGAGAACGCCTCGGCGCTGCCGCTGCGCCTGCGCGCGCCGGCCGACTACGCCGCCACCAGCGGCGACGCGGCCCGTCGCGATCCCGGCGCCAGCGACACGGCGGACCTGATCGAGCGGGCCGGCCGCCTCAGCGGGGTCGGCGACTATGAGGGGGCTTTGGCCCTTCTCGACGCGGCGATCGAACGCGAGCCCGAGAACGCCGAGGCGCTCAAGGCGCGGGGCCAGACCCGCTACGCCGCGCGCGACTACGATGGCGCCCGCGCCGACTACGACCGTGCCGTCGACCTTGACCCGGCCGACCAGGTCGCGGCCTCGGCCCAGGGCGTCGTGGCCTATGCCCAGGGCAAGTTCGACGAGGCGGTGGTCAGCCTGTCCGTGGCGTTGCGCCTGAACCCGGCGGATGTGGGCGCCCTGTCGATGCGCGGAGCGGCCTACTACCAGCTCGGCCGCTGGGAGCGCGCCCTCGCAGACTATCGCGCGCTCAAGACCGCCGCGCCGGACAGCCCGGCCGGCGCCTATGGCGAGCTGCAGGCCCTGATCCGTCTGGATCGGGACGAGGAGGCCCGCGGGCTCGTCGCCGCGAGGCTGGAGAACGATCCGGTGGACGTGGTGGCGCTCGACGCCCTCGTCCGCCTCCAGAAGCGGGCGGGTGCGCCACAGGAAGCCATGCCCGCCCTTGACCGCGCCCTCGCGACCGCGCCGAGTTCCCTGGAGCTTCTCAGCCTGCGCGGGAAGCTCCGCGCGGCCGCCGGCGACGCCGCCGGGGCCCGCGCCGACTTCGCCGCCATGCGGGCCCTCGATCCGGGCGATCCCGTGCTGCGGAACGACGTCTGCTGGGCGCAGGCGCTCGAGGCCTTCGATCTCGACCAGGCCATGGCCGATTGCGACCTCGCCGTCGCCTCCGGCGAGGCGGCCTTCATCGACAGCCGGGCCATGGTCCTGCTCCAGATGGAGCGCTACGCGGAGGCGCGAGCCGAATACGATCGCGCCCTCGCCACCGAGCCCGACCTGCCGGCGTCCAACTACGGTCGCGGGCTGGCCCGCCTGGCTCTCGGCGACGAAGGCGGCCGCGAGGACCTCGCCCGGGCGCGTGCGCTCGATGTCGACGTGGCGGAGGATTTCGCGGTCTTTGAGGCCCGCCATCCGGGGCTCGCCGACTGACGGGGGCTGGCGCCGGCGCGGCGTTTGAGGCATGGCCGGTCCATGACCGAACCGACCGACGAGCTGACGGCGGGCTACCGCCGCTTCCGTGAGCAGCGCTGGCCGCAGGAGCACGCGGATTATGAGGCCCTGGCCGCCGGCCAGAAGCCCCACACGCTCGTCGTCGCCTGCTCAGACAGTCGCGCCGATCCGGCGCTCATCTTCGACGCCGCTCCCGGCGAGCTGTTCGTGGTGCGCAACGTCGCCAACCTCGTCCCGCCCTACCAGCCGGACGGCCAGTTGCACGGCGTCTCGGCGGCGCTGGAGTTCGGCGTCCGGGTGCTCGAGGTCTCGCGCATCGTGGTGATGGGCCACGCCTACTGCGGCGGGGTGAACGCCATGCTGAACGGCGCGCCCGACACCTGCCGCGACTTCGTCGCCCCGTGGGTGGCCCAGGCCACGCCGGTGGTCCGGCTGATCTGCGAGAGCTTCCCGGCCGAGCAGAGCGAGCGGCTGGCCGAGGAGACGGTGGTCCGTCTGTCGATCGAGAACCTGCGCACCTTCCCGTGGATCGCCGAGCGCGAGGCGGCGGGCAAGCTGTCCCTCGTCGGCCTGCATTTCGGCATCGCCGACGGGGTGCTGCGCGCCCTCCGGGGGCCGGGCCGGTTCCAGCCGCTGGACTGACCGCTCGCCTCATGCAGCGAAGCGTGGCAGATCGGCGTTGAACACGGATGTCGCCGATGACCCCCAACCCGCACGCCAACCCCATCCCCAACATCCTTACCGGCCTGCGCCTGTTCGCGGGGGTCGTGATGTTCCTGATCCTCGCCGGCGCCGCGCCGCAGGGCCTGCCCTTCCTGCCGCCGGACTTCCTCAGCCCGAGCGACCAGTTCCGCTTCGCGCGGACGGCCTTCATCATCTTCATCGTCGCCGCCTCGACCGACTGGGTCGACGGCTTCCTGGCCCGACGCTGGCACGCGACGACGCGCTGGGGCGCCATCCTCGACCCGATCGCCGACAAGGTGCTGATCACCGGGGCCATCCTCGGCGTGCTGGCCTGGGGCTCGGTGCCGCAGGCGGCCATCCCCTGCGGCCTGATCCTGTTCCGCGAGTTCGCCGTCTCGGCCCTGCGCGAGACCGTGGCCGGCAAGGTCAAGCTGCCGGTCACCCTGCTGGCCA
>JAEYTA010000199.1 GCA_023434265.1 Pseudomonadota bacterium
AGGCGTCCGGTCAGGTCGCGCCGCGGCGGCGCATCGGAAGGCGGCGGAACCTAGTCAGGTCAACGCCGGGGAGCAAGCGGCGGTTCAGCCTTCCCGCCCCAGGGGATGCTTGTCGCGCACCGTCTGCGTCAGGCGGTCGACGGCGACGTGGGTGTAGATCTGGGTGGTCGAGATGTCGGCGTGGCCCAGCAGGGTCTGGGCCACGCGCAGGTCGGCGCCGCCCTCCAGCAGATGAGTGGCGAAGGCGTGGCGCAGCACGTGCGGGCTGACGCGGGCCGGATCGAGGCCGGCGTCGACGGCGGCCTGGTCGAGCAGCTGGGCGAAGCGGCGCGGGGTCAGGTGGCCGCGGCCGGCGGGGGAGGGGAACAGCCACGGGCTGTCGGGCGCCTCGGGCCTGCGCGGGGCGTCGCGGGCGGCGAGCCAGGTCCGGGTCGCCTCGCGGGCGGAGGCGTTCAGGGGGGCGAGGCGCTCCTTGCCGCCCTTGCCGCGCACGATCAGGTAGGCCGGGTCGCGCCGCACCGCCTCGACCTTGAGGGCCAGCAGTTCCGAGACGCGCAGGCCGGAGGCGTAGGCCAGCTCGACCAGCGCCACGAGGCGAAGGCCGGCGGCGCCGTCGCGGGCCGCCGCGGCCGTCAACAGGCGTTCGATCTCGTCGCGCGAGAGGGACTTTGGCAAAGAGCGGCCCTGTTTCGGGGCGTCGAGGCGGCGCGAGGGGTCGTCGGCGCGCCAGCCCTCGGCGAGGGCGAAGCGGTAGAACTGACGCACGGCGGCGCGGCGGCGGGCCTGGGTGGCGGGCGACAGGCCGCGCGCGCCGAGCCCGGCGTACCAGGTCTCGACGGCCGTCTCGTCGGCGGCCATCAACCCGCCGGGCACGCCGCCCTCCGCGTCGGCGAGGTCGCGGCCGTAGGCGGCGAGGGTGTGCGGCGAGGCGGCGCGCTCGACCGCCATCATCTCGAGGAAGGCCTCGATCTGGGGCGAGCTCATGCCGTCGCCCGCTTTGCCGCCGGCCGGCTTCGTGTAGAGGGTGGCGGAGCCATGCCTGCGAACGACCTCGAACCGATTCCCGTCCAGGAGCGCACCATAGCCTTGGTCGGGCTGATGGGCGTGGGGAAATCCACGGTCGGCCGCCGGCTGGCCCGGCGGCTGGGCCTGCCCTTCGTCGACGGCGACATCGAGATCGAGGACGCCGCACGGATGTCGGTGTCCGACATCTTCGCGAAGCTGGGCGAGACCGAGTTCCGGGCCGGCGAGGCCCGGGTCATGCGCCGCCTGCTGGAAGGCCCGCGGCGGGTGCTGGCCACTGGCGGCGGCGCCATGCTCAATCCGGAGACGCGGGCGGTGATGAAGGCGCGGGCTGTGACGGTGTGGATGCGGGCCGACCTCGAGATCGTCGCAGAGCGGGTCAAGCGGCGCGACACCCGACCGCTGCTGCGCGGGACCGACCCGCTGGAGACGCTGCGGCGACTGTCCGAGGCGCGTTATCCGATCTACGCCTCCGCCGACCTGGTGGTCGACGTCACCGGCGGGGCGCACGCCCAGGCGGTGGAGGCCATCGTCGAGGCGCTGAAGGCTCACGGCGCGCTGGAGGCTCGGGCATGACCACGCGAATTCCGGTGAGCGGCGGGGGATTCCGGCCGTACGAGGTGGTCGTCGGCCGCGGCTTGCTGGACGGGCTGGGCGAGGCCGTCGCGCCGCTGACTCGGGGGCGAACGGCGGTGGTCACCGACGAGACGGTGGCGGCGCTGCACGGACCGGCGGTGCTCAGTTCGCTGGAGGCGGCGGGGGTGCGGGCCCGGCTGCTGACCGTGCCGCCGGGCGAGGGCTCCAAGTCCTTCGCCGAGCTGGAGCGGGTGCTCGACCGGCTGGCCGCCTTCGGGCTGGACCGCACCGACCTGATCGTGGCGCTCGGCGGCGGAGTGGTCGGCGACCTCGCCGGCCTGGCGGCGGCGCTCTACATGCGCGGCATCGACTTCGTGCAGGTCCCGACGACCCTGCTGGCCCAAGTCGACTCCTCGGTGGGCGGCAAGACGGCGATCGACACGCCGCGCGGCAAGAACCTGGTCGGGGCCTTCCACCAGCCGCGGCTGGTGGTGGCCGACATCGACGTGCTGGCGACGCTTCCGGAGCGGCAGCTGCGCTCCGGCTGGGCCGAGGTGCTGAAGCACGGTCTGATTTGCGACGCGCCCTTCTTCGACTGGCTGGCGGCGGAGGGCGCGGCCGGCGCGGCGGGCGATCCGGCGGGGCTGGAGCGGGCGGTGGTGCGCTCGGTGGAGATCAAGAGCGCCGTGGTCGGCGAGGACGAGAAGGAGGCGGGCCGCCGCGCCCTGCTCAACCTCGGCCACACCTTCGGCCACGCGCTGGAGGCGGAGCTGGACTTCGACGAGGCCCGGCTGACCCACGGCGAGGCGGTAGCGCTGGGCTGCGCCCTGGCCTTCCGCTTCTCGGCCCGCCAGGGCCTGTGTCCCGAGATCGAGGCGGCGCGGGTCGAGCGGGCGATCGCTGCGGCCGGCCTGCCGACCCGGCTGGCGCAGGCCGGGAGCTTCCGGGCCGACGGCCTTCTGAAGCGCATGGCCGGGGACAAGAAGGCCGAGGGCGGGCGGCTGACCCTGGTGCTGGCGCGCGGGGTCGGCGAGGCCTTCGTGCAGAAGGGCGTCGACCGGCGGGCCGTCGGCGAGTTCCTCCGCGAGGAGGGCGCGGCGTGAGCCGTATGCGGCTGGCCGCGACGGTGCTGGAGGACCGCTTCGTGCGGCTGGAGCCGTTCTCGGAGGGGCTACGCGACGAGGTGCGGGTCGCGCTCGACTGCGATCCCGACGCCTGGGAGATCATGGTCGGCGCGGCCTGGGGGCCGCATTTCGACGGCTGGTGGGCCTCGGCCATGTCGGCCATGGCGTCCGGGGGCCGCATCCCGTGGGCGGTGCGGGACAAGGCCGACGGGCACGTGGTCGGGACGAGCAGTCTCTACGAGATCAAGCCCGACTATCGCCGCTGCGAGATCGGCTCGACCTTCTACCGGCCGGAGGCGCGCGGCGGCCCGATCAACCCCGCCTGCAAGCGGCTGCTGCTGGGCCACGCCTTCGACGCCGGGGCTGTGCGGGTGGAGATCATCACCGACGCCATCAACCCCGCCAGCCAGGCGGCGATCCGCAAGCTGGGCGCGCGCGATGAAGGCGTGCTGCGCAAGCACAAGATCACCTGGACCGGCCGCATCCGCGACACCGCCCAGTTCGCCATCCTCGACGAGGACTGGCCGGCGGTGCGGGCGCGTCTGGACGCCCGGTTGGCCGCCTTCTAGTCGACCGCCCGGCAGTCGGTGGGCTCCATGCCGTCGGCGGTCCAGGTGGCCATGGCCCCGACCCCGCGCAACTCGTAGCCCGAGGCGCGGTACCAGATGCCGTCGGCGGCGCGCTCCTGATAGAGGTCGACCGCCGTGCCGCTGGAATTGCGCACCGTGGCCATCTGACGTGGGTTGTCGAAGTCGACGGACAGGCGTTCGCCGTTGTTGCAGAGGTAGACCGTCCGGATCACCCGGTTCATCACCCGGCTCTGGATTTCCGCGCCGGTGCGCCGCCGCGCCGTCTGGGCCTCGCGCGCCCGTTCGCGCACCGCGTCGCCGTCCGTCGGCGCCTCCGCCGGTTCGGGGCCGCAGGCCGCCAGCACGCCGAGGCCGAGGACGCAGACGAGGAACGCGCGCATGAGCAAGCCTTGCCGTGGGAACCGGCCGATCAACGCGCCGTCCCTGCGGCCGTTCCTTTGCGGCGGGCCCGGAAGAAGTCACGCAGCAGGGCGCCGCCCTCGACCGCCAGCACGCCGCCTTCGGCCGCCGGACGCCAGTGGCAGGTGGGCTGCTCGAAGAAGCGCGGCCCGTGCGCGACCGCGCCGCCCTTCGGATCGTCGGCGCCCCAGACCACCCGGCCGAGGCGGGCGTGGCTGATCGCCCCCGCGCACATGGCGCAGGGCTCGAGCGTCACATAGAGGGTCAGGCCTGTGAGCCGGTAGTTGCCAAGCCTGGCCGCCGCCGCGCGCATCGCCGCGATCTCCGCGTGGGCGGTCGGATCGTGGGCGCCGATCGGGTGATTGCGGCCCTCGGCGACCACGGTTCCCGTCGTCTCGTCGACGATCACGCAGCCCACCGGCGTCTCGCCTTCGTCCGCCGCCGCTTGCGCTTGGTCCAGCGCCATGCGCATGAACCGCTCATCATGGTCCGCCATCCGAACGACAACGACAAGAAGCCCCGCCCGCGTCAAGACGACCGGAAGCCCGGGCCCCGCAAACCCTTCGCCCAAGGCGCCTTCAAGGACGGCGCCAAGGGGCCGCCGAAGGGCGGCAAGCCGGGCGGAAAGCCCGCCGCAGCGCCCGCCGAGCCGAAGCGCACCGAGCGTATCGCCAAGGCCATGGCCCGGGCCGGCATCGCCTCGCGCCGCGAGGTCGAGCGGCTGATCGGCCTCGGCAAGGTGGCGGTGAACGGCAAGATTCTCGACACGCCGGCGACGCTGGTCACCCGTGACGACGTCATCACCGTCGACGGCAAGCCGATCGGCGCGGCCCAGGCCACGCGCGTCTGGCGCTATCACAAGCCGTCCGGGCTGGTGACCTCGCACGGCGACCCGCAGGGCCGGCCGACCGTGTTCGACGCCCTGCCCAGCAGCCTGCCGAGGGTCATCTCGGTGGGACGGCTGGACCTCAACACCGAAGGCCTGCTGATCCTGACCAACGACGGCGAGCTGAGCCGGGCGCTGGAGCTGCCGTCGACGGAACTGGTGCGCCAGTACCGGGCGCGGGCGCGCGGACGGGTGACCCAGGCGCAGCTGGACACGCTGAAGGACGGCGTCACCGTCGACGGCGTCCGCTACGGCCCGGTCGAGGCGACGCTGGACAAGGCGAAGACCACGGCGGAGGGCGAGAAGGCCTCGGCCAACCTGTGGATCAGCGTCTCGATCACCGAGGGCAAGAACCGCGAGGTCCGCAAGGTGCTGGAGCACCTCGGCCTGACCGTGAACCGCCTGATCCGCCTCGCCTACGGCCCGTTCCAGCTGGGCACGCTGCCCGTGGGCGCGGTCGAGGAGGTCGGGCCGCGGGTGATCCGCGAGATGCTGGCCCAGTACATCCGCCCCGAGAACCTGCCGACCGGCAACAGCGTCGAGACGCCGGCGCCGATCCCCGGCCGCCGCACCTCGGCGCCGATCGTCAAGGGCCGTTCGGGCTCGGCCATGTCCGACCCGTCGCGCAAGCCCAGCCGGGTGCGCGCCGCCGAGGCTGCGGCCTCGGAAGGCGGCGACACCGGCCGCCGGGCTCCGAAGAAGGAAGGCTGGGCCAAGGCCAGGCCGAAGTTCGAGCACAGCAAGACCTTCAAGCCCCGCGCCCGCCCCGAGGCGGCCGAGGGCGAGCGGAGCGAACGCGCCGATCGCCCGAAACGCGCCTTCAAGCCGCGCGAGGACCAGTTCATCGACACGCCGCGCGGCGCCGGCGGCCCGCGCAAGGGCGCGGGCGGCAAGCCCGGCTTCGGCGCACGTCCGGGCGGACGTCCCGCCGCCGGCGGCAAG
>JAEYTA010000207.1 GCA_023434265.1 Pseudomonadota bacterium
CGCGCGTCGGCGGGCCTTCGACCCAGCCGGACGGCCCGGTGACGAAGCCCCGAGCGGCTTCGGCGATCCCGAATGGCCCGACGGCGACCCGCGCGCGGCCGCCTTGCTGGCCGCGACCGAGCTGCCGCCGGACCTCGCCCGCGCCCTGCACGACGGGGAGCGGGCGGCCGGGCGGCCTCCGGGATTCGCCCTCGCCCTCGCCGCCGTCGCCCGCCGGCTGGAGCTGCCGCGCGAGGGGGCCGCCGACCTGCTGATGATCGGCCGGCTGGCCGGCCTGCTGGCCCATGCGCTCGACCAGGCCATCGACGGCTCGCCTATCCGGGCCCGGCTGCGCTATGTGGGACCCGAACCGGGCGCGCACTGACTCGCCCTCAACTCGCAAGGGGCGCGCATGGCGGACTGGCTGGCGGCGATCATTCTCGGCCTCGTCGAAGGGCTTACCGAGTTCATTCCGGTGTCGTCGACCGGCCACCTGCTGCTGACCCAGAAGCTGCTGGGCCTGACCGATCCGCGCTGGAGCTCCTTCGTGGTGCTGATCCAGCTCGGGGCGATTCTGGCCGTGGTGGCGCTCTACTTCGCGCGGCTGTGGAAGGTGCTGGTCACCCTGCCGACGGACCCGCGCTCGCGCCATTTCGCCATCAGCATCCTGATCGCCTTCCTGCCGTCGGTGCTGGTCGGGGTGTTCCTCTACGACTTCATCAAGGGCGTGCTGTTCAACGTCGAGGGCGACGCGGCGATCACGGTGATCTGCGTCTCCCTGATCGTCGGCGGCTTCGGCCTGCTGGCGCTGGAGCGTTTCGCGCCCAAGGCCACCGCCGACGACGCCATGGCCCTGTCGTGGAAGCGGTCGCTGGGCATCGGCCTGTTCCAGTGCCTGTCGGTGGTTCCGGGCGTGTCGCGCTCGGGGGCCACCATCGCCGGCGGCCTGAGCCTCGGCCTCGACAAGCGGGCGGCGGCCGAGTTCTCGTTCTTCCTCGCCATCCCCACCATGGTCGCCGCCTCGGGCTGGGACATCGTGCAGAGCGGCGCCCGGATCGACTGGAGCTTCGGCGGCATCATCGCCATCGGCTTCGTCGTCTCGTTCGTCAGCGGCTGGCTGGTGGTCAAGGCCATGGTCGACTTCGTCGCCCGCCACGGCTTCGCGCCCTTCGCCTGGTGGCGGATCGTGGTCGGGCTGATCGGACTCGGCCTGGTGTGGGCCGGCGTGGCCTGAGCCGTCAGGCCGCCGCTTCGGCGAACTGGCCGCCGCGGCGATAGCGCCACAGATAGGACGCGGCCACCGCCTCGACGCCCGTCGGCTCGATGCCGAGTTCCGCCAGGCCTTCCGCGTCGCGGGACACCACGTTGTCGGTCTCCAGCTGCACGGCCTGGTCGCGGGTCAGCATCGGCTTGATGCCGACGAGGGCGGTCAGCTGGGCCAGGCCGCCGATCATCCGGGCGGCGAAGAAGGGCAGGGGCAGCAGGGCGCGCGGACGATGCGTCTCACGCGTCACCAGCTTGAGGATGTCCTCGAAGCTCATCACGGCCGGTCCGCCCAGTTCGTAGGTCCTGCCCGCCGTCTCGGTCCGCGAGGTCGCCGCCGCGATCGCGGCCGCCACGTCGCCGACGTAGACCGGCTGGAACTTCGTCTGGCCGCCGCCGATCAGCGGCAGGGCGGGGGCCCAGCTGGTCATGGCGGCGAACTTGTTGAGGAAGTCGTCGCCGGGGCCGAACACCACGGAGGGACGCACGATGACCGTGTCCGGCTTGACGGCGCGCACCGCCATCTCGGCCTCGGCCTTGGTGCGGGCGTAGGCGGAGGCGCTCTCGGGATTGGCCCCGATGGCCGAGACGTGCACCAGCCGACCGACGCGGCCGGCGGCGCAGGCCTCGGCGATGTTGCGGGCCGCCTCGACGTGCTCGGCGGCGAAGGTGGCGCGGCCGGATTCGTAGAGCACGCCGATCAGGTTGATGGCGGCGTCGGCGCCGCGCAGCGCCTCCTGCACCTGGGCCGGGTCGGTGGCATCGCAGCGGACGGCGTAGATTTGGCCCACGTGGCCCGAGGTCTGCAGCTTGAAGGCGCGGTCGGGGCGGCGCACGGCGACGCGAATGCGCCAACCCGCCCGGGCCAGGGCCTGGACGACCTGGCCGCCGACGAAGCCCGAGCCCCCGAAGACGGTGACCAGACCGGGCGCGACTTGGCTCATGACACACTCCGCGAGAGACAGGCGGCCGGCGCGAAACCGGCGATGCGGCGGGGATTAGACGATGCCCGCCGGGGCCGCAACGCAAAGGCGACAAAAGCCTGTTGACCCGCATCGGACCCTGCCTTAAGGGTCCGCGCCTTCCAGACGGAAACGCCTTCGCGGCGTTGATGTCCGGGCCCAGATGGCGGAATTGGTAGACGCGCTGGCTTCAGGTGCCAGTGGCTTAACGGCCGTGGAGGTTCGAGTCCTCTTCTGGGCACCATATTCGAAGGCGTCCCTCCGTCGGGGCGCCAACTTTCGAAACGGCCCCCCTCGACCGAGGCGGGGCCGTTTCTGTTTCGGCCGTCGCCTGCCTCTCTCGACACACGCCACTCGCCACTCGCCACCGACCACGCTACTTGAGGGCTGAAAGGCAAGCACCGATGACCATCCACCTGCACGAGGGCGATCTGCCCGCCGATCTCGACCTGGGACCGGTCGTGGCGATCGATTCCGAGACCATGGGCCTGCGCTACCGCCGCGACCCGCTGTGCGTGGTGCAGCTGTCGGCCGGCGACGGCGACGCCCATGTGGTGCGCCTGAACCGCCCCGCCTATGACTGCCCCAGCCTGAAGCGGCTGCTGGCCGATCCGGCGGTGCTGAAGCTGTTCCACTTCGGCCGCTTCGACATCGCCATGTTCCAACTGCACCTCGGCGTCGAGACCCGTCCGGTCTACTGCACCAAGATCGCGTCGAAGCTGGCCCGCACCTACACCGACCGGCACGGCCTCAAGGACGTGGTGCGCGAGTGCGCGGGGGTGGAGCTGTCCAAGGCCCAGCAGAGCTCGGACTGGGGCGCGGCCGAACTGACCCCGGCCCAGCTGGAGTACGCCGCCTCCGACGTCCTCTACCTCCACGCGGTGAAGGCGCGCCTCGACGAGATGCTGGCGCGCGAGGGCCGCACGGAACTGGCCCGCAAGCTGTTCGACTTCCTGCCCACCCGTTCCGCCCTCGATCTCGCCGGCTGGGACGAGATCGACATCTTCGCCCACGCCTGATGACCGAGCCCGCCGACACGCGCGCCGCCGAGGACGAGGCCCGCGTCGCCGCGACGGCCGAGGCTTTCCGCGCGCGTTCCCGCCGGGTGCAGCTGATGCGCCGGCTGTTGCCGGTGCTGATCGTCATCCTCGCCGGCGGCACCATCAGCTGGATCGCCCTGCGCAGCGTGATGTCGGACGTCGAACGCAAGGCCGGGACCAGCCGCGAGGTGACGCTGGAGAACTCGCGCTTCCTCGGTCAGGACGCCGAGGGGCGCAGCTTCGTGGTCGGCTTCGAACGGGCGGTGCGCGACGGGCAGACCGGCCGCTATCGCCTCGTCGGCCCGGCGCTGCGGCTCAACCTCGGCGGCCGCAAGGTCACCACCCTGACCGCCGACGGCGGCGTCTACGACGAGGCCTCGCGCACGGTGACCATCGGCCCGAACGTGCGCATCTCCGACGGCGGCTCCGGCTTCACTCTCGTGACGCCGGAAGCGGTGGTCGACACGCGCACGGGGATCGTGACCGGCGCGAAGGGGGTGCAGGGCTCCGGGCCCCTTGGAACCGTGGCCGCTTCGTCCTATGCGATCTATGAACAGGGCGAACGGGTCGTGTTCAGCGGCTCGGGCGACAACAAGGTCCGGGGGACCATCAACGCGGCGAGTTCGGACGGATGAGCATGAGCAGAACCCTTGCGGCCGCGATCCTCGGCCTGTCGCTGGCGGCCCTGCCGACCCTCGGCGACGCCCAGAGCTTCCAGGCCGGCCAGCCGATCATGTGGGGCGCCGACGAGGTGGCGCGCACGCCCGCGACCCTGTCGCTGCGCGGCCGCGCCGAACTGACCCAGGGCGACAGCCGCATCCGCGCCGACCGGGTCGAAGGCACGATCAGCAACGGCGACCTGACCCGCGTCGAGGCGACGGGCAATGTCTATTTCGTCACCCCGGAACAGACCATCCGCGGCGATCGCGCCGTCTACACCCCCGCCAACGACACCATCGTGCTGACCGGCGACGTCATCCTGACCCAGGGCGAGAACGTCATGACCGGGGCCAGCCTGACCTACAACACCCGCACCGAGGCGGCGCAGATGGACGGCGGCTCGAACGGCCGCGTGCAGGGCGTCTTCTATCCCGAGAGCGGGGACTGAGCCCCGGCTCGGAGGACGCGTGGCGCGCAAGGAACTCTCGGCCCTCAACGTCCACGACGCCGTCGCCCCCGAGGCGCCGGCCGCGGCGCCGCATCCGACCGGCCTGCGGGCCGAGCATCTGGCCCGATCCTTCGGCCAGCGTCAGGTGGTCCGCGACGTCTCCCTGACCGTGCAGCGCGGCGAGGTGGCCGGCCTGCTCGGCCCCAACGGCGCCGGCAAGACCACCTGCTTCTACATGATCACCGGCCTGATCCCGCCGGACTCGGGCCGCATCTGGCTGGACGGCGAGGAGATCACCGCCCAGCCGATGTACCAGCGCGCGCGGATGGGCCTCGGCTACCTGGCGCAGGAAGCCTCGATCTTTCGCGGCATGACGGTGGAGAACAACGTCCGCGCCGTCGTCGAACTGCACCACACGGGCGCCGCGGCCATCGCCGAGGAGACCTCGCGCCTGCTCGAGGAGCTGCGCATCGACCACCTGCGCCACGCTCCGGCCTCGGGCCTGTCGGGCGGCGAGCGGCGGCGCTGCGAGATCGCCCGGGCCCTGGCGGGGAAGCCCAGCTTCATGCTGCTGGACGAACCCTTCGCCGGCATCGACCCCCTCGCCATCGCCGACATCCGCCAGGTGATCCGCTACCTGGCCGGGCAGGGCATCGGCGTGCTGATCACCGACCATAACGTGCGCGAGACGCTGGACATCATCGACCACGCCTCGATCATCTCGGGCGGCGCGGTGCTGTTCGAAGGCAAGGCCGAGGACGTGATCCGCGACCCGGAAGTGCGCCGCGTCTACCTCGGCGACATGTACGGCTGAGCTGCGTCCGATTCTGACGCAGCCGCATGTTTCACTGATCCCGGGCCGACCCGGCCCCGGTCTTTGATCAGGTGAATCAGGCGTTCGCCGCCCCTCGTGAAGGGGGGCGCGTTCCGGCGCAAGTGGCCGAAGTGGCCGAAGTGGCCGCCGAATTCCGCGGCCACTTTCCCGCGCCCCCCCCTCCGAACCGGCCCACCGCCCACGTGACCGGCGGGCGCCATGGCCAGATCGGCCCGGCCCGGAGCATCGGTCGGCGGAAGGGCCTCGCGGGACCACGGCGCGTCGGGGGTGATCTCGACAGGCGGCTGGCTCGGCGCGGTCGGCCGAGGATCTGGCGGCTCCGCAAGCGGGGGCGCTTAGACCCTCGTTAACCGCTTCGGCCACAGGGTGGCCGCAGCAAGTTTCGGGCCAACTGGTCCGGCGGGGGTTGAGCAGTGCTCGGGCAAAGGCTGGAGATCAGGCAGGGGCAGGGGCTCGTCATCACGCCCCAGCTGCAGCAGGCGATCAAGCTGCTGCAACTGTCCAACCTTGAGCTCGAGGCCTTCGTCGAGGCCGAGCTGGAGCGCAACCCGCTGCTGCAGCGCGAGGACGCCGAACCGGGCGAGGCCAACGACGCCCTGCCGGAAGCCGCCGAGACCGGCGATCGCGCCGAGATGAGTTTCGAGGACGGCCGCGCCGCCGACGCCGCCGACGCCGTCGACGCCCGCGCCGACGACGTCTACGGCGACGCCGCGCCGGGCGAACGCACCTCGGACCGCATGGCCGACGAGGCCCAGCCGGGCCTGTCGGACTGGTCACGCGCCGGCTCGCGCGGCGGCCTGCCCGACGGCGAGGAGCGCGAGCGCCCGGACACCCGGGAGACGACCCTGTGGGAGCACCTGCAGGCCCAGGCCTCGCAGGCCCGGCTGTCGCCGGCCGACCACGCCATCGCCCTGACGCTGATCGACATGGTCGACGAGGGCGGCTACCTGCGCGGCGACCTCGCCGAGGTCGCGGAGCGGCTGGGAATCGACCTGGCGCGGGTGGAGGCGGTGCTGACCGTGTGCCACGGCTTCGAGCCGACCGGCGTCATGGCCCGCTCCGTGCCCGAATGCCTGAAGCTGCAACTGATGGAGCGCAACCGCTTCGACCCGGCCATGGCCGCCCTGCTGGACAACCTCGACCTGCTGGCGAAGCGCGACCTCGCCGGCCTGCGCAAGGCCTGCGGGGTGGACGGCGAGGATCTCGCCGAGATGATCGCCGAGCTGAAGGCGCTGACGCCCCGGCCCGGCGCGGGCTTCGGCGGCGAGCCGGCCCAGACCGTCATCCCCGACGTGCACGTGCGGCCGGACCCCGCCGGCGGCTGGAGGGTCGAGCTCAACGCCGACACCCTGCCGCGGCTGATCATGGACAAGCGTTACCACGGGGTGGTCTCGTCCGGCGCGCGCACCGAGACCGAGAAGACCTTCGTCGCCGACTGCGCCGCCCAGGCCAGCTGGCTGGTCAAGTCGCTGGACCAGCGGGCGAAGACCATTCTGAAGGTGGCGTCGGAGATCGTCCGCCAGCAGGACGCCTTCCTCGCCTTCGGGGTCGAGTTCCTGCGGCCGCTGAACCTGAAGACGGTCGCCGACGCTATCGGCATGCACGAATCGACCGTCAGCCGGGTCACCTCGAACAAGTACGTCTCCACGCCGCGGGGGGTGTTCGAGCTGAAATTCTTCTTCACCGCCGCCATCCAGTCGTCCGACGGCGGCGCCCTGCACTCGGCCGAGGCGGTGCGCCATCGCATCCGCACGATGATCGACGGCGAGGGCCGCGACGGCGACGTGCTGTCCGACGACCGCATCGTCGAACTGCTCAAGGAGGCGGGAGTCGACATCGCCCGCCGCACGGTCGCCAAGTACCGCGAGGCGCTGCGCATTCCGTCGTCGGTCGAGCGCCGGCGCATGCTGAAGGCGGGCTGACGACCCCGTTCCCGCCTGCGGCGAACCGTCACCACAAAACGGTGATCAGCGTTGACACCAACCCCGCCCGGGAGCGTTCTACGGGCATGCAAGTCCAGGTCAGCGGCAAGCAAGTGGATGTCGGCGAAGCGCTAGGCTCGCGCATCTCCCAGGAACTCGAAGACGGGATCGGCAAATACTTCGAAAGAGGCGCCCAGGACGCCGAGGTGATCGTCGCCAAGGAGGGTCACAGCTTCAAGGTCGACTGCTGGGTGCGACTGGCTTCGGGCCAGGTGGTGTTCACCTCGGGCTTGGCCGGCGATGCCCATGCGGCCTTCACCGAGAGCCTCGACAAGCTCGAGAAGCGGGTGCGGCGTTACAAGCGCCGGCTCAAGGACCACCACGCCGGACCGCGGCACCTGTCGCCGGAGAAGTCCGAGAACGCCGCGCGCGAGGTGGCTCGCAGCATCGTCCTGCGCGACCCCGACACGGTCGAGGACGAGGATTTCGGCGAGGCCGGCGCGCCCGGCGAACCGCCGCCGGTGGGCATGGTCATCGCCGAAACCGAGTCCGAAATCCGGACCATCACCGTCGGCCGGGCGGTGCTGGAGCTCGACATGACCGGCTACCCCGTCGTGGTGTTCCGCAACGCCGCGCATGGCGGCCTGTCGGTGGTCTATCGCCGGCCGGACGGCAACGTCGGATGGATCGATCCGGAGCGGACGACGAAAGCGCTCAACGGACACCGTTCGGTAAACGATCGGGAGTCATAGTGCTTCCCACAACGAGGCGGGTCGTCTAAAGGGCGCCCGCCCAACCGGGATGAACGGGTAGAGTCGGGGTATTCATGGACATCGGTGATTTGCTGGCGGACGGCGGCGTCGTCCTGCGCAGCGGCGCGTCGTCGAAGCGTCAGGCCCTGCACGTGGTGGCCGACGCCGCGGCCCAGGCCCTGGGCCTGCCAGAGGAGAAGGTTCTCGAGGCCCTGCTGGAGCGCGAAGCGCTGGGCTCGACCGGTCTGGGCGCCGGCGTGGCCGTGCCGCACGCGCGCCTCGAAGGCGTCGAGCGCGTGACCGCCGTGTTCGTGCGGCTCGACACCCCGGTGGCCTACGGATCGGTCGATGATCGGCCGGTGGACCTGCTCTTCGCCCTTTTCGCTCCGCCGCGCGACGGCGCCGACCACCTGCGAGCTCTGGCCGCGGCCTCGCGGGCGCTGCGCTCGTCGGAGATGCGGGAGCAACTGCGTCAGGCCCGCACCGCCGACGCCATCCGCGCCCTGTTCGTGCGCGACAACGCGCCGGCCACGGCGGCCTGAGACACCGGCCGCGCGGGCGGCCTCAGTGGACGGAAACGGGCTCCAGTTCGTGAGCCACGGCGGTGGCGAACGCGGTTTCGCGGTCCATCATCACGGCCAACCGCTCGCCGTCGGCCCCGTGCACCGCGTACAGCGTCGCCTCGGGGTCGATCGCCAGACCCTGCACCGCCGTCACCGGCGTATCGGCGAGGATGTCCGCCGCGCGGATCTCGCGCACATAGACCAGATCGGGGGCGCCGAGATCGGCGAAGTCTTCCCGTGTCATCATCATCGGCGTCATCAGGACCGCCTCCTTCACTCGACTAACGCGCCGAACGGCGCTGTGGTTCGGCCCCGTGAGCGGCGGCCGGTGGTCGCGACGGCGTTCAGCCCGTCGTGATGGGGATCCGGCGAACTGCCGGGGTGTCTTCGGGACGGCTCATGTCGACATGCAGCAGGCCGTGCTCCAGCCGCGCTCCGTCGATCTCAAGCCCGTCGGCCAGCACGAAGCTGCGCACGAAGCCCCGGCCCGCGATGCCCCTGTGCAGGAAGGCCTGGTCGGCCTTGCCGGCGTCGTCGCGCTTGCCCGCGATGGTCAGTTGCCGGCCTTCGAGGGTGATGGACAGGTCGTCCGGTCCGAACCCGGCGACGGCCAGGGAGATGCGCACGGCGCGCTCGCCCCGCTGCTCGACGTTGTAGGGGGGATAGCTGTCCGCCGCGGCCCGGGCGGCCCGGTCGATCAGCGCCCGGGTGTGGTCGAAGCCCAGCAGGAACGGGCTGTCGAACAGGATGGTGCGCGTATTCATGTCTCGTGCCCCCGAAGCAGGCGTTGCGACCGGCGACGCCTCCCGTGATCGGCAAGGCTTCGGTCGCGTCCGAGATGGGGCCGGGAAGGCGGTTCTTCAACAGCCGCGGGGTCAGGCGCGGGCCGGAAATGGAGAAGGCCCCGCGGTCTCCCGCGGGGCCTTCATGGTGGAGCTAAGCGGAGTCGAACCGCTGACCTCTTGAATGCCATTCAAGCGCTCTACCAACTGAGCTATAGCCCCGAACCTTTCGGTCGGATCGCCGGGGGTATTGGTGTCGCCCCCCGGCGAGGCGGCGGAACCTATGTCAGGGCTTTTCGGCGATCAAGCCCGGTTCCGACATTTATTTTCACCCCCTCCGAACCTCGGCCGGACGGGGTTCGGGACGGCCCGGCGCGGGGCCGGAACCGTCCCGTTCGATCCTAGTCCTCGTCCTTCTCCGGCTTGACGATGTCCTCGTCGAAGGAGTCGTCGTCCTCATCCTCGATGAAGGGGACGGAGTCGTCGTCATCGTCGTCGGCCAGCACGTCGTCGTCGTCGCTCGCCTCGCCCATGCCGGGCTCCTCGGTCGGGTCGACGGCGTCCTCGTCGTCGTCGTCCGGGGTGAGGATCGGCTCGTGGCCCTCCTCGTCGATTTCGGGCGTGGAGGTGGTTTCCTCCTCGTCCTCGTCGTCGCCGGCGGCCTTCTTCTTCTCGACCTGATCCTCGGCGTCCTCGTCGGGGGTCTCGTCAGGCGCATAACCGCCCGGACGGCCGCGACGGTTGCGCAGCTTCAGCGCTTCTTCCGGATCAAAGTCCGTGGCGCACTTCGGGCAGTGGGCGGGACGACGGTTCAGGTCGTAGAATTTGGCCTGGCAGTTCGGACAGACCTGCTTCTGGCCCAGTTCGGGATTGGCCACGGGGGCGCCTCGCACGGTGTGGGAATTCGGGCGGCTCCCTTGCCACTGCCGGGGGCCGCTGTCAAAAGCGATCTCCGCGCCGCCCTGTTCCGCCGGAGTCCGCCGGGTGACGACCCCCTCCCATCTGACCGCCCGCCGCGCTTCCGCGCTGTCCGGCGTGGTCCGCGCCCCCGGCGACAAGTCCATCTCCCACCGCGCCCTGATCCTCGGCGCCATGGCGACGGGGGTCACCGACATCGACGGCCTTCTGGAAGGTGACGACATCCTCGCCACCGCCCGCGCCGTCGAGGGCTTCGGCGCTGGCGTCGAGCGTCTCGGCGAGGGCCGCTGGCGGGTCACCGGCCACGGCGGCTTCCAGCCGCCCGCCGGCGTCATCGACTGCGGCAACGCCGGCACCGGCGTCCGCCTGCTGATGGGGGCGGCGGCGGGCTATCCGATCACCGCGACCTTCGACGGCGACGCCTCCCTGCGCAAGCGGCCGATGAAGCGGGTCGCCGGGCCGCTGGCCGACATGGGCGCCCGGTTTGTCTGGGAGGCTGACGATGACCGGCTCCCGGTCGCGGTGTCGGGCGGCGGGCTTTCCGCCATCGACTACCTGCAGACCGTGGCTTCTGCCCAGATCAAGTCGGCCATCCTGCTGGCGGGAGTGGACGCGAAGGGCGTCACCACCGTCACCGAGCCCGAGCCCAGCCGCGACCACACCGAGCGCATGCTCCGGGCGTTCGGAGCCGAGGTCGGCGTCGAGCCGCTCGGAAAGGGGTGGCGGGTGTCCCTGCGCGGCGGCCAGCGCCTGAGCGGAACCGTCGTCTCCGTCCCCGGCGATCCCTCCTCCGCCGCTTTCCCGCTGGCCGCCGCCCTGATCGTCGCGGGCTCGGAGGTCACCGTCGAGGCCGTCATGCTCAACCCGCTGCGCACTGGTCTGCTCGAGACCTGGCGCGAGATGGGCGCCGACCTGACCGTTTCGAACCGCCGCATGGCCGGCGGCGAGGAGGTCGGCGACGTCACGGCCCGCCACTCGAAGCTTCACGGGGTGATCGTGCCGCCGCAGCGGGCGGCCTCGATGATCGACGAATACCCGATCCTCGCCGCCACAGCCGCCTTCGCCGAGGGAGCCACGGTCATGCGCGGCGTCGGCGAGATGCGGGTCAAGGAAAGCGACCGCATCGCCCTGATGGCGGCCGGACTCCAGGCCTGCGGCGTCGCCGTCGAGGAGGAGCCCGAGGGCTTCACCGTCACCGGCGGTCCCGTCCGCGGCGGCGCCACCGTGACCACCCATGGCGACCACCGCATCGCCATGAGCCATCTGGTCCTCGGCCTCGCCGCCGCCGAACCCGTCACCGTCGACGAGCCCGGCATGATCGCCACCAGCTTTCCGGGCTTTGTGGAGTTGATGCGCGGCCTTGGCGCCGATATCGCCTCCGCATGAGCCGCAACCTGATCATCGCCGTCGACGGCCCCGCCGCCTCGGGCAAGGGCACCATCGCCGCGCGACTGGCGGCGGCCTATGGCCTGCCGCATCTCGACACCGGCCTGCTCTACCGCGCCGTCGGCCTGGGGGTGCTCGACGCCGGGGGCTCCCTGGACGACGCCGCCGCGGCCGAGGCCGTGGCCCGCGCCCTCGACGCCAGCCACCTCATCGACACCGATCGGCTCACGGACCGCGACGCCGGCGAAGCCGCCAGCCGGGTCGCCGGCTACCCCGGCGTCCGCGCCGCCCTGCTGGCCTTCCAGAAGGCTTTCGCGCAACAACCCGGCGGCGCCGTGCTGGACGGCCGCGACATCGGCACGGTCATCGCGCCCGAGGCCCCGGCCAAGCTGTTCGTCACCGCCACGCCAGAGGTGCGGGCCATGCGTCGCTGGAAGCAGCTGGCGGGGCGAGGCGAGGTCATCGCCTTCGAGGACATGCTGGCCGACATCGTCCGCCGCGACGAGCGCGACGCCGGCCGAGGCGCGGCGCCGATGGTGCAGGCGGCCGACGCCGTCTTGCTGGACACGACCGATATGGATATAGAGGCCGCCTTCGATGCGGCCCGCCGTATCGTCGAGGCGGCGCGCGCGAAACACGGTCTCTGACCGGCTTCGCAAATCCAACGCTCCCCACCTCGCCAGCCGCGGGCGTTCTGGCTTCCTTTTCGGCCTCGCATCCCGACGACCTCTCTGCAATCTCCAACCACCTCGCGCGGGGCCGTCCGGCCGCGCGCCACAGCCGTTAGAAACCCCATTGACCGATACCCAGAACTTCACCCCCTCGCGTGACGACTTCGCCGCGCTGCTCGACGAAACCCTC
>JAEYTA010000017.1 GCA_023434265.1 Pseudomonadota bacterium
CGCTTGACCTCGATCGACTCGATGTTCGGCGACAGGATCGGGAAGACGCGCTCGACGCCCTCGCCGAAGGAAATCTTGCGGACGGTGAAGTTCTCGTTCACCCCGCCGCCGGCGCGGGCGATGCAGACGCCCTCGAAGGCCTGGACGCGTTCGCGCTCGCCTTCCTTGATGCGCACGTTGACGCGCAGGGTGTCGCCGGGCTGGAATTCGGGGATGGCGCGCTTCTCGACGAGGCGGGCCTTTTCTTCGGCAGCGATCTGCTGGACGATGTTCATTCTATTCTCCTCGGGCTTTTTCGCCCTTTAGCTGTGAGTTGGCGAGATACGCCGACCAGAGGTCCGGCCGCCGCTCCCGCGTGGTCTTCTCCCGCTGCCCCTGGCGCCATTGCGCGACCTTCTTGTGGTCGCCCGACAGCAGGACCTCAGGAATGTCGAGCCCCTCGAACGTCCGCGGTCGCGTGTACTGCGGATACTCCAGAAGCCCGTCCTCGAAGCTCTCCGAACCGAGGCTATCGGCCTGGCCCAGCACTCCGGGGATCAGTCTTACGCACGCCTCGATCGCGACCATCGCCGCCGCCTCGCCGCCGGCGAGAACCGCGTCTCCGACCGAGACCTCCTCGAACCCACGGGCGTCGAGCACCCGCTGGTCCACCCCCTCGAACCGGCCGCAGAGGACGACGACGCCGTCTCCCGACGCCCAGTCCTTCACCCGCGCCTGGGTCAGGGGCCGACCCCGGGCGCTCATGTACAAAAGCGGCCGTCGAGGTCCCGAAAGGCTGTCCACCGCCCGGGCCACCACGTCCGCCTTCAACACCGCTCCCGGTCCGCCGCCCGCGGGGGTGTCGTCCAGGAAGCCGCGCCTATCGTCGGAGAACGCCCGGATGTCAAGGGTTTCGAGGCTCCACAGCCCCTTCTCGCGCCACGCCGTGCCGATCAGCGACACGCCGAGCGGGCCGGGAAAGGCCTCCGGAAACATGGTCAGGACGGTGGCGGTGAACATAGGGGCCGGGTTCTGGGGGCTAGGGGCTAGGGCGCTGACGGCCCTCCCTAGAACCTAGTCCCTAGAACCTACAACCTAGCACACCTGTCCCGCCGCCCAGCCCGACGACCAGGCCCACTGGAAATTGTAGCCGCCCAGCCAGCCGGTGACGTCGACCGCCTCGCCGATCACGTACAGGCCGGGAACGGTCTTCGCCTGCAGGGTCTGCTGGTCCAGCGCGTCCGTGGCCACGCCGCCGAGCATGACCTCGGCCGTGCGGTAGCCCTCCGAACCGACCGGCTTGACCGTCCAGCGGTTCACCGCTTCGTCCAGCCGGCGCAGCGCCTTGTCGCCGACCTCGGCCAGCTTGCCCGACACGCCCTCGCGCTCGCACAGGCTCTCGGCCAGGCGGCGCGGGACGATGTGGGCCAGCGCGGTGTGCACGGCCTGCTTGCCGTTCTCCTCCTTCGCGGCCCTGAGCGTCGCATGGACGTCGACGCCCGGGGCCATGGCGACGGTGATCGCCTCGCCCTCGCGCCAGTAGGAGCTGATCTGCAGGATCGACGGGCCTGACAGGCCGCGGTGGGTGAACAGCAGACCCTCGGCGAAGCGGGTCTCGCCCGACGGACGGCCCGGCGCGCGGCGGTCGGCGGGGACGCGGTGGGCGACCACCGCCTCGACCGACAGGCCGGCCAGCGGCTTCAGCGTCTCGAGCAGTCCCGCCTCGAAGGTCAGCGGGACCAGCGCCGGGCGGGTGTCGGTGACGCGCAGGCCGAACTGGCGGGCGGCGTCGAGGGCCCAGCCCGTCGCGCCCATCTTCGGGATCGACTTGCCGCCGGCGGCCAGCACCAGCGAGCGGCAGCGGACGACCGATCCGTCCGACAGCGCGGCCTCGAAGCCCTCGCCGCGCCGATCGACGCGGTCCACGGCCACGCCCAGCCGCAGCGTCGCGCCGGCCTCGCGCAGGCCGTCGGTCAGCATGCGGATGATCTGCCTGGCGGAGTCGTCGCAGAACAGCTGCCCCAGCGTCTTCTCGTGCCAGGCGATGCCGGCGGCGTCGACGCGCTTGATGAAGTCGTGCTGGGTGAAGCGCTTCAGGGCCGAGGTGGCGAAGCGCGGGTTCTCGCCGAGGAAGGCGTGCGGCCCGCAGCCGAGGTTGGTGAAGTTGCACCGCCCCCCGCCGGAGATGCGGATCTTCTCGCCCGGGGCGCGGGCGTGGTCGAGGACCAGCACGGAGCGGCCGCGGCGTCCGGCTTCCCAAGCGCACATCATCCCGGCCGCGCCCGCGCCGACGATCAGGACGTCGATTTCGGCAGGTTTAATGGGCGTCGTCCCAGTTGCCGGCGGCGCGGGCGTCGACGACCAGCGGCACGGTGAGGGAGACGGCCGGCTCGGCGGCGCCCTCCATCACCCGGCGGATGACCTTGATGGCTGGCTCGGCGAGGGCCTCCGGGGCCTCGAAGACCAGTTCGTCGTGGACCTGCAGCAGCATCTTCACATCCTGCAGCCCGGCTTCCGCCAGCGCGCCCGGCATGCGGATCATGGCGCGGCGGATGATGTCGGCGGCGGCGCCCTGGATCGGGGCGTTGATGGCGGCGCGTTCGCCGAAGCTGCGCTCGGCGGCCGACTTCGACTGGATGGCGGGGATGTGGATGCGGCGCCCGAACAGGGTCTCGACCCGGCCGCTCTCGCGCACCCGGGCGCGCATGGCGTCCATGTAGGCGCGGATGCCGGGGAAACGCTCGAAATAGGTCTTGATGTAGGCCCCGGCCTCGCCCTGGTCGATGCCGAGCTGGTTGGCGAGGCCGAAGGCGGAGATGCCGTAGACGATGCCGAAGTTGATGGCCTTGGCGCGCCGCCGCGTCTCCGGGTCCATCTGCTCCAGCGGCACGTTGAACATCTCGCTGGCCGTGGCCGCGTGGATGTCGAGCCCGGCCTTGAAGGCGCGCTTCAGTTCGGGGATGTCGCCGATGTGGGCGAGCAGGCGCAGCTCGATCTGGCTGTAGTCGGCGCTGATCAGGACGTTGCCCGGCCCGGCGATGAAGGCCTGGCGGATCTGTCGGCCGGTCTCGGTGCGGATCGGGATGTTCTGCAGGTTGGGGTCGGAACTGGCCAGGCGGCCGGTGGAGGCGGCGGCGAGCTGGTAGGAGGTGTGAACCCGGTCGCTGGCCGGGTCCATGGCCTCGATCAGGGCGTCGGTGTAGGTGCCCTTCAGCTTCGACAGCTGACGCCAGTCGAGCAGCACGCGGGGCAGCTCGTGGGTCAGGGCCAGCTCCTCCAGCACGGAGGCCTCGGTGCCCCATTGGCCGGAGGCGGTCTTGCGGCCGCCGGGCAGGGCCATCTCTCCGAACAGGATCTCGCCGATCTGGCGCGGCGAGCCGACGTTGAACGGCCGGCCGGCCAGCTGGTGGGCCCGTTCCTCCAGCTCGGCCATGCGGAAGCCGAACTCCGACGACAGGCGGCGCAGGCGCTCCGGGTCCACGCGCACGCCCTCACGCTCCATGTCGGCCAGCACGGCCGGGAGGGGACGCTCGAGCGTCTCGTAGACCGTGACCAGCCCCTGCTCGGCGAGCCGGGGCTTGAGGATGCGCCACAGGCGCAGCGTCACGTCGGCGTCCTCGGCGGCGTAGCAGGTCGCCGGCTTCAGCTCGACGTGCTTGAAGCTCTTCTGGCTCTTGCCGGTCCCGGCGACCGACTTGAAGGCGATCGGCTGATGGCCGAGGTGGCGCTGGGCCAGCTCGTCCATGCCGTGCGGGTGGCGGCCGCCGTCCAGCACATAGGAGATCAGCATGGTGTCGTCGACCGGGGCCACGCGGATGCCGCGGCGGGCCATGACGGCGATGTCGTATTTGACGTTCTGGCCGACCTTGAGGACCGCCGGGTCCTCCAGCAGCGTCTTCAGCCGGGCCAGGGCCGTCGGCTTGTCGATCTGGGGGATGGCCTCGGGAGCCGGGGCGTCGCCGAACAGGCCCTCGCCCGCCTGCGGCGCCGCCTCGTGGGTCAGCGGGATGTAGCAGGCAGCGTTGGGGCCGACGGCCAGCGACACGCCGCAAAGGCCGGCGTGGGTGGCGCTGAGCGAGTCCGTCTCGGTGTCGAATCCGACCACCCCGGCCTCGCGGGCGCGGGCGATCCAGCGGTCGAGCGCCTCCGGCGTCTGGACGCATTCGTAGGCGTCGGAGTCGAAGCTCTGCGCCTCGGCCGGCGCCGGGGCGACGTCGCCGTAGCGCGGCGCGATGACCGGGGCCGAGGGCATGCGCGGGCGGGCGGTGAACGCCGAGCCGTCCTTCTGCGGGGCCTTGCCGTCGCCGACGCGGGCGCGCAGCGAGCGGAACTCCATGCGGTCGAGGAAGTCGCCCAGCCGCTCCGGGTCGGGATCGCGGACCGCGAAATCCTCGATCGGCTCCGGGGCCGGCGCGTCGCAGGTCAGGCGGCAGAGTTCGCGCGACAGGCGGATCTGGTCGGCGAACTCGATCAGGGTCTCGCGCCGCTTCGGCTGCTTGATCTCGCCGGCGCGGGCCAGAAGGGTGTCGAGGTCGCCGAACTCGGTGATCAGCTGGGCCGCCGTCTTGGGCCCGATGCCGGGCGCGCCGGGGACGTTGTCGACGCTGTCGCCGATCAGGGCCTGGACCTCGACCACCTTGTCGGGCGTGACGCCGAACTTCTCGAACACCGCCTCCTCGGCGAGGCGGCGGTCCTTCATCGGGTCCCACATCACCACCGAGGGGCCGATCAGCTGCATCAGGTCCTTGTCGGACGACACGATCACCGCCTCGCCGCCCGCGTCCCGCGCCTTGCAGGCGTAGGTGGCGATGAGGTCGTCGGCCTCGTAGCCGGCCAGCTCGACGCAGTGCACGCCGAAGGCGGCTGTGGCCTCGCGCACCAGCGGGAACTGCGGGATCAGGTCCTCCGGCGGCGCCGACCGGTTGGCCTTGTACTGGTCGTACATCTCGTTGCGGAAGGTCTTCTCCGAATGGTCGAAGATGGCCACCAGGTGGGTCGGACCGTCCGGACCCTTCATGTCCCGGATCAGCTTCCACAGCATGTTGCAGTAGCCCTGCACCGCGCCGACGGGCAGGCCGTCGGACTTGCGCGTCAGCGGCGGCAGGGCGTGGTAGGCGCGGAAGATGTAGGCCGAGGCGTCGATCATCCACAGCCGGATGGCCGGGCCGTCCTGGGTGAGGGGGCGGTCGGGGGTCTCGGGCGCGGCGACGTCGGTCATGCGCGGAACATAGGGGGACACGGACCCGCCGTCACCGCCCGAGCACTAGGAGATCCAGGTGTTCCGGCACTCGCCGACGGTCCAGCCCGCGAAGCCGGAGTGGACGCGGCACGCGTAGCCCATGCCGGCCAGCGGGCCGTGCAGGATGCCGGTCTCCACCAGGGCGCCCTGGCCGTCGTAGCGCGGCTGCTTGAACGACACCCAGCGCACGCGTTCGCCCGGCTGATGCGGGCGGTCGGGATCGTGGGTCGACGGGAAGGCGAGGCCGTAGCGGCTCCAGTTGCAGCGCGGGGCCCAGCCCGAGCCCTCGTCGTCCAGCCACAGCGGCGGCGGGAGGTTGTCGGTGGTGTTGAAGCGGTAGTGCTCCTTCGCCACGGCGGCGATGACGGCGCAGTCGTCGCCGCTGGCGATGGTCGGCCCTTCTGATGCGGGAGGCGGGGTGGCACAGGCCGACAGCAGGCCCATGAGAATGAAGGTGGGCGCGGTGATGTGGTGTGGGAGGGTCATGGGTCAGAAACTCCAGGTGACCGGGCAAGGCTCCACGAGCCGCCACTGTCGACCGTCTCGACGGAGGTGGCAGGTCCTCTCGTAGATGTGGAGGCCGGTCCAGAAGGTGACCTTGATCCGCCGACCGCCCCCGAGCCCCCAAGGACGGCTGAACGTCACGAGCGACTCCAGGGGTTCCAGATCTTCCGCCCTCTTCTCCACCACATGGAGGCCTAGCGAAGGCCAGTCGCATCGCGGCGCATGGCCGGCGCGATCGAGCGGCAGAGGTCGCTCAAGGCTGAACTCGTACTGTGTTCGGGCGACCTCTGCGATCAGAACGCAACTGAGGGGTTGCGCCTCTAGCCCGAGGGGTGGGGGCCCAGGGGGTGTCGCGCAGCCCGAAGCGAGCAAGGCGCCGCCGACGCCGAGCCGGGCGAGCGCCAGCCGCATTGCTCTAAGCCCCGCGCAGGCCGCTGATCGTTCGGCCGGGGGCGATGTCCTCGGCCGAGGTGATCAGGTGAACGAGGGCGGGCCGGCCGGCGTTCCGGGCCGCCGCCAGCGCGGCCGGGAAATCCCCGGTCCGCTCGCAGCGCACGCCGAAGGCGCCGAACGCTTCCGCATAGGCCACGAAGTCGGGGTTCCTCAGGTCGGTGGCGATGGTCCGCGCGCCGCCCGGATAGTGGGTCTCCTGGTGCATGCGGATGGTGCCGTAGGTCCCGTTGTCGACCACCACCACCACGGCGTTGATGCCGTACTGGACGGCGGTGGCGATCTCCTGCCCGGTCATCAGGTAGTCGCCGTCGCCGGCGATGCAGATGACGTCGCGGTCGGGGTGGACCGACTTGGCGGCCAGCGCGGCCGGATAGCCGTAGCCCATGGCCCCGGAGGTCGGCGCCAGCTGCGTCCGCCGCGCGCGGTGACGGTGGAAGCGGTGCAGCCAGGCGGCGAAATTGCCAGCCCCGTTGGTGAGGATGGCGTCGGCGGGCAGGGCCTCGCCGAGGTGGCGGATCACCTCGCTCATGTTCACCGGTCCGGTGACCTCGACCGGCTGGATGAAGCCGTCGTAGTCGGCGCGGGCGGCGGCGGCCTCGTCGGCCCAGCTGCGGCCCGGATCGATCCGCGACAGGGCGAGCGCGGCCAGCGAATTGTCGGCGGCGGCGCTGAGCAGCGGCGTCCACACCCGGCCCAGCTCCTCCGGCCCCGGGTGGATGTGGATCAGGGTTTCGGCCGTGCGGGCGCGGTCCAGCAGGGTGTAGCCCTGGGTCGGATTCTCGCCGAGACGGGCGCCCACGGCGAGGATCAGGTCCGCCGCCCTGACCCGCGCCGTCAGCTTCGGATTGCAGCCGAGGCCGAGGTCGCCGGCGTAGTTCGAGCGGTCGTTGGAGATCAGGTCCTTGCGCCGGAAGGACAGGGCGACCGGCAGGCCCAGCCGTTCGGCCCAGTCGCCGATGGCCGTGGTCGCCGCGTCGGTCCAGCCGGAGCCGCCCAGCACCAGCAGCGGCCGTTCCGCCTGCGCCAGCCGCTCGCGGACCTGTTCGACGAAGGCCGGGTCCGGCGCCGCCTTCGCGGGCGTCACCGGGCGCACCGGGGCGGGGCCGCCGTCGGCGTGCAGGATGTCCTCGGGCAGGCCGATGACCACCGGCCCCATGCGGCCCTGCAGCGCCGTGGCGAAGGCGCGCTCGACCACCTCGACGGTGCGCTCCGGGGTCTCGATCTCGGTGGCCCATTTGGCGAGGCCGCCGAACACCTCGCGGTAGTCGACCTCCTGGAAGGCGCCGCGGCCGCGGTCGCTCAGGGCGATCTGGCCGACGAACAGGATCATCGGCGTGGAGTCCTGGTGCGCCGTATGCACCCCGATGGAGGCGTGGGTCGCGCCCGGACCGCGCGTGACCATGCACACCCCCGGCTTGCCCGTCAGCTTGCCGTACGCCTCGGCCATGTTGGCCGCGCCGGCCTCGTGGCGGCAGGCGATCACCTCGATGCGGTCGCGCACGTCGGCCAGCGCGTCGAGCACCGCCAGATAGCTCTCGCCCGGCACGCAGAAGACCCGGTCGATGCCGTTGATGACGAGCGTTTCGACGAGGCGGCGGGCGGCGGTGTTGGCGGGCTGGGTCATGGCTCCGCCGTTAGCAGATCGCCCCCCGGCTTGGCCATGCAACCGAACGGCCACGCTTGCGTTCACGGCCAAGGTTCCACTGCAGCCCCGCCGAGACCATGAAGAAGATCGCCGTCCTGTCCCTGATCGCCGCCGCCCTGGCCGTGTCGGCCTGCAACACCATCTCGGGCATCGGCCGCGACGTGCGCGCCGCCGGCGACGCCGTCACCTCCGGCGCCGAGAGCGCCCGCAACTAGCCGTCGTAGCGGACCCCGGTGAGGTAGAGCCCCTCGGCCGGGGCGACCGGGCCGCAGGCCGTGCGGTCGCGCGCGGCCAGCGCCGCGGCCACGTCCTCGACCGCCCAGCGGCCCAGCCCGACCTCGACCAGGCTGCCGGTCATCGAGCGCACCTGCCGATGCAGGAAGCTGCGCGCCTCGAACACCAGATGCACCTCCTCGCCGACGCGCGTCACGGTCGCCACGTCCAGCGTCTTCTCGGGCGAGGCCGACTGGCAGCCGGCGTCGCGGAAGGTGGTGAAGTCGTGGAAGCCCACCAGGGCCCGCGCCGCCGCGTGCATGGCCCCGGCGTCGAGCGGCTTCTTCACGTGCCACACCCGGCCGAGGTCCAGCGCCGGGCGGCCGGGGCGGTTGAGGATGCGGTAGAGGTAGCGCCGCCCGGTGGCGGAGAAGCGGGCGTGCCACTCCGCATCGACCTCGGCGCAGTCGAGCACCGCCACCTCCTCCTCGATGAGGTGGGCGTTCATGGCGTTCATCACCGTCCGGGCCGGCCACGCCTTGTCGAGGTCGAAGCTGACCACCTGGCCGGTGGCGTGCACGCCGGTGTCGGTGCGCCCGGCGGCGGCGAGGCGGATCCGCTGGCCCGAGAAGGCGGCGATGGCCTGCTCCAGCGCGCCCTGCACCGTCGGCTGGCCAGCCTGGGCCTGGAAGCCGTTGTAGCCCGAGCCGTCGTACTCGACCGTGAGCCGGTAGCGCGGCATCAGGACAGCCGGCTTCCGGCCGGCAGCGGGAATCCGCGCAGCATCTCGTCGGGGGACTGGGCCGCCCGGCCCTCGCGCTGCACCCGCACCAGCCGCAACGCCCCCTCGCCGCAGGCGATCCGCAGCGCCGCGTCCAGCACCTCGCCGGGGTCGCCCGCGCCACGGGCGACCTGCGACATCAGCGCCTTGATGCGCGTCGGCCCCTGCGGCCCGGGCGCCTCGAACCAGGCCCCGGGGAAGGGCGACAGGCCGCGGATGTGGGCGTCGATCTCGGCCGCCGGGCGGGTCCAGTCGATGCGCGCCTCGGCGGGCGTGATCTTGCGGGCGTAGGTCGGCTCCCCCGCCTGCGGCATTTCGGTCGCCCCGCCCCGCTCGATGGCGGCCAGCGCCCGTGGCCACAGGCTGGCCCCGACATGGGCCATGCGTTCCGACAGGGTCGCGGCGGTGTCGTCGGGGCGGATGTCCATCACCTCCGACAGGAGGATCGGGCCTTCGTCGAGACCTTCCGACATGCGCATGATCTGCACGCCGGTCTGGCGGTCCCCGGCCATGATGGCGCGCTGGATCGGCGCCGCGCCGCGCCAGCGCGGCAGCAGCGAGCCGTGGAGGTTGAAACAGCCCAGCCGCGGCGCCTCCAGCACCTCGGGCTTGAGGATCTGGCCGTAGGCGACGACGCAGGCGGCGTCGAGGTCGAGGCTGCGGAAGGTCTCGATGGCGTCGGCCGCCTTCATCGAGGCGGGGGTGAAGACCGGCAGGCCCATGGTCTCGGCGAAGGCGTGCACCGGCGACGGGGTCAGCTTCCGGCCCCGCCCCTTCGGCTTCGGCGGCTGGCTGTAGACGGCCACGACCTCGTGGCCGCTGGCGATCAGCTCGGCCAGCGACGGCACGGCGAAGTCGGGGGTTCCCATGAAGGCGAGGCGCATGGGCACGCCTTTAGGGGGTTAGTCCCAGCGCGTGAAGACGCCGCCGCCTTCGTCCCATTCGCCGCCGGCGTCGAGCGCGTCGTCGAAGTCGAGCAGGCGGTCGAGCAGGATGCCGGCGATGACGCCGACGGCGGCGACGCCGACGAGCGAGATCACGCTGGCCACGCCGACCCGCTCGTTGCGGGTCAGGCGGCGGCGGCCGGCCGGATCGATGATGCGGTCGCGGTTGCGCTTCAGACGGGCCATCAGGCGGCCAGCCTCGCCGCCTTCTTGACCTTGGCGATGGCGCGGTCGCGCTTCAGCCGCGACAGGTGGTCGATGAACAGCACGCCCTCGAGATGGTCCATCTCGTGCTGGATGCAGACCGCATAGAGGCCCTCGCACTCCTCCTCGACGGCCGCGCCGGCGTAGTCGAGATAGCGGATGCGCACGCGGGCGGGGCGCTCGACGCTGTCGAAATACTCCGGCACCGACAGGCAGCCCTCCTCGTAGGCGAACAGCTCGTCCGAGGCCCAGACGATCTCGGGATTGACGAAGAAGCGCGGGTTGGGCCGGCGCTTCGGCTCGTCCTCGCCCTCGGCCGCCTCTTCGGCGCCGCCTTCGGGTTCGCCGTCGCCGAGATCCATGACGATGACCCGGCGCGTGTCGCCGATCTGCACCGCCGCCAGGCCGATGCCCGGCGCCGCGTACATGGTCTCCAGCATGTCGTCCATGAGGGCGCGCAGCTCGTCCGTCACCGGCCCCTCGACCGGGGTCGAGACCTGCTTCAGCACCGCCAGGTCGGCGGGGTTGTCGATGGTGAGGATGCGACGGAGAGCCATGCCCGCGAGGTAGTCGCGGCGGGCCCGAAGGTCAAGATTTCCGAGTGTTCCGCTGGGTTATGCCGCGACGCCGGGCAGCACCCGCGGCCGGCCCTCGCGGTCGAGGGCGACATAGGTGAAGACGCCTTCGGTGACGCGCACGGACTGGCCTTCGGCGAGGCTGCGCGAGCGCTTCCAGGCCTCGACGTGCACGCGGATCGAGGTGCGGCCGGTCTTCAGCACCCGGGCGTAGATCGACACCTCGTCGCCGACCGCCACCGGCTGGTGGAAGACCATGCCGTCCAGCGCCACGGTGGCGCAGCGGCCCTGGGCGATCTCGAAGGCGGGCGTGGCGCCGGCGAGGTCCATGTGGGCCAGCAGCCAGCCGCCGAAGATGTCGCCCTCGGGGTTAGTGTCGGCCGGCATGGCGATGACGCGACCGACGGGCTGGCCGGTGGGCAGGGTCGGAAGATCGGCGACGTCGGTCACGCGCGGCGGCTCCGGAGATGAGGGGAGAAATGGCGCACCCGACACGATTCGAACGTGTGACCTTTGCCTTCGGAGGGCAACGCTCTATCCAGCTGAGCTACGGGTGCGTGCGCCGGCCGGGGCCGGGAGGAAAGGCCTCTACAGCAGGAGCGCGCCGCCCTCAATCCCGAATGCGCCGCGGTGAACCGCCGGGGCGGCGGCGGGTTTGCTGGCTGGATACGACGGGAGGATTTTCATGCGCGCGTTCCTGATCGGCCTTTGCGCCCTCGTCGGCGCCTGCGCCACGGCCCCGGCGGCGCCTGTCGGGCCCGGCGGCGACACGCTGGACGCCGTCGCGCGGGACTACGTCGCCCTGACGCTGGAGATCGGCGAGCGCGAGCCCGGCTATGTCGACGCCTACTACGGGCCCCCGGAATGGGCCGAGGCGGCGAAGGCGAACCCGCGCACCGTGCCGCAGCTGATCCAGGGCGCGGCGACGCTGACGGAGCGGCTGGAGGCCATCTCCACCGCCGGGGCCGGGCCGGCGGTGGCGCAGCGGAAGAAGTATCTGCTGGCCCACGTGTCGGCGGCGGCGGCCCGACTGCGCATGCTGTCGGGCGAGCGCATGGCCTTCGCCGACGAGGCCGAGGCGCTGTTCGGGGTGCGGCCGGAGTTGCCGCCGCTGTCCTCGTTCGACCCGGTGCTGGCCGAGATCGACGCCCTCCTGCCCGGGCCCGGCTCGCTGACCGAGCGGGTGACGGAATTCAAGTCGCACTACATCATCCCGAAGGATCGGCTGCAGGCGGTGATGGACGCCGCCATCGCCGAATGCCGCGCGCGCACCGCCCGGCACATCGCCCTGCCGGCCAACGAGAACTTCACCCTCGCCTTCGTCGGCGACAAGCCTTGGTCGGGGTACAACTACTATCAGGGCAATTCGCAGTCGAAGATCGAGATCAACGCCGACTTCCCGATCTACACCGAGCGGGCCATCGATCTGGGCTGCCACGAGGGCTATCCGGGGCACCACGTCTACAACGCCCTGCTGGAGCGGACCTTCGTCACCGAACGCGGCTGGGTGGAGATGAGCGTCTATCCGCTGTTCTCGCCGATGAGCTTCGTGGCCGAGGGCAGCGCCAACTACGGCATCGACCTGGCCTTCCCCGGCGACGAGGCGCTGGCCTTCGAGCGCGAGGTGCTGTTCCCGCTGGCCGGCCTGGACCCCGCGACGGCGGAGAAGAAGGCCGAGCTGCAGGGCCTGCTGCGCCGGCTGGCGCGCGCCGAATACACCATCGCCGACGCCTACCTCGCCGGCCGCATCGACCGCGACGCGGCGATCGAGCAGCTGATGACCTACAGCCTCGCCGACCGCGCCAAGGCGACGCAGCGGCTGCGCTTCATCGACACCTACCGCAGCTACATCATCAACTACGGCCTCGGCCGCGACGTGGTGCAGGACTGGGTCGAGAGCCGGGGCGGCGACCGCTGGCAGGCGATGGAAACGCTGCTGTCGAGCCAGATCCTGCCGGTGGATCTGGTGGAGTGAAGGGCGCTTGGTGGCTAGTGGCTAGTGGCTAGTGGCTAGGGATGATTTGCCTTGAACGGCGATGGGCGCCAGCCATGGGCTGACCTGACGCCTCACCGGCCACGGGACACCGGCCACGGGCCACCCTCTCTCACTGCGCCAGCATGCCGCCGTCGATGCGGAACTCGGCGCCGGTGACGAATTTCGACTCGTCCGAGGCGAGGTAGAGGACGCAGTACGCAACGTCGTCGGGTTCGCCGATGCGCTTCAGCGGGATGCCGCGGGCCAGCTTCTGGTGCGCCGTCGCCTCGTCGCCGCCGGCCATGGCCACGAAGGGGTCGAGGATCGGCGTCTTGATGAACACCGGGTGCACCGAGTTGCAGCGCACGTTCCAGCCGGCCTTCGCCGCCTCCAGCGCCACGGTCTTGGTGTACATCCAGACGGCGGCCTTGGTGGCGTTGTAGGCGCCCATGCCGGGGGCGGCGGCGAGGCCGGCCACCGAACTGATATTGACGATCGAGCCCGCCCCCGAGGCGCGCAGCTGCGGCAGGGCATGCTTGCAGCCCAGCATGACGCTCTCGAGATTGACCGCCTGAACCTTGCGCCAGTTGTCCAGCGTGTCCTGCTCGGCCCAGACCAGCGTCCCGCCGATCCCGGCGTTGTTGACCAGGATGGACAGCCCGCCCATGGCGGCGGCGGCGGCCTCCACCACCGTCCGCCATTGTCCCTCGTCCGTCACGTCGTGGGCGAAGGCGAAGGCCGCGCCCGGATGGTCGGCGTTGACGGCGTCGGCCAGCGCCCGCACGCCGTCGAGGTCGAGGTCGGTGAGGGCCACCTTCGCGCCCTCGCGGGCCAGCATCCGCGCCATGGCCTGTCCGAGGCCGCC
The DNA here is from genome assembly GCA_023434265.1 of Pseudomonadota bacterium. GTDB lineage: Bacteria > Pseudomonadota > Alphaproteobacteria > Caulobacterales > Caulobacteraceae > Brevundimonas. Next base: position 13,378 of record JAEYTA010000017.1, read on the forward strand.
GGCGGCCCCGGTGATCAGGGCCGCCTTGCCCGCGACCCGGCCGCTCATTTCGCCCCTGCGGCCGCGGCGTCGATGAAGCGGGCCATGTCGAGGTCGCGCGCGGTCACCCCGCCGGCGTCGTGGGTGGTCAGCAGCACCTCGACCCGGTTGTAGACGTTCGACCATTCCGGATGGTGGTCGACCTTGTCGGCGTGCAGGGCGACGCGCGTCATGAAGCCGAAGGCGGCGTTGAAATCGGCGAAGACCAGGGAGCGGGCGATCGCCGGCCGGTCGCCCTCCGCCTCGCGCCAGTGGGGCAGGTCGCGCAGCACGGCGGCGACGTCGAGGGTGTCGGTCATCTGATCCTCCTGCCTCCGCGTATCCCGCCCCGCCGCGCGCGACAAGCCGCGGCCCGTCGCCGGAACGCACGGCGAAGCTTGGAGTTTACTGCCGAGGTGTCTGGGAGGACCTCTCATGGAGAACCTGTGGCTCGCCGGGCTGGATCCCGCCGACCGGGAACGGATCGAGCCCCATCTTGAGGAACGGCCGTTCGCCCAGGGCCAGATGCTCTACGACGCCGGAGAGGCCGTGGACGCCGTCTGGTTCCCCCTCAGCGGGGTGGTGTCGCTGATGACGCTGCTGCCCGACGGCCGCATGGTCGAAACCGGAGTGATCGGCCGCGAGGGTCTGGTCGGCGTGACCTGCGGCCCGCTGAACGCCCGCGCCTCCAGCCGGGCGATCGCCCAGATCGACGGCTCGGCGGCCTGTTGTCCGTCGGACGTGTTCTCGGCGGCCCTGGCCGCCAGCGACGGCATGCGCGAGGCCCTCTCACGCTTCACCGAAAGCCTGATGGCCCAGGTGCAGCAGAACGCGGCCTGCAACGCCCAGCACCGTCTGGACGAGCGGCTGGCGCGCTGGCTGCTGACCGTGCACGACCGCGCCGACTCCGATCGCTTCACCCTGACCCAGGCCGACATCGCCGGCATGCTGGGCGTTCGCCGCGCCACGGTCAGCGAGGTCGGCTCCGAACTGGAGGAAAAGGGCTTGATCCGCCGCGGCCGCGGCTGGGTCCAGGTGCTGGACCGGCCGGCGCTGGAGCGCGCCTCGTGCGGCTGCTACGCCATGGTGCGCGGCGTCATGCACGACCTCGGCGTGCCGCCGCCCAACGGCAAGCATTGACCCGGGCTGCGGCCACGCGGACGGATGACGCCGCCCGCGCGACCGGCTAGACCGCTGCCCATGACCGACGCCGTTCCGCCCTCCGGCAAGACCTCGTCCTTCGGCTTCCGCGACGTGGATGCGACGGAGAAGGTGCGGCTGGTCCGCGGCGTGTTCGACAGCGTGGCCTCGAACTACGACCTGATGAACGACCTGATGAGCGCGGGCGTGCACCGGCTGTGGAAGGACGCGGCGGCGGCGAAGCTGAATCCGCGACCCGGCGAGGTCATCCTCGACGTCGCCGGCGGCACCGGCGACATGGCCCGGCGCTATTCCCGCATGGCGCGGCGCGCCCAGGAACGCCGCGGAGGCCCCGACGCCTCGGTGATCGTGCTGGACTACAACGCCGAAATGATCATGGCCGGCGTCAACAAGGGCGGCGAGCCGGAGATGAGCCGGAGCGTCGGCGACGCCATGGCCCTGCCGTTGCCGGACGCCTCGGTCGACGCCTATTCGATCAGCTTCGGTATCCGCAACGTCGCCGACGTCCCCCAGGCGCTGCGCGAGGCGCGGCGGGTGCTGAAGCCGGGCGGCCGCTTCCTGTGCCTGGAGTTCTCGCGCCCGATCGCCGGGCCGATCCGCAAGGCCTATGACGCTTGGTCCTTCCACGCCATTCCACGCATCGGCGAGTGGGTCGCGAAGGACCGCGACAGCTACCAGTACCTGGTGGAAAGCATCCGCCGCTTCCCGGACCAGCCGACCTTCAAGGGCATGATCGAGGCGGCCGGCTTCAGCCGGGTCTCGGTCACCAACCTGTCGGGCGGCGTGGCCGCCATTCACTTCGGGTGGGCGATCTGAGCGGACGGATCGACCCCGCGACGCCGCCGCCGCCGCCGGCGACCCTGCCGGTCCGGCGACCGGCGGAGTCGTTCGTGCGCCTGCTCGGCTGGCTGGGGGTGTTGATCCGCCACGACGCCCTGGCCCCGCGCGAGATCACCCCCCTGCTGCCGGTCTGGGCCCGCGTCATCGCCCACCTGCTGCACCTGTTCGCAGGCCGCGAGGGCCGGGAGGGCCGCCCCGGCCAGCGGCTGGGCAAGGCGTTCGAACACCTCGGCCCGGTCGCCATCAAACTGGGCCAGGTGCTGGCTACCCGGGCCGACATCTTCGGCGTCGAGTTCGCCCGCGACCTCGGCCGGTTGAAGGACGCCCTGCCCCCCTTCCCCGTCGATCAGGCCCGCCGCGAGGTCGAACGCTCGCTGGGCCGGCCGGTGGAGGCCCTGTTCGTCGACTTCGGCGCGCCGGTGGCCGCCGCCTCGCTGGCCCAGGCCCACCCCGCCACGCTCGCCGACGGCCGCAAGGTGGCGGTCAAGGTGCTGCGGCCCGGCGTCGAGCGCCGCGTGGCCCAGGGCCTGGACTCGATGCGGCTGGCGGCGCGGCTGGCGGTGCGCTTCGTGCCGCTGGCGCGGCGGCTCGAGCCGGCGGCCTTCGTCGAGACCATCGCCCGGGCCCTGACGCTGGAGCTGGACATGCGGCTGGAAGCGGCCGCCGCCTCCGAGCTTGGCGAGATCATGGGCAAGAGCGCCGCCAGCGGCGACATCGGCGGCCACATGACCGCGCCCAGGGTGGTCTGGGACGGGGTCGGCAAGCGGGTGCTGACGCTGGAGTGGGCCCCGGGCCTGCCGCTGACCGACCCGGCCGCCGCCGAGCAACCGGGCATCGACCGCAACGGCCTGGCCGACAACGTCGTTCGCGCCTTCCTCAGCCAGGCGCTGGACCACGGCGCCTTCCACGCCGACCTGCACGAGGGCAACCTGTTCTGCCACGCCCCGGCCGAGCTGACCGCCATCGACTTCGGCATCGTCGGCCGCCTCGGCCCGGCCGAGCGGCGCTACCTGGCGGAGATCCTCTGGGGCTTCATCAGCCGCGACTACGAGCGCATCGCCCGCGTCCATTTCGAGGCCGGCTATGTGCCGCCGGAGCATTCGGTCGAGGCCTTCGCCCAGGCCCTGCGGGCGGTGGGCGAACCGGTGATCGGCAAACAGGCGTCGCAGGTGTCGATGGGTCGGCTGCTCGGCCAGCTGTTCGAGATCACCGACCTGTTCGACATGCACCTGCGCCCTGAACTGATCCTGCTGCAGAAGACCATGGTGTCGGTGGAAGGGGTGGCCCGGCGCCTGAACCCCGATCACGACCTGTGGGCCGCGGCCCAGCCCGTGGTCGAGCGCTGGATCCGCCGCGAGCTCGGCCCGCAGGCGCAGGTGCGCGACGCCCTCAACGAACTGCGGGCGACGTTGAAGGCCCTGTCCCGCCTGGCCCAGAACCCGCCGGAACCCCAGACCGTCATCGTTCGCGAGACGCACCTGCCGCGCTGGGCGGCCGTGAGCCTCGTGCTCAGCGCCGCGGCGGCGGCCGCCGCCCTTGTTCTGTCGCTTTGGCCCGGCATCGTCTGAGCCCGACTCCGGAGACGACCCCATGAAGCCGCTTCTGCTCGCCGCCGCCCTCGCGGTCCTGCCCGCCGCCGCCCAGGCCCAGGTCGCCGCCGGCGCGGTGCCCGACCCGTTCGCGGGACAGAGCCGGCCGGCTCAGGCGGCTCCGGCGGTTCCGGCGGCGCAGGCGCCGCTCAACGCCGCCGCCGAGGCGACGCTGCGCACCCTCATCGCCAGCGCCCAGGCCGGGACGATGGACTATTCGGTGATGACCGACGACCTCGCCTCCAAGGTGCGCGAGCAGGAGGCGCAGCTGACGCCGCTGATCCAGGGTTTCGGCGCGGTGCAGGCGGTGGACTTCACCGGCAGCCAGAACGGGGCGGACCTGTTCGCCGTCACCTTCGCCAACGCCGCCACCGAGTGGATGATCGGCCTCGACGCCGACGGCAAGGTCGCCGTCCTGCTGTTCCGCCCGGCGCAATAGGCGCCGGGCCGCCCCCGGCGGCCCGGACCTTCGGCCTCAGCCGCGCTGGAACGCGCGGGCGCTCGCCAGACAGGCCGGCTTCTCGCAGACAACCATGATCAGCCGGGCCGTGTAGGTTCCGTCGGCCGACGGCGTGAACTCCACCACCGGCACGTCATCCTCCAGCACATCGCTGGCGACCACGGCGCCGGAAGCGTCGCGCAGCTCCATGTCCAGGTTGGTGCAGCCGAAGTGGCAGACGCCGACCAGACGGTAGGCCTGACCGCCGCGCAGGTTGACGGTCCAGTCGCCGGTCCCGCCCTGGGCGAGCGGCGCGTCGTGGTCGGCCATGCCCGGGACGGCCTGATAGTTGTCGCGTGCGAGCTCCTCGCCGACGCGGTTCAGCAGCTGGACCGTGATGCTCCGGGCCTCCTGCTCCTCGGCCGGCGACAGCGTCGCCGTCGCGGGCGCGACTTCGGCGCCGGCGGCCGGCGCGGCGGCGTCCGCCTTGTCGGCGTTGCGGTCGCCGCAGGCGGCGAGCAGGCTCAGCGCCGCGATGCCCGCGGCGCCGGTTAGTCGAACATGCATAGGTATCGTCCCCTCAATCCGCCGGGCGGCGGCCTGTGACAATCCGTTGCCGAGGGCGGCGCGTCAATCGTCGTGTCGCGGCCGGCCGCGCCCGCTCTTGATCGTCGAGCGCTTGGCCTTCGACTCGAGGCGGCGCTCCTTCGAGGCCCGGGTGGGGCGGGTCGGCACGCGGAACACGGGCTTGACCGAGGCCTCGTCGACCAGCGCCTGCAGGCGCGCCACGGCGTCGGCGCGATTGCGCTCCTGGGTGCGGAAGCGGACGGCGGTGATCAGCACCTCGCCGGCCTGGGTGGCGCGGCTGCCCGCCAGCTTCAGCAGCCGCTCCTTGACCGGTTCGCTCAGCGACGGCGAGCCGGCGACATCGAAGCGCAGCTGGACGCTGGTCGAGACCTTGTTGACGTTCTGCCCGCCGGGGCCGCCGGCGCGGAAGAAGCGGAACTCCAGCTCCTCCTCCGGGATGACGGTCATCGCGCGACCCGTTTGGCCATGACCACCGCCCGGTCCAGCGCCTGCAGGAAGGCGGAACGGTCCTTCGGCCCGAACGGCGGCGGACCCGAGGTGGCCACGCCCATGGAGCGCAGGTGCTCGCCGACCATGCGGCCCGCCAGCGCCGAGCCGATCGAGTCCGGCGTGAAGGGCTGGCCGTTGGCCTTCAGGGCCTGGGCCCCGGCCTTGAGACAGCGGTCGGCCAGCGGGATGTCGGCGGTGATGACGATGTCGCCCGGGCCGGCCCGTTCGGCGATCCAGTCGTCGGCCACATCGGGGCCGGCGTCGACCACCACCTGCTCGATCCACGGCTCGCGCCGCGTGTTGATCCAGCCGTTGGAGACCACGAACACCCTCAACCCGTAGCGCTCGGCCACGCGGTAGACCTCGTCCTTCACCGGACAGGCGTCGGCGTCGATGAAGAGGCGGGGAAGGGCGGGCATGGAAGGGAGGGACTAGGGATTAGGGGTTAGAGGTTAGGGACGAGGAAGTCGCTCGCCGCCCTCACACCTAACACGCCGGACCCAATCCCTAATCCCTAATCCCTGGTCCCTAATCCCTACCGCCCGTAGGCCGGCGGCATCGGCCCCTCGCCGCCCTGCGCGTAGCGGTCGCGCAGCAGGAACTGGCGGCTGGTCGGGGCCTGCTCCTCGCCATTGACCCAGATGCGCTCGGCGATGCTGAGCGGCTCCAGCGGGTCGCCGGACCAGATCACCACGTCGGCGGCGGCGCCGGGGCGCAGCTCGCCGAACTGGCCGGCCATGCCGAAGATGCGGGCCGGGGCGACGGTGATGGCCTCGATGGCCGCCTCGTAGGGCAGGCCGTGCGAGACGGCGTTGCCGGCGTTGTAGCGGGTCTCGCGGGCGCGGTGGACCGAGCCCTCGTTGCCCTTGATGGCGATGGTCACCCCGGCGGCGTCGAGCGCCGCGGCGTTCTCCATGCGGGCCGCGCGGGTCTCGAGGTTGCCGGGCAGGTTGGAGATCGGGTTGAGCAGCACGGGCACGTTCGCCGCGGCGATCTGCGGCGCGACCAGCCAGCCCTCCTCGGCGCCGTCGAGGATGATCTTCACCCCCTCCTCCTCGGCGAGGCGCAGCACCTGCAGGATGTCGGCGGCGCGGCGGACGGTGACGATCAGCGGCATCTGGCCGTTGGCGACGGGGATCAGCGCCTCGAGGTCGGCGCGCGACAGGCTGAGATCGCGCAGGGCCGCGCGGTCGTAGGCGGCGCGATTGCGGGCGTAGAGGCGGACCTCGGCCAGGGTCTCGCGGAACTGGACGAACTCGGCCCCGCGGGCGCCGCCGGCGACGCCGGCTCCGGCCTCGCCGAAGGGGGCGACCATGGCCACGCGCGGCTTGACGAGGATGTCGGTCCCGGCCGCGAGGTGAATGATCGCGGCCTGGCCGGCGAACAGGCTGGGCGACTGGAAGCCGGCGTGGCCGACGCCGGCGAAGTCGGAGTCGTCGTGGGCGTGGCCGCCGCCCCCGCCGCCCGGGTGGTTCGGGACGACGATGGCGCGGGTGATGCCGCCGAGACGGGCCACCGGCAGGGTGAACGACCACGGGTCGAGGCCGTAGCTGACGTCGAACGAGGCGCTGATCGAATTGGCCCCGTTGCGCAGGTCGTCCGACCCGCCGACGGAGGAGATCTCCGAGCCGCCGAGGCCGGAGTCGACGGCGACGAAGCCGGGCGCGACCACCTTGCCGCGGGCGTCGATCACCGCCGCGCCGGCGGGCGCGGCCCCGGTCCCGACCGAGACGACGCGACCGTCGCGGATGACCACCGTGCCGTTCTCGATCACCGAGGTTCCGGTCAGCACCCGGCCGCCGGTGATGGCGGTCAACTGCTGGGCCATGGCCGGAGCGGACAGGGCGAGGGCGCAGGCGGCGCCGAGGATGAGGCTGTTGAGGCGCATCAGCGGGCTCCCTGCGGGACGTTGGCGGCGGCGAGGCCGTAGCCGGGCTGGCCCAGCTCGAAGTCGGACAGCGGCTGGTAGGCCGGGTTCATGCGGTCGAAGGCGAGGCCGCCGTCGACATAGACCTGATCGGCGCGGGCGTAGACCGAGAACGGGTTGGCGCTCCAGATGACCACGTCGGCGCGCTTGCCGGCCTCGAGCGAACCGGTCTGGTCGGCGATGCCCAGCGACCGGGCCGGGTTGAGGGTGATCCAGCTGATCGCCCGCTCCTCGGCGATGTTCATGCCCATGCGACGGCCGGCGGCGAGCGCCGCGGCGGCTTCCTGGTTGAGGCGCTGGGTCAGTTCGGCGTCGTCCGAGTGGATGACGGCGCAGGAGTTGGGCTGGGCGTCGACGAGGGCGGCGTTTGCCTCCACGGCGTCCAGAGCCTCCATCTTGAAGCCCCACCAGCCGGTCCACATGTCGGCGCAGATGCCCTCGCGGGCCAGCAGCGGCGCGACCTTGTAGGCCTCGATGGCGTGGTGGAAGGCCGTGATCCGGTAGCCGAACTCCTTCGACAGGTCGATCATCATCGCCATCTCGTCGGCCCGGTAGCAGTGGTTCTGCACCAGGATCGAGCCGTCCAGCACCCCGGCGAGGGTCTCCAGCTCGAGATTGCGGGTCGGCGGCGAACCCTCGCCGTCCTCGCGCCACTTGTCCCATTTGGCCTTGTAGTCGCGCGCCGCGATGAAGGCGGCGCGGTAGCCGGCCATGTTGCCCATGCCCGTGGCCGGGCTCTGGTTGCGGCCGCCGTAGACCCGCGACGGGTTCTCGCCGCAGGCCATCTTCAGGCCGTAGGGGGCGCCGGGGAATTTCATGCCCTGCATGGTCACCGACGGCACGTTGCGGACGGTGACGCCGCGGCCGCCGAACAGGTTGGCCGAGCCGGGCAGGATCTGCAGCGTGGTCACCCCGCCGGCGCGGGCGGCGTTGAAGCCGGGGTCCTGCGGCCACAGCGAGTGTTCGGCCCAGACCTCGGCGGTGTTGGGACTGGTCGCCTCGTTGCCGTCGCTCATCCCCTGCACGCCCGGCGACGGATAGACGCCGAGGTGGGAGTGGACGTCGATGATGCCCGGGGTGACGAAGCGGCCGCGGGCGTCGACCACCTGGTGGCCGCCCGGCACGGGGGTCGAGGCGTCGCCGACCGCGGCCACCCGGCCGTCGGTGACGATGACCACGCCGTTGTCGATGCGCCGCCCGGCCCCGTCGAACACCGTGCCGCCGACGATGGCCATGTTCTGCCGGGGCAGGCCGCGATAGGTCGAGGGGTAGGGATCGGGGTTGGCGGCGTAATCCAGCCCGGTGGCCAGCGCGGCGCGGTCATCGCCGTCGTTCGCGGCCCCGTCGTCGCCGGTCGAGCCGCTGCTTCCGGTGGTGGCGCAGGCGGCCAGCGCCACGCAGGCGAGGGCGGCGAGGCTGGCGCCCCGCAGGCGGTGAAGTCTCATCGAAGCATCCCCTGTTGCGCCCGGGGTCGAGAATGGGGCGCCGGTCGGGGCGGATTACAAACGGCCCCGCAGCGTCGCGACAAGGCCGGAAACATTACAATCCGGTAAGGCGGCTTCGCAGATCGTCGGTCGTCAAACCGGCGACCGAGACCATCTTGCTCCGGGACTGTCCGCCGCGCTCGAGGGCGACGGCGGACTTCGCCACGCCGAGGGTCTTCGCCAGCAACTTGAGCAGGGCCGCGTTCGCCTCGCCCTCGACCGGCCGGGCGCGCACTCGGACCCTGAGGACCGGACGCCCCTCGGCGTCGACATCCCAGCCTTCGATACGGTCGGCGGAGGCGCCCGGCGTCAGCTTCACCGCCAGCCGGGCGACCGGATCAGCCAAGGGCCGCCATCAGCTCCGGGACGGCGGTCTTGTAGTCGGCGACCAGGCCGTAGTCGGCGACCTGGAAGATCGGCGCGTCCGGGTCCTTGTTGATCGCCACGATGACCTTGGAGTCCTTCATGCCGGCGAGGTGCTGGATGGCGCCGGAGATGCCGATGGCGATGTACAGCTGCGGGGCGACGACCTTGCCGGTCTGGCCGACCTGGTAGTCGTTCGGCGCATAGCCGGCGTCGACGGCCGCGCGCGAGGCGCCGACGGCGGCGCCCAGCTTGTCGGCCAGCGGGTCCATGACGGCGTGGAACTCCTCCGCCGAACCCAGCGCCCGGCCGCCCGAGACGACGATCTTCGCCGCGCCCAGCTCCGGCCGGTCCGACTTGACCATCTCCTCGGAGACGAAGCTCGTCCTGGGGGCCTCGCCGCCGGCGACGGTCTCGACGGCGGCCGAACCGCCCTCCCCGGCCGCCGCGAAGGCGGTCGGGCGCACGGTGATCACCTTCTTCGCGTCCGAGGTCTGGATCGTCTCCAGCGCGTTGCCGGCGTAAATCGGACGCACGAAGGTGTCGGGGGCGACGACCTCGACGATGTCGGAGATCGGGGCCACGTCCAGCTTGGCGGCGATGCGGGGGGCGAAATTCTTCCCGTCGGTGTTGGCCGGGGTCAGGATGGCGTCGTAGCCGCCCGCCAGCGGCAGGACGGTGGCCTCGACCGCCTCGGCCAGCACCTTGCCGAGGCCGGCGCCCTCGGCGAGCAGAACCTTGCGCACGCCGGCGATCTTCGCGGCGGCGTCGGCGACGCCCCGGGCGCCCTGACCGACGACCAGCACGTCGACGTCGCCGCCGATCGCCTGCGCCGCCGTGACTGTCTTGTGGGTGGTGTCGCGAAGGGCCGAACCGTCGTGGTCGGCGATGACGAGGACGGCCATTTACAGCACTCCCGCGGACTTGAGGGTGGCGACCAGTTCGGCGGCGGAGGCCACCTTGACCCCGGCGGCGCGCTTGGGCGGTTCGGTGACCTTCTGCACCTTCAGGCGCGGCGCAACGTCGACGCCGTAGTCGGCGACCGCCTTCATGGCGATCTCCTTCTTCTTGGCCTTCATGATGTTGGGCAGGGAGGCGTAGCGCGGGGTGTTGAGGCGCAGGTCGACGGTGACCACCGCCGGCAGTTCGGCGGCGACGGTCTGCAGGCCGCCGTCGATCTCGCGCGTCACGGTCGCCTTGCCGCCGCCGATCTCGATCTTCGAGGCGAAGGTCGCCTGCGGCCAGTCGAGCAGGGCCGCCAGCATCTGGCCGACGGCGTTGTTGTCGCCGTCGATCGACTGCTTGCCCATCAGCACCAGGTCGGGCTTCTCCTCGTCGACCACCGCCTTCAGCACCTTGGCCACGGCCAGCGGCTCGAGGTCGGCGTCGGACTGCACCAGCACGCCGCGGTCGGCGCCCATGGCCAGGGCGGTGCGGATGGTCTCCTGGGCCTGGGTCACGCCGATGGAGACGACCACGATCTCCGTCGCCGTGCCGGCGGCGTGGTGTTCCTTGCCCTCCTTCAGGCGCACGGCCTCCTCGACGGCGATTTCGTCGAAGGGGTTCATGCTCATCTTGACGTTGGCCAGGTCGACGCCGGTCTGGTCCGCCTTGACGCGGGCCTTGACGTTCGAGTCGATCACCCGTTTGACGGGGACGAGAACCTTCATTGCGCTATCCACAAAGTCGCCGGAATGTTGGGTCAGGCAATAGGTACGCCCCGCCCGGCCTGTCAACGTAACGCGGCGTCAACGCGCCAACCTCCCGGAACCTTCCATGCACCGTCTCCTGACCATGAAGCGGCTCAGCGTCCTGTTCCTGTGCACCTTCGCGGTGGCTGTGGGCCTGACCTTCGCCTGGCAGGGTCTGGTCAAGGCGCCGGAGGAACGCTGCGAGGCCGGCGGCAAATGGTGGGACCCGCAGGGCCGGGTGTGCGCCCAGCCGATCTCCATCGCAGAGATCACCGGCCGCCCCATCGGGGTCAGCCGCGCCGAGGCCTCGGACGCCAAGAACCGCGAACTGATCGCCATCGAGGACCGGCTTCAGGCCCAGAAGGCGGCCCGCGACGCCGACGCCGCGCGACAACGCGCCACCCTGGCCGCCCAGCGCTGATCAGCGCGTCGCGCCCGGAACCCACTTCACGTCGTCGGCGCCGTTGGCGTTGGCCCGGCGCCCGGCCACGAACAGGTGGTCCGACAGGCGGTTGAGATAGCGCAGCGCCGCCGGGGTGACCGGCTCGCCCGTTTCCATCAGCCGCACCGCCGCCCGCTCGGCGCGCCGGCACACGGTGCGCGCCAGGTGCAGGTGCGCCGACAGGGCCGAGCCGCCGGGCAGGATGAAGCTGTCGAGCGCCTTCAGGCTCTCGTTCATCCAGTCGATCTCCTGCTCCAGCCGCTCCACCTGGCTGTCGAGGATGCGCAGCGCCTCCCATTTGGGCGGCGGCTCCAGCGGGGTGGCGAGGTCGGCCCCGAGGTCGAACAGTTCATTCTGGATGCGGCCCAGCATGGCGTCGATGCGGTCGTGCTGGCCGGAGTGCAGGCGGGCCACGCCGAGGACGGCGTTCAGCTCGTCGACGGCGCCGTAGGCCTCGACCCGCGGGTCGGTCTTGGAGGTCGGCGCGCCCGAGGCGAGCCGGGTCTGACCGCCGTCGCCGGTCTTGGTGTAGATGCGGTTGAGGACGACCATCGGCTCAGGATCCGTGGGTGGATTTCCACCACATGCCGGCGACCAGCAGCACCACCGCCACCGCCTGCAGCGCCACCCGCAGGCGCATCAGCTTGTTGGAGCGCGACCGCGCCTCCGGGCCCTCCTGGTAGAGGGACCGGATGCCGAAGGCGAGGGTGATCGCCACGGCGGCGATGGCCAGCAGGATGAGGATGTCGAACAGGTTCATGCCGGCATCCTACGGCCCGACGCCTAGTAGCGGTAGTGCTCGGGCTTGAAGGGCCCGGCGACCGGCACGTTGATGTATTTCGCCTGCTCGGGCTTCAGCTGGGTCAGCTTGGCGCCGAGCTTGCCGAGGTGCAGGGCCGCGACCTTCTCGTCGAGGTGCTTGGGCAGGGTGTAGACCTGGTTCTGATAGGCGGCCTTGTTGGTCCACAGCTCGATCTGCGCCAGCGTCTGGTTGGTGAAGCTGGCCGACATCACGAACGACGGGTGGCCCGTGGCGTTGCCCAGGTTCACCAGCCGGCCTTCCGACAGCAGGATGATCTTCTTGCCGTCCGGGAACTCGACGTGGTGGACCTGCGGCTTGATCTCGTCCCACTTGAAGTTCTTCAGGCCGGAGACCTGGATCTCGCTGTCGAAGTGGCCGATGTTGCAGACGATGGCGTTGTTCTTCATCGCCCGCATGTGGTCGACGGTGATGACGTCCTTGTTGCCGGTGGCGGTGACGAAGATGTCGGCGTCGGCGGCGGCGTCCTCCAGGGTGACGACCTCGTAGCCCTCCATGGCCGCCTGCAGGGCGCAGATCGGGTCGATCTCGGTGACCTTCACCCGGGCGCCGCCCTGGCGCAGCGAGGCGGCCGAGCCCTTGCCCACGTCGCCATAGCCGCAGACCACGGCCACCTTGCCGGACAGCATCACGTCGGTGCCGCGGCGGATGGCGTCGACGAGGGATTCGCGGCAGCCGTACAGGTTGTCGAACTTCGACTTGGTGACGCTGTCGTTGACGTTGATGGCCGGGAAGGGCAGCTCGCCGCGCTCGGCCATCTGATACAGGCGGTGCACGCCGGTGGTGGTCTCTTCAGAGACGCCGCCGATGGCGTCGCGGATGGCCGAATAGAAGCCGGGCTTCTCCTTCAGGTACCGCTTCATCACCGAGAAGAGGGCTTCCTCCTCCTCGTTCTGCGGGTTGTCGAGAACCGAGGCGTCCTTTTCGGCCCTGGGCCCGAGGACGCACAGCAGGGTGGCGTCGCCGCCGTCGTCGAGGATCAGGTTCGGATAGCCGCCGTCGGCCCATTCGAAGATCCGGTGGGCGTAGTCCCAGTATTCGACGAGGGTCTCGCCCTTGGTCGCGAACACCGGCGTGCCGTTGGCGGCGATGGCCGCCGCGGCGTGGTCTTGGGTCGAGAAGATGTTGCACGACGCCCAGCGCACCTCGGCGCCCAGCGCCTCGAGCGTCTGGATCAGCACCGCCGTCTGGATGGTCATGTGCAGGCTGCCGGCGATGCGGGCGCCCTTCAGCGGCTTGTCCCGGCCGAACTCGGTGCGCAGCGCCATCAGGCCGGGCATCTCGGTCTCGGCGATGGCGATCTCCTTGCGGCCGTAGTCGGCCAGGGAGATGTCGCGGACGATGTAGTCGGTCATGGATCGCATCTTTCGGCGTCTGGGTTTCAGGGCGACGCCATAGCGCGGGCGGCCTCCGGGAGCAACAAACCCATAAAGATATCCTTATATGAGATCGGGGCCGCCATCGGGCGAGCGGAACCTTGGGCTTGGTCCCCGTCGCCGGGATTGGTAGTTCAGGTTCGCTCCCAGGAGGATTCCATGGCCGCCGACCTGTCCGCCCGCGACCCCTTCACGCCCCGCCACGACTGGACCCTCGAGGAGGTCGAGACCCTGTTCGCGCGGCCGTTCATGGAACTGGTCTACGAGGCCGCCACGGTCCACCGGGCGTGGTTCGATCCGTCCGAGGTGCAGAAGAGCCGGCTGCTGTCGATCAAGACCGGCGGCTGCGCCGAGAACTGCGGCTACTGCTCGCAGTCGGCCAGCTTCGACACCGGGCTGAAGGCGGAGAAGCTGATGGACGCCTCGGCCGTCCTCGCCGAGGCCATGGCGGCGAAGGCCGGCGGGGCCAGGCGCTTCTGCATGGGCGCGGCGTGGCGGGAGCTGAAGGACCGCGACACGCCGAAGCTGGCGGCCATGATCGCCGGCGTGAAGGCGCTGGGCCTGGAGACCTGCGCGACGCTGGGCATGCTGACGGCCGATCAGGCCCGGCAGCTGAAGGCCGCGGGGCTGGACTACTATAACCACAACCTCGACACCGGACCGGACTACTACGCCGAGGTGGTCACCACCCGGACCTGGCAGGACCGGCTCGACACGCTGAAGCACGTGCGCGAGGCGGGCATGTCGACCTGCTGCGGCGGCATCGTCGGCATGGGCGAGAGCCGGCGCGACCGGGCCGGGCTGCTGCACGCCCTCGCCACCCTGCCGGAGCACCCCGACAGCCTGCCGGTCAACGCCCTGGTGCCGGTGACGGGCACGCCGCTGGGGGATCGGGTGAAGCGGGAGGGCGAGATCGATCCGATCGAGTTCGTGCGCACCGTCGCCGTGGCGCGCCTCGTCTGTCCGAAGGCCATGGTGCGTCTGTCGGCCGGGCGAGAGACGATGAGCCCGGAGATGCAGGCCCTGTGCTTCCTCGCCGGGGCCAACTCCATCTTCGTCGGCGGCAAGCTGCTGACCACGCCGAACCCGGACGAGGACGCGGACGCCCGCCTGTTCGCCCTGCTCGACCTCAAGGCCATGGAGCCGGCGCCGGCCGAGGCCGCCGCCTGAAACGCGACGAACCCCTCCGCCGGAGCGGAGGGGCCCTGTCTCCCGACGAACGGAGATCAGCGCGTGTAGTAGTAGTCCGCGATCTCGCAGACGTTGACGCCGAAGCGGGTCAGCTCCTGACCGTTCGAGAAGCGCGCCTTGAAGTCGTAGAGGCAGGCGCCCGAACCGTCGTCGATGTTCATCATCACGCTGGCCCCCGCCGCCAGCACGCCCGAGCCCAGCATGTCTTCCTGCCAGTCGTCGATGCGCGAGTCGGACGCGTAAAAGTGCGTCATCGTCCAGCCGGTCTGGTTGTGGATGCGCACGCGGCGGTTCAGGCCGTCGCGCGACTGCACCGTGACCACGGCGGTCTTGTCGGCGGCGATCAGCGGCTCGGCGGCGGCCGCCATCGAGGCGGTTCCAAGGGCCGCGGCGATCAGGACGGCGCGCACGGCGGTGTTCAAGGCTTTCATGTCTGCTCTCCCCCGGGCCGGACCCGCGCCGGACCCTGCGATGACGATGTTATGCCGTATTTCGGTCCCGTCCACACCTGACGAGCCCTGACGATGGAATCCGCCGATGGGCCTTGCGGGCGGGGGGGTGTTTCCCATATCGGCGACAACCGCCGGAAAACCCCGCGTTTCGTGGGGCTATCGGGCGAGACGACATCAACAGATCGGACCCTTGATCGGGGGCGGTCACGCGCGGCGCTCCCGGGAGGCCGCCGCATCGCCCGCTGAACGGAGAGAAGAAAAAGCCCATGGCCAAGATCATCGGCATCGACCTCGGCACCACCAACTCGTGCGTGGCCGTCATGGACGGCAAGAACCCGAAGGTCATCGAAAACGCGGAAGGCAACCGCACCACCCCCTCGGTGGTCGCCATCCAGGACGGCGGCGAGGTCCTCGTCGGCCAGCCGGCCAAGCGGCAGGCCGTGACCAACCCGGCCAACACCTTCTTCGCCATCAAGCGCCTGATCGGCCGCAACTACGACGACCCCGTCGTGGCCAAGGACAAGGGCATGGTGCCCTACGAGATCGTCAAGGGCCCGACCGGCGACGCCTGGGTGCGCGCCCACGGCAAGGACTACTCGCCCCAGCAGATCTCGGCCTACACGCTCGGCAAGATGAAGGAGGCCGCCGAGGCCTACCTCGGCGAGACGGTCACCCAGGCGGTGATCACCGTCCCGGCCTATTTCAACGACTCCCAGCGCCAGGCCACCAAGGACGCCGGCAAGATCGCCGGGCTCGAGGTGCTGCGCATCATCAACGAGCCGACCGCGGCGGCCCTGGCCTACGGCCTCGACAAGAACGACGGCCAGAAGATCGCGGTCTACGACCTCGGCGGCGGCACCTTCGACGTCTCCATCCTCGAGATCGGCGACGGCGTGTTCGAGGTGAAGTCGACCAACGGCGACACCTTCCTCGGCGGCGAGGACTT
>JAEYTA010000060.1 GCA_023434265.1 Pseudomonadota bacterium
CTCCGGGACGGGCGGCCGGGTCTCGGGCAGGAACGGCGCGGGACGGGCCTCGGGACGGGCCTCGGGACGGGCCGGGGCCGGCGTCGCGGCCGCCGGAGCCGGCGCGGTCGTGGCCGGGGCGGGCGTCGTCGGGAGGACGGGCGGACGCGCGAGGTATTCCTCGATGGTCGGCGGCCCGCTGTTGAGGTCGCGGGTCAGGTCGCTGGCCGAGCGCTGGGGCGCGGTCTGGGGCGCAGTCTGGGCGTGGGCGGCGCCGGCGAGGAGCAGGGCGGCGGCGGTCGGGGCGAGAACTTTCATGGACGGAAGCTTCGTCCCTCAGCCCATGAACGGCAAGGCCCTGAGCGCGTAGGCGACGACGGCGGTGACCGCCGAGGCGGCGACGGCGAGGCCGGCGAACCACGCAAGGCGCTTCCACAGCGGGCCGGGCGCTTCGTCGGGGCCGGGCGGCGGGTCGATCCTAATGATAGCCGGCCTCCGGCGTGACCTTGCCGCGGAAGACCCAGTAGACCCAGCCGCTGTAGGCGAGGATCAGCGGCAGGATGAAGGCCGTGCCGGCCAGCATCAGGCCGAGCGCGTTGTCGGGGGCGGCGGCGGCGCGGAAGTCGACGGCGTAGGGGGCGACATAGGGGAAGAAGCCGGCGGCGAGGCCAGCGTAGCCCGACAGGAAGACCAGGGCGGCGCCGACGAAGGGCCAGCCGTGCGAGGCGCGGCGCACGCCCCAGCCGACGAGGCCGAAGCCGGCCAGGCCGAGCAGCGGAATCCACGCCAGCGGCAGGAAGCGGTCCATGTCGAACCCGGCCCCGGTCCAGCCCCAGCGCCCGGCCACCACCGGATGGACGACGAGGGTGGAGAGGCTGACCCCGAGCAGGAACAGGGCGGTGAGCACGCCGGCGATGACGGCCCAGCGGCGGGCGTCGCCATGCAGCTCGTCGGCGGTCTTCCACATCAGCCAGGCGGCCCCGAGCAGGGCGTAGCCGCAGACCAGGCCGGCGGCGACCAGCAGGGTGTAGGGGGTGAACCAGTCGAAGGTCCCGCCGGCGAAGCGTTCGTCGACCACCTCCACCCCCTGGATGAAGCCGCCGAGGATCAGGCCCTGGGCGAAGGCGGCGAGGATGGAGCCGAAGGCGAACATGGCGGTCCAGAACGGCCGCCCGCGGGCGCGGCCGCGGAAGCGGAACTCGAAGGCCACACCGCGCAGGATCAGGCCGGCGAGCATGAGGATGACCGGCAGGTAGAAGGCCGGCATGACGATGGAATAGGCCAGCGGGAAGGCCGCCAGCAGGCCGCCGCCGCCGAGCACCAGCCAGGTCTCGTTGCCGTCCCAGACGGGGGCGACGGTGTTCATCATCACGTCGCGGTCCTGCTGCGAGCGGGCGAAGGGGAAGAGGACGCCGATGCCGAGGTCGAAGCCGTCGAGCAGGACGTAGAGCAGCACGGCGGTGGCGATCAGCCCGGCCCAGATGAGCGGCAGGTCGAGGCTCATGACGGGTCTCCCGGGGTCTTGTCGGGGGCGGCGGCGAGCGGGGTGCCGGGGGCGCGCTGGCCGTCGGGCCGCGGCTCGGCGGCTCCGGCGACGGGCCCCTCGGCGACGAGGCGCAGGATGTAGATGGCCCCGGCCACGAAGACGACGGCGTAGACGGAGACGTAGATCAGCAGCGAGGTGGCGACCGAGCCGGCGGTCACCGGCGAGACGGCGTCGGCGGTGCGCAGCACGCCCTGCACCACCCACGGCTGGCGGCCGACCTCGGTGACGATCCAGCCGGCGATGACGGCGACGAAGCCCGCCGGGGCCATGGCCGTGGCGAAACGTAGGAACCAGCGGTTCTGCGTCAGCCGCCGGCGCCAGACCAGCCAGGCCCCCCAGAAGCCGAGGCCGATCATCAGCAGGCCGAGGCCGACCATGACGCGGAAGGCCCAGAAGACGAGGAAGACCGGCGGCTGGTCCTCGGGCGGGACGGCGTCGAGGCCCTGCACCACCTCGTCGGGCGGGGCGACGATGACGCCGGCGCCGGGCACGGCGATCTCGAAACGGTTGGACTGGCTCGCCCGGTCGGGGATGGCGAACAGGACCAGCGGATGGTTGGCCTTGCTCTCCCAGTAGGATTCGATGGCGGCCAGCTTCTGGGGCTGATGCGCCTTGGCCACCTCGCCCGACCAGTGGCCGACGAGCAGCTGGGCGGGGGCGAGGACGGCGACGAGGCCGACAGCCATGGTCAGGGCGATGCGGCTCTCGGCCTGCTCCCGGTCGCGCAGCAGCCGCCACGCCGAGGCGCCGCCGACCGCCAGAGCCGTGGTCAGGAAGGCGGCGATCAGCATGTGGGCCAGGCGCGAGGGGAAGCTGGGGTTGAAGATGACCTCGACGAAGCTGGTGGCCACGAAGCGGCCGTCCGGCAGCACCTCGAAGCCCTGCGGCGTCTGCATCCAGCTGTTGGCCGAGAGGATCCAGAAGGCCGAGATGGTGGTGCCGACGGCGACAAGGCAGGTGGCGAGGAAGTGCAGCCGCGGTCCGACCTTCTTCCAGCCGAACAGCATGACCCCGAGGAAGGAGGCCTCGAGGAAGAAGGCGGTCAGCACCTCATAGGCCAGCAGGGGTCCGATGACGCCGCCGGTCAGGCGGATGAACTCGGACCAGTTGGTGCCGAACTGGTAGCTGAGCACGATGCCGGAGACGACGCCCATGCCGAAGCTGATGGCGAAGATCTTCACCCAGAACAGGTAGAGGGTCCTGAAGGCGTCGCGCCGGGTCGCCAGCCACAGCCCCTCGAGCACCGCGAGGTAGGCCGCCAGCCCGATGGTGAAGGCGGGGAAGAGGATGTGGAAGGCGATGGTGAAGGCGAACTGGAGCCGCGAGAGCAGCAGGGCGTCGAAGTCCACGGCCCGACCCTTTCCTCCGGAAGCGAGGGCGGGAAGGTAGCCGCCCGTGCCGCGTCCGCCACCGGACGCTCCGTCGCGCGACGGAACGCCTCAGCTTGGGGAAGGCTCCGGAGGGGGCAGTAGGCAATAGGCAGTAGGCAGTGGGGGAGACGGTGCGTCGCGCGCAGCCGGCGGTGAGGTCCCGCGATCGCTCCTCAGCGCAGACCTGCTGCCTACTGCCTACTGCCTACTGCCTCGCCTTCGTCAGGCGGCGGGCAGCTCGACCCAGAAGGTGGCCCCCTCGCCCGGCGTGGAGTCGACGCCGATGGCGCCGCCCTGCAGTTCGACGAGCCGCTTGGCCAGGGCCAGGCCGATGCCGTGGCCCTCGACCGCGGAGCGCTCGAGGCCGAGGCGGTTGAAGGGCTCGAACAGCTGGGCCTGCTTCTCGGGCGACAGGCCGGGGCCCCGATCGGCGACCTCGATGCGCACCCCGTCGTGGATGCGGCGGGCGCGCAGGGTCACCACGCCGCCGGCGCCGCCGTACTTGACCGCGTTGGAGGTGAGGTTGCCGACCACCTGGGCGAGACGCTGGGAGTCGGCCAGCGCCACCAGGCCGTCGCCTTCGTTGACCAGTTCGAAGCGGATGGCCTGGGCCTCGGGACGCAGCACGGTGGCGCGACGCACGTCGTCGAGCAGGCCGGGCACGTCGGTGGGGCGCAGCTCGACCTTGACCGCCCCGGATTCGGCCCGCGCCACGTCGAGCAGGTCGTGGGCCAGCGCCTCGACCTGGCGGGCGGTCTTGACCAGCATCTCGGCCATTTCGGTCTGGGTCTGGCTGACCGGCCCGAGCTGGCCCGACTTCCACAGCTCGCCGATGCCGATGACGCCGCCGACCGGGCTCTTGATCTCGTGGGCGACGTTGGCCAGCAGGCGCGACTTGGCTTCCGAGGCCCGCTCGGCTCGGGCCTGGCCGGCGCGGGCGCGGTCGCCGAGGCGGTCGCGCTCCTCGAGCAGGGCGGCCACGAGCAGGATCGGCAGGTAGCCCAGCAGCACCAGCAACTGGGCCATCATGGCCCGCTCCGCGCCCTCGTAGTGGCTGTAGGGACCGTAGCCGAGCATGCCCCCGCCGACGGCGAAGAGGGTGATGAGCACCAGGCCGGCGGTGACGCCGAGCACGCGCAGCCGCACGGCGATGAGCAGCAGCAGCGGCAGGATGAGGAAGGCGACGGGGGCCGAGCTGCGCAGGAACACCACGCCGCAGACCACCGCCAGCGTGCCCAGCAGCAGCACGGCCTCAACGGCCCGTCCCGGGGCCCGGAAGCGCGCCAGCTCGCGCCGGGTCACGGCGAGGCCGAAGCTGGCGACCACGGCGATGCTGAGGGCGTGACCGAACCACCAGGTCTGGGCGGTCTCGAAGAAGTCGGCCCCGTTCATCCACCACAGCATGCCGCCGACGAAGGCGGCGGCGGGCAGCGGGGCGATCGCCGCGGCGCTGATCAGGAAGCGGCAGGCGCCCTCGACGGTGGCGAGATTGAGCGTCGGGGCGAAGCGGCGGGCGAGCAGAACGGCGCCATAGATGTCGATCATGTTGGCGACGGTGAACATCGCCGTCTCGGCCTGGGTGTTGCCGGCCAGCAGGTTGCCGGCGGCGAGGCCGAGGGCGACGAGGCCGCCGAACGACAGGTCGTACAGCGGCCCGCGCGAGGTGCGCAGCCAGACCGCGGTGGCCAGACCGGCCGAGCCCCACAGGGCGGCCACCATGTCGGCCGAGCGCGCGAAGGTCAGCGACAGCACCGTCAGGACCATCACCGTCATGGCGGTGAACACCGGCGCGAGGGTCGGTCCGCCGCCGCCCGACCGGGCAGCCGGCCTGCGGACCGGCGCCTTGGCGACGACCGGAGGGGCCGGCAGGGGGTCGAGCGCGCGGCTCATGGTCATGGTCGGGTCCGGACGACGGAATACTCCGGCGTCTTCTAGCCGCGGCTTCCTAATATCCCCTGAAGGTCAGAAGGCCTTGGACAGCGCTTGGTCGAAGGCGCGCACCGCCGCCGCAGGCCCCCCGGGCGCGCTCCACACCGCCGCGCTGACGGCCACGAAGTCGGCCCCGGCGCGCGCCAGCCCGGCCGCATTGGCGGGGGTGATGCCGCCGATGGCCACGCAGGGCGTCTCGACGGTCTCCTGCCAGATGGTCAGGATCTCCGGATCGGCCCGATGCGTCGCCGCCTTGGTGGCGGTCGGGAAGAAGGCCCCGAAGGCGACGTAGTCGGCCCCCGCCTCGGCCGCGTCCATGGCCAGTTCGCGGCTGTCGTGGCAGGTGACGCCGATCATCGCCTCCGGCCCCATCAGGCGGCGGGCCTCGGCGTAGGAGGCGTCCGACTGGCCGACGTGCACGCCGTCGCAGCCGGATCGGGCGGCGAGATCGGGCCGGTCGTTGAGGATGACGGCGACGCCGCGCGCCCGGGCGACGGGCGCGAGCGCCTCGACCGCCCTCAGCACCGTCGCGTCGTCGACGTCCTTGAGTCGGATCTGCAGCGCCGCCACGTCGCCGGCGTCGAGCGCCGCCGCCAGATCGCGGGCGAAGGCGTCCAGGTCGGGGATGACCGGCGGGGTGATCAGATAGAGCCGGCACGGCGGGCGCGGCGGGACGACGGGTTCTCTGGCCATGCGGCGGGAGTGCGTCTCCCGCGCCTCGGCGTCAATCGCCTACGTACAATTGCGGAATGCGAACGACTTGCATTCGCCTCAATCCCATGGCTATAGCGAACCATTCGCAATCGCATCGGGTTCGCCTCGTGTACGTCTGCAACTGCAACGGTCTGCGCCAGCGCGACGTCGCCGCCGCCATCGAGGCCGGTGCGACGCGGCCGAAGGACGTGTTCGACCGTCACCAGTGCCGCCCCTGCTGCGCGCGCTGCGTCTGCGAGATGCGCGAGATGATCGACGACAGCCGCCAGACCTTCGCCCTCGCCGCCGAGTAACTGCAGGCGATTTTTACTCGCATTTTCAATATATTGAGAAGTGTTCGCAAGTGAACACTCGCCGCCGTCGCGTGTTATGAAGGCGCGAGCGGCGGGTGAATCAGGACGTCAGGTCGACGGCCGCCCCGCCGACGGGAAGACGACCATGAAGGGCGATCCGGCGATCATCCGCACCCTCAACGCGGTGCTGACCAACGAGCTGACCGCGGTCAACCAGTACTTCCTGCACGCGCGGATGTTCGAGAGCTGGGGGCTGAAGCACCTCGGCCAGATCATCTACGAGGAATCGATCGGCGAAATGCGTCACGCCGACAAGCTGATCAAGCGCGTCCTGTTCCTCGACGGCCTGCCCAACCTGCAGGACCTGCACAAGCTGAAGATCGGCGAGAAGGCGGTGGAGTGCCTCGGCGCCGACCTGCGCCTCGAGCTGGGCGGCCGCGACACCCTGCTGGCCGGCATCGCCCAGTGCGAGGCGGCGCAGGACTACGTCAGCCGCCAGATCCTGCAGGAGATCCTGTCCGACACCGAGGAGCACATCGACTTCCTCGAGGCCCAGTTCAAGCTGATCGAGCAGCTGGGCGAGCAGAACTACCTGCAGTCGGCGATGACCGAGATCGCGCCGGACAAGAGCGCGACGGGGAACTGAGCGCCGTCCGGCTCATTCCGCCTCCGCTGCAGGAGGAGAGCCGGATGGTTGCGATCGACGACGCCCTGGACGATGCGCGCGAGGCGGCGACGGAGTTCCTCAACGCCGAGGGGCGGCATCCCGGGCATGTGGCGCTGGGCGTGGCGCTGACGGTGGGGTTCGCCCTGGCCGCCACCGCCTTCGCCACCCGCACGGTGGCCCCGCAACCGCGGCGGCTCGCCGACGATGACGCGCCGATCACCGAACGCCCGCGCGGCTCTCTGAGCCTGATCCTGCCGGCGGTGTTCTCGGCCACCACCCTGTCGGCGGTGCGGGTCTGGAACGCGCCGCGCGGGCGGGAGCGCAACCTGGCCATGGGGCTGTGGGCCTCGGCCCAGGCGCTGAACGCGGTGTGGATCGCGCTTCGGCCGGCCAGCCGGGCGCTGCAGATCGCGGCGGCCATGTCGTCGGCGGGACTCGCGGCCGCCTTCGCCCACGAAGCGCGCAAGCTGGATTCCCGCGCCGGCAAGCTGGCCGCCCCCGCCGGGCGATCCGTGCACCTGGCCAATATGGTGCAGCGCAAGGCCGAGGGGCGCCCGACCGTCCACTGACCGCCCGCCTTGCCTCGGAACCCGGCTTCCTCTACGGACTGCGCCCGATTTCGCGCGCGCCGGAGGGCCGGACGACCGCGCCTCCAGACCTCCGAGATTTCATGAAGATCAACGGCAACACCATCAAGCCCGGCATGGTCCTGCAGCACAACGGCGGGCTGTGGGTCGTCACCAAGGCCAGCCACGTCAAGCCGGGCAAGGGCGGCGCCTTCGCCAACGTCGAGGCCAAGAACCTTGAAACCGGCAACAAGCTGAACGAGCGCTTCCGCTCGGAAGACAAGGTCGAGCGCGTCACGCTGGAACAGAAGGACTTCTCGTACCTGTACGAGCAGGGCGACGCCCTGGTGTTCATGGACGACGCCACCTACGAGCAGATCGAGCTGCAGAAGGACTGGGTCGGCGACGAGCGCATCCCCTATCTGCAGGACGGCATGAAGGTGGTCATCGAGATGCACGAAGGCCGCCCGATCGGGCTGGAGCTGCCCGAGCAGGTGACCCTGACCGTGGCCGAGACCGAGCCGACGGTGAAGGGCCAGACCGCCTCGTCGTCGTACAAGCCGGCCGTCGCCGACAACGGCGTGCGCATCATGATCCCGCCGTACATGTCGGCCGGCGAGCGGATCGTGGTGGACACCACCACCGGCGAGTACGTTCGGCGCGCCGACTGAGGGCTCAGGAATCAGGGCTTGGGGCTTGGGGCGATCACGCCTCCCCGAGCCCCAACCCCCAAGCCCTACGACCTTTTTGAACTTCTCCGTCTGTCCGGGCGCTTCCGCCTTCTCAAGGACAGCCGGACCAGGAGATTCCCATGGCCCTCGCCTCCGCCCTGCTGCAAGTGATGATGGACGCGGTCCGCAAGACGGCGCGGCCGATGCTGCGCGACTTCGGCGAGGTGTCGAACCTGCAGATGTCGCGCAAGGGGCCGGGCGACTTCGTGACCGCCGCCGACCTGAAGGCCGAGCAGACCCTGTTCGAACTGCTGACCAAGGCGCGGCCGGGCTATGGCTTCCTCGGCGAGGAGCGCGGCATGATCGAGGGCACCGACAAGTCGCACATCTGGATCGTCGACCCGATCGACGGCACCACCAACTTCATGCACGCCATGCCGCACTTCGCCATCACCGTGGCGCTGGAGCGGCGCGCGCCGGACGGGTCGTCGGAGATCGTCGCCGGGGTGACCTACAACCCGGTGATGAACGAGCTGTTCTGGGCTGAGAAGGGCAAGGGCTGCTACCTCAACGACGGCCGCATCCGGGTGGCCGCGCGCAAGGACCTGTCCGAAAGCCTGATCGCCACCGGCCTGCCGTTCATCGGCAAGACGGGGCACGGCCAGGCGATCAAGGACATCCACGCGGTCGGCCAGCGGGTGGCGGGCATCCGCCGTCTGGGCTCGGCGGCGCTGGACTTCGCCTGGGTCGCGGCGGGGCGGTACGACGCCTACTACGAGCGCAACCTGCAGCCGTGGGACGTGGCCGCGGGCCTGCTGTTCGTCACCGAGGCGGGCGGCATCGTGACGACTATCGACGCCGATGGCGATCCGAAGAGCGGCAAGCAGATCCTGGCGGCCAACCCGGAACTGCACGTCCAGCTGCGCAAGGTGCTGCAGGGGGCCTGAGCCCCTCCCCTAGCCGACCAGCGCCTTGGCCGCCGCCCTCGCCTCGTCCGTGATGACGGCGCCGGAGAGCATGCGGGCGATCTCCTCCAGCCTTTGAACTTCGTCGAGGGCGTCCACCGTGGTGGTGGTCAGGCCGGCGGCGTCGGACTTGCGCACCTTCCAGTGGGCGTGGCCGCGGGCGGCGACCTGCGGGCTGTGGGTGACGACCAGCACCTGGGCGCCGCGGGAGAGCTTCTGCAGGCGAACGCCGACGGCCTCGGCGACGGCGCCGCCGACGCCCTGGTCGACCTCGTCGAAGATCATCACCGGCTGGCGCTGGTCCTCGCGCCCGGCCAGGGCCGCCTTCATGGCGAGGGCGAAGCGGGCCAGCTCGCCGCCCGAGGCGATGGCGTCCAGCGGGCCGAAGGCGGTGCCGGCGTTGGTGGCGATCTCGAAACGCACGGTCTCGGCGCCCAGCGGGCCGCGGCGGCCCTCGGCGACCGGCTCGAAGGCGACGCGGAAGCGGGCGCGCTCGAGCTTGAGCGGGCCGAGCTCGGACATGACGGCGGCGGTCAGGCGGTCGGCGGCGGCCTTGCGGGCGGAGGTCAGCAGGGTGGCGGCGAGGTCCCAGGCCTCGCGGGCGGCGGCGGCGGCGCGCTCGGCGGCGGTGATGGCCTCGGCCCCGTCCTCGATCAGGCGCAGCTGCTCGCGGAAGCGGACGCGCAGCACCGGCAGCAGCTCGACCGAGGTGTTCAGCTTGCGGGCGGCGGCGCGCAGGGCGAACAGCCGCTCCTCGGCCTTGTCGAGGCGGCCGGGCTCGAAGTCGAAGGCGTCGGCGGCGGCGTCGACGGCGGCGACGGCCTCCTGGGCCTCGACGAGGGTGCGGTCGATGGCCTCGGCGGCGGCGGACAGGCGCTGGAGGATCGGATGGTCGGGCTCGGCCCCCGCCTGCCCGGCGCGCTGGCGGGCGTGCTCGACGGCGCGGAGGGCCGCGGCGAGGTTGCGGGCCAGCTTGTCGCCGCCCAGCTGGGCGCGGGCGTCGGACAGGTCGGCGATGGCCTTTTCGGCGGCGCCGAGGATGGCCCGCTCGCCGGCCAGTTCGGTCTCCTCGTCGGGCCGGGGGTCGAGGGCGTCGAGGTCGGCGAGGTTGTCGGCCAGCTCGCCGGCCCGCGCGGCGGCGTCGGCGGCCTCCGCCTTCAGCGCGGCCACGGTCTGCTCGGCCGCCTTGAGGCGTTCGGCGGCGTGGGCGACGCCGTCCAGTTGAGGTTGCAGCCCCCCGTAGGCGTCGAGCAGGGCGCGGTGGGTCTTCCAGTCCAGCAGGCCGACGGTCTCGTGCTGGCCGTGCACCTCGACCAGGGCCTGGCCGATCTCGCGCAGGGCGGCGACGCCGGCGGGCTGGTCGTTGACGAAGGCGCGGCTGCGGCCGTCGGCGGTCAGGGTGCGGCGCAGGATCAGCTCGTCGCCGGGGGCCACCTCGAAGCCCTTGTCCGAGATCAGCTCGATCAGGGCGGCGTCGTCGGGGGCGGCGAAGACGGCGGTGGCCGAGGCCTGCTTCGCGCCGGCGCGGACCAGGCCGGCGTCGGCCCGGGCGCCGAGCGCCAGGCCGAGGGCGTCGAGGATGATCGACTTGCCGGCCCCGGTCTCGCCGGTCAGCACGGTGAGGCCGCTCTCGACCTCGAGGTCCAGGGCGTCGACGAGGACGATGTCGCGGATGGACAGGGCCGTCAGCATGGGCGGCTCCCGACGGCCGCTGAGAGCGGAACCAATCGCATTGTCAAAACGGCCAATACCACCGCTTCCCCGCCAGGCGCCGACTCAGCCGCCGGATTTCACCTGCCTTGTAGGCGCGGCCGCTATCGAGCACCAACAGCATGTCCTCGTAGAAGCCTTCGTGTCCTCGCATGGCCGTCACCAGCAGGACACGGAGCGGACCGGACCTGATCTTCCGGGGCTCAGCGCCGACAGTCGAATAGAGAGTCGCGCCGTCGTCCAAGGATATCATTCCAGCCCAAGCTCCCATGGAGCAATGAGTCTAGCGGAACAGAACGGAAACGTCAGCCCGGAAGGATCCGGCGCAGCCAGCTTTCCCGCTGGCCGGTCGGGGCGACGTCGGGGCGCGAGCCCTCCTCGGTGAGCAGGGCATAGGCCTCGGCGTACCACGGGCTGCCGGGATAGTTGTGGCCGAGCACGGCGCCGTTGCGCACCGCCTCGTCGCGCAGGCCGAGGCCGAGGTAGACCTCGACCAGGCGGTAGAGGGCCTCGGGCGTGTGCGAGGTGCGCTGGAAGGCCTCGTTGTCGATCACCGTCTTGTAGCGGTTGATCGCGGCCAGCGGCTGGTTGGCGCGCTGGTAGTAGCGGCCGATCGACATCTCCTTGCCGGCCAGCTGGTCGTTGACCATGTCGATCTTGACCGTGGCGTCGATGGCGTAGGGGGTGCCGGGGTAGCGGCGGGCCACGTCTCGCAGGCCGTTCAGCGCCGCCTGGGCGTAGCCCTGGTCGCGACCGACGTCGGTGATCTGCTCGAAGTTGCACAGGGCCTTCATGTAGAAGGCGTAGGGGGCGCTGGGATTGCCGGGGAACAGGGCGATGAAGCGGTCGGCGGCGGCGATCGCCTCGACGTAGTTGTTGTTCTGATAGTAGGCGTAGATCTGCATCAGGATGGCCCGGCGCGACCACTCCGAATACGGGTGCTGGCGCTCGACCTCCTGGAAGTAGTCGATGGCGTCGGCCCAGCGGCGCGATTCGAGGCGCTGGTAGCCCGTGTTGTAGAGCGCCTCGACCGGGCGCTCCTCGTAGGCCAGCCGCGGCCGGTTGGCGCCGCGGTTCATGCAGGCGGAGGTCGTGAGCGCCGAGACGGCGACGGCCGCGAGAATCAGGCCGGTGCGGAACTTCGAAGCGGACAAGGACGACCTCAACTTGCAGGCCGGCGGGCGTTCACCCGTCGGCGCCCCCGGAAACGAGACGCGATCTCTACACCAGCGAACAAGCCCGCGCCAATGCGCAAGGAAGCGCGGCAAAAACGCGAGCCGCGCCTTGTGGCCCGGCCGTCCCCTGATATGAAGCGCGCCAGCGCTCCGCGGCATGTCGCCGGGCGATGACGGCGAAAGGATGACCGGCCATGAAGCTGCTCGCAGGCAACTCCAACCGGACCCTGTCCCGGGCCATCGCCGACCACCTCGACATGCCGCTGACCAAGGCCCAGGTGAAGCGGTTCGCGGACAACGAGGTGTTCGCGATGATCGAGGAGAACGTCCGCGGCGAGGACGTCTTCGTCATCCAGTCGACCAGCTTCCCCGCCAACGACAACCTGATGGAGCTGCTGATCATCACCGACGCCCTGGTGCGGGCCTCGGCGCGGCGGATCACGGCGGTGATGCCCTACTACGGCTACGCGCGGCAGGACCGGAAGACGGACGGGCGCACGCCGATCTCGGCCAAGCTGGTGGCCAATCTGATCACGCGCGCCGGCGCGGACCGGGTGCTGACGATGGATCTGCACGCCGGGCAGATCCAGGGCTTCTTCGACATTCCGACGGACAACCTGCTGGCCACGCCGGTGCTGGCCCAGGACATCAAGGAGAACTACCGCAAGGGCGACGACCTGATGATCATCTCGCCCGACGTCGGCGGGGTGGTGCGGGCGCGCTCGCTGGCCAAGCGGCTGGATGCGGATCTGGCCATCGTCGACAAGCGCCGGCCCAAGGCGGGCGAGAGCGAGGTGATGAACATCATCGGCGACGTCGAAGGCCGCCGCTGCATCCTGTTCGACGACATCGTCGATTCGGGCGGGACGCTGGTGAACGCCGCCAAGGCGCTGATCGACAAGGGCGCGGTCGAGGTCTCGGCCTACATCAGCCACGGCGTGCTGTCGGGGCCGGCGGTGCAGCGCGTCACCGACGGGCCGCTGAAGGAGCTGGTCATCACCGATTCGATCGAACAGCCCGACGAGGTGCTGAACTGCGGCAAGATCCGCACCGTCTCGGTGGCCCCGCTGATCGGCGAGGCGATCCGCCGGATCGCCAACGAGGAGTCGGTTTCCAAGCTGTTCGACTAAGCTTTTCCGGAACGGCTTCGGCTTCGCCCCATTACCGCCCGGAACCGGGGCGTTGATGACGCCGGCTTTCAGAGGAGTTCCGATGCGACCGGCTTTCCTGCGCGCCAGCTTCAGTCTCGCCGCCCTCGCGGCCGCCGCCGCCCTGGCGAGTTGCGCCTCCCCGACCGCCCAGGCCGAGGCCGAGGCGCGGGCGGAGGCCGAACGCGTCGCCGCCGAGATCGCCCTGCGCGGGCCGCCCGTCGCCCTGAACCAGTCCGTCGCCGATTCCGCCGCCGTCTACATCGCCTTCGCCCGCGACATGCAGACCATCGAGGGCGGATTCGAGAGCCCGCAGGCCATCCAGGCGGCGCTGGCCCGGGCCTCGGGCTACGACCCGGAGCAGCTGTCGCGCGGCCTGATCGCCTACGCCTCGATCCTGGCGCTGCAGTCGCCCGAGTTTGTCCAGGGCGTGCGGGAGTTCGCCACCCCGGAGACGACGCGGCAGCGGCTGGTCGGCGAGATCGTGGCCGATCCGAAGCGCGCCTCGCGCCTGCCCGGGGCGGACGCGGCCGCGGGGCTGATCATCGCCAGCCTGCAGCGGGACGTGGAGGCGCTGAGCCGCGCCGCCAACTCGATCGAGAACGACGCCTACGCCATCCAGAATCCGTGGGACCCGCGGCGGCCGTGGGGCACGGCCCAGATCGCCGACCGCGAGGGGCGTCTGACCGCCGCGCACAGCCGGTCGTCGCAGGCGATGCTGCCCCCGGCGGGCGAGGCCGCCCGGTTGTTCGCCGCCGCCCATGACGGAACCGGCCTGTCGGTGCGGTCCGGCCTGCGCGAGCCGCCCTATCCGCCGGCGGTGGAGAACGCCCTCGCCCTCGCCGCCCTGGCGGCGCTGGGCGCGGCCGGCGAGAACGCCCGCGCCAACACCGACGCCCTGCAGTTCGACTGGACCAGCCGCACCTGCATGACGATGGCCAAGCTGAACCTGCTGCAGTGCCTGGCCGCCTCGCGCCCCAACTACGAGGACATGTTCTGCCTGGGTCGGCACGTGGTGCGGGACCTGTCGACCTGCACCCGGGGCGCCGCCCTGCCCGCCGCGATCGTCACCGTCTCGGGGCTGACGACGACCGAGGTGGTCGACGACGAGCCGCCCGCTCCCAGAATTGTGATCGCTCCCGATCCGGCCTTCGCGCCGCCCGCGCCGCGGGTCACGCCCGCCCCGACACTGACCCCCGCGCCGGCCCTGACCCCCGCCCCGACGCCGCGAGAGCCGCCTCCGCCGACGCCGGCCCGGTCGCTGACGGAGCGACTGAACACCGGCGGGGATTGACCGGCGCCTCCTTCCGGGGTCGTTCGCCTGTCAGGATTAACCCTCGGCCAACCCTTTCTCCCACGGTATAAGGGGGATCGGTCGTTGCACCGCGTCCGCGGGCGTCGGGGTTGCTTGGGGGTCAGTATGATTCAGGGTCACATGCGGCGCGGACTCGCGCTCGCGGCGGTCGCCGCCGCCGCCGTTCTCGCCAGTTGCGCCACGGACGAGCCCCCGCCGCCGCCGCCCCCGCCGCCGCCGCCCCCGCCGGCCCTGACGCTGAACGACGGCGTCGCCCAGGCCGCCTCCATCTACGTCGCCTTCATGCGCGACGCGCGCGCCATTCCGGCGGGCGGTTTCTCGGACGCCGAGGCGATCCAGGCCGCCATCCGCCGCGGCGCCGCCTACGACCCGGCCCAGCTGTCACGCGGCATGATCGCCTACGGCTCGATCCTCGCGCTGCAGTCGCCGGAGTTCGTCCAGGGCGTGCGCCAGTACGCCGTCGACCCGACCGTCCGCGAGGAGATGGTCGCCCGGATCATCGCCGATCCGGCCACGGCCGCCACCTTCCCCGGCGCCGACGCCGCCGCCGGCCTGATCGCCGGCACGCTCGGCCAGGATGCGGCCGCCATGCTGGTCATCGCGGACGCGGTGGAAGGCGACGCCTACACCATCCAGGAGCGCCGCGACCCGCGCCGCCGCTGGGCGGTGACCCACATCGCCAATCGCGAACAGCGGCTGGAGGGCGCCAAGACGCTGTCGGCGGCCGAGATGCTGCCATCCGCCGAGGAAGCGGCGCGCCTGTTCACCGCCGCCCATTCGGGATCCGGCCTGAGCGCGACGGCCGCCGAGGCCGGCCCGCCCTACACCCCTGCCGTGGTGCGTTCGCTGGCGCTGGCGGCGCTGGCCGCCCTGGGCGCCGGCGGCGACGACGCCCGCGCCAACACCGAGGCGCTGACGGTCGAGCAGAACAGCGAGTTCTGCCTCAACATGTCCAAGCTGATGCTGTTCCAGTGCCTGGCGGCGTCGCGCCCCAGCTATGAGGACATGTTCTGCGTCGGCCGGCACATCGCCCGCGACCTGGCGACCTGCACGGCCCAGAGCGTGACCCCGGCGCCGCTGGAGGTCACGCCGACCCTGGTGGCCGAGGCCGAGGACGCCGCTCCCACGCCGACCCCGGTGGCGGCGGAGGCCGTGGCGGTGTCCGCTTCGGCGACCGCGGCGCTGAACAGCGGCCGCTGACGACCCCGCGCGGCGCGGCGCGCGGCGGACGGTTGCGTCCGCCGCCGCCAGCGTGTAATAGCCCGCGCTCCTGAATTCGAGGGTTTCACGACCCCGCCGCGCGGGCCACTCAGGGTTGGCGCGGCGTTTCCGTTGTTTGTTGAGGCGAGCCAGATGGCCGAGATCATTCTGAACGTCGACGTCCGTGACGGCGTGGGCACCGGCGGCGCCCGCGCGGCCCGCCGCGCCGGCATGGTGCCGGGCATCCTGTACGGCGGCGACAAGGCCCCGGTGGCCATCTCGGTCAACGAGAAGGACTTCCGCAAGTCGCTCTACACCGGCAAGCTGCTGGGCCACCTGGTGACCCTGAAGTACGGCGACGAGACCCAGCCGGTCATCGCCCGCGACGTGCAGTTCGACCCGGTGTCGGATCGCCCGCTGCACTTCGACCTGATGCGCGTCGACGAGAACCAGACCATCAAGATCGAGATCCCGGTCCACTTCATCAATGAAGACCAGTGCCAGGCCTTCCGTCAGGGCGGCTCGCTGGAAGTGGTCCGCCACGCGGTCGAGGTGAAGGTCCGCGCCGACCACATCCCGGAAGACCTGATCGTCGACCTCGCCGGCCACAAGCTGGGCGACACCATCCGCTGGTCGGACCTGAAGGTCCCGTCGGACGTCGAGCCGACCATCGGCGACCGTGACTTCGTGATCGCCTCGATCAAGACCTCGTCCGCCGCCAAGGCCGCCGACGAGATCGAGGCCGCCGTGGCCGAGGAAGCCGCCGCCGCCGAAGAGGCCGCCGAGGTCCCCGCGACCGAGCAGGCCGACGTCGAGGCCGCCGCCGAGGGCGAAACGACCGAGGGTTGATCGCCTTTCGATCGACTGTTTCAGGAGCGGCCCCTTCCGGTTACGGATGGGGCCGTTTCCTTGTCCGGAGCACGCCATGATCATCGTCGCCGGCCTGGGCAACCCGGGCCCGAAATACCAGGGCAACCGCCACAACATCGGCTTCATGGCCGCCGACGAGATCGCGCGGCGGTGGTCGTTCGGGCCCGAGCGGGCCAAGTTCCAGTCGGTGATCCGCGAGGGCGAGGTCGAGACGGCGCAGGGGCGCGTGAAGGTCCTGCTGATGAAGCCGCAGACCTGGATGAACGAGAGCGGGCGGGCGGTCGGCGAGGCGGCGCGCTTCTTCAAGGTCGCGCCGGGCGAGGTGATCGTCTTCCACGACGAGATCGACCTGGCCCCCGGGCGCTTCCGGATGAAGAAGGGCGGCGGGGCGGCGGGCCAGAACGGGGTGCGCAGCCTGATCAGCCAGCTGGGGCCGGACTTCCGCCGGGCGCGCATGGGGGTGGGCCACCCGGGACGGCCGGAGCTGGTGCACGCCCATGTGCTGAGCGACTTCCACAAGGCCGACCAGCCGTGGCTGGAAGCGATGCTGAACGCCTGCGCCGACGCCCTGCCCTTCGCCCTCGCCGGAGACGACGACCGCTACCAGGCCGAGGTGATGCGGCTGGCCCCGGCCCCGAAGTTCAGCCCGCGGCAGGCGGCGCAGGACGCGGCGCGCGGGGGCTAGTCCTCGTACTGAATGGTGTAGCGGATCGTCTGCTCGCCGCCGGCGGGGACGGTCAGCCGCCAGGCGGGATAGCCGCCGTCGGTGATGACGTGCCGACGGCTGGAGCGGAGGATGCGGAAGTCCTGCCGCCACCGTTCCATCGGCACGATCTCCACGGCCGCCGGGGAGGACTTGTCGTTGCGGACCACGACCTCGACGGTGGCGCGCCGCAGTTCCGTCCACTCCCGGCTGTCGATGGTCTCGTCCTCGATGGTCTCCTGGGTCACGGTCAGGCCCATGGCCTCGCCGAAGGGCAGTTCGACGGGCAGTCCGATCCCCTTGTCCTCGAAGCGCGCCTGACCGGCGAACAGGCTTCGTCCGCCCGCCGTCTCCATCAGGGTGACGCCGCCGCCGGGCAGCGGCAGGCCGAGGCCGTCTCGCGCCTCGTTGCGGAGGCGCAGGAGGAGCTGCGGTGTCGTGGGGTCTGAATCGTTCCCGACGGCGATCTCGGCCTGGTAGACGCGGGTGAAGCGGACGTCGTCGCGGGCGATGAACTGGACCTGCTTGGTCTGGCGGGCGAGGACGTCGGTGGGCTCGGGCAGGGTGTAGATCTTGTAGTCGCCGAGCTCGCCGAGGCTGACGATGCGGCTGCCGGTGACGACGATCTCATCGACATCCGCCAAGTAGTTGGCGTCGACCTGCACCACCGGGGCTCCGGCCACCGCGCCAGCGGCTACGCGGCGCCCGGTGATCACAATCTCACCGATCTCATCCGAGCCCGTTGTCGTGTCCAGCGGCCAGCAGGCGGGGCTGCGCACCACCTCGACCGGTTCGACCGGCACGGTGTCGTCGTCGCGGTTGAGATTGCCGGCGACCACCTGCACCGGCGCGGCGGGGAATCCGGTGCCGCCGAAATTGGCGAGGGTGATCCAGCCGGCGAGGTCGAGGGTGTCGCCGCCGGGCGAGACGCGGGCGACGTAGTCGGCGGACCACTGCAGGCCGGTGGCGAGGTAGGCCAGGGTGACAGTATGCCGGCCGGCGGTTTCGGCGCGGGTGCGCACCGACAGCACCGGTTGGTCGCCGAGCCCCTCGGGCACGCGGTCGAAGACGATGCGCTCGGTCAGGCCGGAACAGTCCAGCGCCTCCAGCCGGCCGTCGATCTCCAGCACCGTGCCGGTGGGGCCGGCGCGCAGCACGGCGGCCTTCTCGACCTGTTCGCCGGTGGCCGGGTTGGTGCGCACCACCCGCACCACCTCCCCCACCGAGCGCGCGATCAGCGAGCCGGGGCTGAGCAGGTCGAAGTCGGTATTGCGCTCGATCACCCGCGCCGGCAGGCCCTCCAGCACCGCGGTCTGGGGCGCGATGCCGGTGGCGACGCCGCGGAAGCGGATCACCGCCTCGCCGGCGGGCAGATCGACGGTGCGGGTCTCGACGATCAGGGCGAGGCCTTCCTGGTCCAGCCGCTCCCATGGCTGGTTCGATCGCTCGATCAGCTCGGCCGTGTTCACCGGCCGGTCGCGGTAGACGACGACCGCCGCCCGTTCGGGGCCGGGGGAGACGACCTCGACCTGGGCCCAGGCCGGAGCGGAGGGCAGGATCAGCAGGGCGGCGAGGCAGACGAGGCGGCGCACCCGCCTCAGCCCCCCGTGATCACGTCGGCGGTGAGGACGGTCTCGCCATTGGCCGGCACCGGCACGCGCCAGACGATGGTGTCGTCGTCCTGCAGGACGCCCTCGATCGACTGATCCTGCAGCTGGGTGTCGCGGCCCAGGCCGTGCTGGCGCACCTCCACGACCACCGGCGTCGGGCGGGCGTTGCGGACGGTGTATTCCATCTCGAAACGCGTCCTCCAGCGGTAGTAGGCGGGCTTGGCAGCGGCCTCGCTGGAGATCACGCGCGGCTGGACGGTGACGTCGAAGGCCTGGCCGGTGGTGATGACGATGTCCGAGCCGGTCGGGGTGTGCGGCACCCGGTCCTCGCCGATGAAGCGCGGCTCGCCGGCCTCGTCGGCGACGTAGACGCGGGCCACGCCGGCCGGCAGGGGCGCGCCGACGCCGGAGGCCCGGCTGTTGGAGAAGACCACCGCCACCTCGGCGGCGACCGGCTCGGTCTGGGTCTCGAAGCCCCAGGCCTCGTAGAGGTAGCGCTTGGAGGCCGGGACCCCGGAGACGTCGATGAGGCCAACCTGCTTGGTCTGGTTGTTGGCGACGGTGACCGGCTCGGGGAGCGGATAGACGTAGACGTCGGCCAGCCCCTGCGCCCCGCCGCCCTCGACGCCGTTCCCGCGCACAGGCGGCCGCGGCGGCTGGGGGTAGGACCGGCCATACGGATTGGCTTCATGGATAAGGGCGACGTCGCCGGCGACCACCCGCGTGTCGGCGCGGGTGAAGCTGGTCCCCGACTGGTTGGTCAGGGTGATCCAGCCGGTCAGGTCGAGCGCGCCGGCGGCCTCGTCGAAGCGGGCGACGTAGTCGGCCTTCCACTGCAGGCCGGTGGTCAGATAGGTCAGGGTCACGTCGCGGCGGCCGGCGCCCTCGGCGTCGAGTGTGACGCTGAGCGTCGGGCGCGGGCGCAGGTTGGCCGGCACCTCGTCGAAGACCACGCGGGTCGGCACGCCGTCGTCGCGCAGCACCTCGATGCGGCCGTCGACCTCCAGCACCACGCCCTGGTTGGCGGCGAGCACGGTGGCGCGCTGGGTCTCCTGGGCGCCTGAGCCGGGGTTGGTGCGGACGATGCCGATCTCCTCGCCGACGGCGGACTGCATCAGCTTGTCCGGGGTCAGCAGGTCGTAGTCGAAATTCTGTTCGACCACCGACAGGCCGCGGCCGGAGAGGCCGACGGTCTCAGGCCGGATGCCGGCGGAGACGCCGGGGAATTCGCGGCGGGTGCGGCCGGTCGGGAGGTCCAGCGACCGCGTGTCCTCCACCAGGGCGATGTTCTGGTTGTAGATGGTCAGGGACACGGTTTCCGGGCCGCCGCTTCCGTCCTGGGCCGCCTGGGCGGCTGCCGGGAGGGCGCCGAGGGCCCACAGGGCGGTTCCCGCCAGCAAGGCCGTTCGAAGGTCGATCATGCGCGCGCTCCCCGGTTGCAGGCGACCGTCTCACGCGCACCGGGACCTGTCGAGCCGGAAGCGCGACGCCGCGCCGCCCTTTGCGAACGGCGCGCGGGAGGCTATGCGCGCATGTCGGCGACGTCTCCGGACCGTCGCCCCCAGAACGACCAAGGTATCGACATGGCCCGTCTCCCGCTCGCCCTCGGCGCCCTCCTCCTGCTCGCCGCCTGCGGATCGGGCGACGGCGGCGGCAAGGGCGGGGCGGCGGCGGCGCCGGTGGCGGTGGGCGACGCCTTCTGCCGCCCGACCCCGACCGGGCGGATGATGACCGGCTGCTACCTGACCATGACGGCCCGCGCCGACGACCGGCTGGTGGCCGTGACCGCCACCGGCGCCGGCCGCGTCGAGCTGCACGAGACCCGCACCGAAAGCGGCATGATGATGATGCGTCCGATGGAAGACGGACTGCCGCTGCCGGAGGGCCGGCTGGTCGAGCTGGAGCCCGGCGGAAACCACATCATGGTCATGGGCCTGAGCGGGCCGCTGGCCGACGGCGACAGCCTGGAGCTGACCCTCGACTTCCAGCGGGCCCCGGACGCCAAGGTCACCGCTTGGGTGCGCCAGCCCGAGGCGGAGTGATCCGGCCGCGCGGCGAACCTGACAAACCGGCCCAGACCGGCTAAGGGCACGCGCTCACGAGGAACCTCCCCAAGACCATGGCCCTGAAAGTCGCGATCGTCGGCCTGCCGAACGTCGGCAAGTCTACCCTGTTCAACGCCCTGACGCGCACCGCCGCGGCGCAGGCGGCGAACTACCCGTTCTGCACCATCGAGCCGAACACCGGCGACGTGGCGGTGCCGGAGCCGCGGCTGCAGAAGCTGGCGGCGATCGCCGGCTCGAAGGAGATCATCCCGGCGCGCATCACCTTCGTGGATGTGGCCGGGCTGGTGCGCGGAGCGTCGAAGGGGGAAGGACTGGGCAACCAGTTCCTGGCCAACATCCGCGACTGCGACGCCGTGGCCTTCGTGGCCCGCTGCTTCGAGGACGACGACATCACCCACGTCGAGAACCGCATCGACCCGGTGTCGGATCTCGAGATCATCGAGACCGAGCTGATGCTGGCCGACCTCGAGAGCCTCGAGAAGCGGGTGGTCAACGTCGAGAAGCGGGCCAAGGGCGGCGACAAGGAGGCGCAGCAGACGCTGCGGCTGATCAACCTCGCGCTGGAGCAGCTGCGCGCCGGCAAGCCGGCCCGCCTCGCCGAGGTGTCGAAGGAGGACGAGAAGGCCTGGCACATGCTGCAGCTGCTGACCTCGCTGCCGGCCCTGTACGTGGCCAACGTGGAGGAGGCCTCGGCCGACAAGGGCAACGCGCTGTCGGCCCAGGTGGCGGCGCGGGCGGCGCAGGACAACGCCAATTCGGTGGTCATCTCGGCCCAGATCGAGTCCGAGATCGCCGTGCTGGACGACGCCGAGCAGGCCGAGTTTCTCGAAACCCTCGGACTGGAGGAGCCCGGCCTGAACCGGTTGATCCGCGAGGCCTACAAGCTGCTGGGGCTGCAGACCTATTTCACCGTCGGTCCGAAGGAGGCGCGGGCCTGGACCATCCCGGTGGGGGCCACCGCGCCGCTGGCCGCCGGCGTGATCCACACCGACTTCGAGAAGGGCTTCATCCGCGCCGAGACGGTGGCCTACGACGACTACGTCGCCCTCAACGGCGAGGCGAAGGCGCGCGAGGCCGGCAAGCTGCGCGCCGAGGGCAAGGCCTACGTCGTCAAGGACGGCGACGTGATGCACTTCCTGTTCAACTGACCGCTACTCTCCGGACGGCGGCAGGCCCGCGCCGCAGCGGGTGAGCAGGACCACAGCGCCGTCGCGGTCGGGCCAGGTGAGGCGCAGGGAGTCGCCTTGGGCCTGCAGCCGCACACGCTCCTGCGTCGTCGTCCCCTCGGCCTGGCAGGTCAGGGCCGCCTCGTAGCCGCCAGCGCGTTCGTCGATGCGGTCGATCGAACAGCTGTTTTCGTAGCCCTCGAAGCGGGTGGTGGTGATCTCGATCGGCCGCTGCGCCCCGGTCGTGTTCGAGCACCAGCCGATGTCGGCGGCCCAGCGGCCGACGAAGCTGGCCGGACCCGTGCCGGGCAGGGCCTCCCCGGCCTCCGGCGGCGCGGTCGGCGGCGGGGCGGCCGCCTCCGGGGTGACCACCGGCGGGGCGGGCTCGGTCGGCGGATTGACCTTCTCGTCGCCGCAGGCGGCGAGGGCCAGGACGAACGGGAGGGCGGCGGGCAGGAGCGCTTTTCCGGTCATGGGGTCGAAAACGCCCCGGGGCCGCCGGCGCTCCGACTCTCGCCGATCACGAAATCGCGGTGAAGCTTGCATCCAGCGCAAGTTTTTGCGAGGCGTTCGCCTGTGTCGAGAACAAAGGGGGTGTCCCGAATGGCTCAGAACACGACCCCGTGGGGAGCCCAGATCGATCCGCTGGCGCAGGACGTCGCGGTGGTGCTCAAGCGGATGGGGGGCTCGGCCCACCAGCGCGACGTCGTTCAGTGCGTCGCGGCGCTGAAGCGACAGCGGGGCGAGACCGTGGCCCAGGATCTGGCGACGAAGATCGTCGAGGTGTTCGAGCGCTATCGCGACCTGTTCTTCCGCCCGTTCGGCGAAGGCTCGATGCGCTGGGCCCTGCAGCCCGGCGTCGCCTGACCGCCCGGGCGTCCTGAAAAAAAGGCCCGCGACCGAGGTCGCGGGCCCTTTTCGTTCGGCGGTCGTCCGATCAGAAGCGGCGGACGAAGCTCAGGCCGTAGGTGTCGACCTCGCCGCCGTCGTCGCGGAAGTCGCGACGGGTCCAGTCGGCGCGAATGCCGTTCTGGCCGTCGAAGAAGTAGTTGGCGCCGGCGCCGTAGTTGATGCTTTCGCCATCCTCGCTGACGTCCACACCGGCGACTTCGGCCTTCAGCGAGGTGGTGCCGTAGCCGACGCGACCGAACAGCTCCATGTTCGGGCTCACCGGCACAGTGCCGACCAGATAGGCGGCCGCGTCGTATTCGTGCTCGAGGCTGCCGTCGACGCCGCCGACGGTGATGTCCTCATCCTTCACGCCGACCGAGGCTTCGCCCTCGATGCCGACGTACGGCGTGAAGCGGTAGCCGAGACGGCCGGTGATGGCGCCGAGGTCGCCCTGGTCGCCGTCGAAGTGGGTGTAACCGATCGAACCGGTCACCGGCGACGCCGGATCCTGCGCCATGGCCGGCGCGGCGATCAAAGTAAGAGCGGCGGTCGCGAGAAGAACGTTACGCATAATTCCTGTATCCTCTAGATGTGGTCGCCGCACTGACGACCAGCCCCATCCAGCGGCATACAAATGGGCCGCGTCTCGACCCGTTCCAGAGGCAGTTAACATCTGGAAACCGGGTGTGAATGCTTTGGCACAGACGCCGATACGCCAATCGTGACCGTATGGTGTCTTTATCGAGGCGAACGAGCTCTTAGCGGTCCTTCTCCCGCTCGGTCCCGGCGCGGGCGTCGAGGGCGGCCTGGGCCGCCGCCAGACGGGCGATGGGCACCCGGTAGGGCGAGCAGCTGACGTAGTCGAGGCCGACGGTCTCGCAGAAGGCGATGGAGGCCGGGTCGCCGCCGTGCTCGCCGCAGATGCCCATCTTGACGCCCTCGCGCGCCCCCCTGCCCCGCTCGGCGGCGATGCGGATCAGGTCGCCGACGCCGTCCTGGTCGAGGCGGACGAAGGGGTCGGTCTCGAAGATGCCCTTGTCCATATAGGCCTGCAGGAAGCGACCGGAGTCGTCGCGGCTGATGCCGAAGGTGGTCTGGGTCAGGTCGTTGGTGCCGAAGCTGAAGAACTGGGCGTGTTCGGCGAGGTCGCCGGCGCGCAGGGCGGCGCGGGGCAGCTCGATCATGGTGCCAACGAGGTAGTCGACCCGGTCGCCGGCCTCGGCGAAGACGGCCTCGGCGGTGCGGTCGGTGAGCTCGCGCAGGTATTTCATCTCGAGGCCGAGGGCGACGAGCGGGTGCATGATCTCGGGGATCGGGGCCACGCCCGAGGCCTTCTTCACCTCCAGCGCCGCCTCCAGCACGGCGCGGACCTGCATCTCGTAAATCTCGGGATAGGCGACGCCGAGGCGGCAGCCGCGGTGGCCGAGCATGGGGTTGGTCTCGTGCAGCTCCTTCGCCCGGCGCTTGAGCTTGGCGGCGTCCAGCCCTTGGGCGGCCGCGAGGGCGTCCATGTCGGCGTCGGAGTGCGGGATGAACTCGTGCAGCGGCGGGTCGAGCAGGCGGACGGTGACGGGCAGGCCGCTCATGATGGTGAACAGCTCGACGAAGTCGGCCTTCTGGAACGGCGCGATCTTCGCCAGCGCCGCGCGGCGGCCGGCTTCGTCGTCGGCGAGGATCATCTCGCGGACGGCGGCGATGCGGGTGTCGTCGAAGAACATGTGCTCGGTGCGGCACAGGCCGATGCCCTCGGCCCCGAAGCCGCGGGCGGTCTTCGCGTCCAGCGGCGTCTCGGCGTTGGCGCGGACCTTGAGGCGCCTCACCCCGTCGGCCCAGGCCATCAGGGTCTGGAAATCGCCGGTCAGCTCGGGTTCGATCATCGGCACGGCGCCGTCCATCACCTCGCCCTTCGAGCCGTCGATGGTGACGACGTCGCCGGCCTTGAAGGTGCGGCCGCGGGCGGTGAAGGTCCCGGCCTTCTCGTCGATGTGGATCTCGCCGGCGCCGGAGACGCAGGGACGGCCCATGCCGCGGGCGACGACGGCGGCGTGGCTGGTCATGCCGCCGCGGGCGGTGACGATGCCGCGGGCGGCGTGCATGCCGTGGATGTCCTCGGGGCTGGTCTCCTCGCGCACGAGGATGACGGGCTCGCCGAGCTGCGACAGACGCTCGGCCTCGTCGGCGTCGAAGACGACCTTGCCGGTGGCGGCCCCGGGCGAGGCCGGCAGGCCGGCGGCGACCACGACGCGCTCGGCCTTCGGGTCGAGGGTCGGGTGCAGCAACTGGTCGAGGGCTCCGGGCTCGACCCGGCTGACCGCCTCGTCCTGCGAGATCACGCCCTCGGCGGCGAGATCGACGGCGACCTTCAGCGCCGCCTTGGCGGTGCGCTTGCCGTTGCGGGTCTGCAGCATCCACAGCCGGCCCTGCTCGACCGTGAACTCGATGTCCTGCATGTCGCGGTAGTGGCTCTCCAGCCGGCCGACGACGTCGACGAACTGGGCGAAGACCTCCGGCATGGCCTCTTCCATCGAGGGGGCCGTCTCGCCCATCTCCTCGCGACCGTCCTTCGTCAGCGACTGCGGCGTGCGGATGCCGGCGACGACGTCCTCGCCCTGGGCATTGATGAGGAACTCGCCGTAGAGCTTCGCCTCGCCGGTGGAGGGGTTGCGGGTGAAGGCGACGCCGGTGGCGGAGGTGTCGCCCATGTTGCCGAACACCATCGACTGGACGTTGACCGCCGTGCCCCAGCTCTCGGGGATGTCGTGCATACGGCGATAGAATTTGGCCCGGTCGTTCATCCAGCTGGCGAAAACGGCGCCGATGGCGCCCCACAGCTGGTCATGCGGATCCTGCGGGAAGGGCCGGCCCAGCCGGTCCTCGACCACCGCCTTGTAGTCGGCGACGACCTTCTCCCAGTCCTTCGCGGCGAGGTCGGTGTCGACGGTGACGCCGAGCCGGTCCTTGTGGTCGTCCAGCACCTCCTCGAAGTCGTCGTGGCTGAGGCCGAGGACCACGTTCGAATACATGGTGATGAAGCGGCGGTAGCTGTCGAGGGCGAAGCGCCGGTCGCCGCTGAGGGCGGCGAGGCCCTCGACGGTGTCGTCGTTGAGGCCGAGGTTGAGCACCGTGTCCATCATGCCCGGCATGGAGGCGCGGGCGCCCGAGCGGACCGAAACCAGCAGCGGGTTTTTCGGATCGCCGAAGGTCTTGCCGACCACGCCCTCGACGCGGGCCAGGCCGGCCTTCACCTGGGCCTCGAGATCGGCGGGATAGCTCTGGCCCTGGGCGTAGTAGTGGTTGCAGGCCTCGGTGGTGATGGTGAAGCCCGGCGGCACCGGCAGCCCCAGCGCCGACATCTCGGCGAGGTTGGCTCCCTTGCCGCCGAGGAGGTTCTTCATCGACGCGTCGCCGTCGGCCGAGCCGCCGCCGAAGCCGTACACCCACTGAGTCATCGAGCCGTCCCTGAGCCGTGGTTCGCCGCGGACTCGCTCCGGCCGCGGTCTGTGGCCCCGCTTAGCGCGCCGGGCGCGGCAAGGCGAGGCCGGGGTGTAACAAAACGTGAGCCGACGTGACGGTTCCGGCGCACGGCGGATCGGCCCCGCCGGCGGGACCGGCGAAGGGTGGGAAGGGGAGCGGGGCGCCGGGTCTCGCCCGGTCTGTGAGTAGAGTTACCGTTCGACGAGACAGACGCCCCGCGTGGCCGTTATCCGTTCGCCCGTCGCTTGCCGGCTCTTCTCGGGCCTTGGCGACTC
>JAEYTA010000077.1 GCA_023434265.1 Pseudomonadota bacterium
ACATGAAGAAGCTGATCGCCTATTCGTCGGTGGCGCACATGGGCTTCGTGACCATGGGCATCTTCGCCGGCAACGACCAGGGCGTGCAGGGCGCGGTGTTCCAGATGCTGAGCCACGGCCTGATCTCGGGCGCGCTGTTCCTCTGCGTCGGCGTGGTCTACGACCGCATGCACACCCGCGAGATCGCCCTCTACGGCGGCCTGACGGCGCGGATGCCGTGGTTCGCGGCCATCTTCCTGCTGTTCACCATGGCCAACGTCGGCCTGCCGGGAACCTCGGGCTTCATCGGCGAGATCCTGACCATGACCGGCGTCTACCAGGCGTCGACCTGGACCGCGTTCGTGGCCGCCTCCGGGGTGATCTTCTCGGCCGTCTACGCCCTGACGCTGTATCGCAACGTCATGTTCGGCGAGATCACCAATCCGGCGATGAGGGCGATCACCGACGTCGACAAGCGCGAGCTCCTGATCTTCGCCCCCCTGATCCTCGGCACCCTGATCCTCGGCGTGCAGCCCGGCCTCGTGCTGGACTACACCGAGGCCTCGGTGAGCGCCGTGACCACCGCCTATCAGCTCGCGATCGGCGGGTGAGACGATGATGCCTGACCTGATCCAAGCCCTGCAGATCTCCGCCCCCGAGGCGACCCTCGCGGTCGGCGGCCTCGTGCTCCTGATGGTCGGCGCCTTCGCCGGCGAGAAGAGCGCGCGGCTGGTGTCGATCCTTTCGGTGCTGCTGCTCGTCGCGGCGACGGCCCTGGCCGTCACGGGCCCGCTGGGCCGCGCCTTCGACGGCGCCTACGTCGCCGACCCGCTGGCCGTGTTCGGCAAGGCGGTGATCTTCCTGTCCAGCGCCGTGGCCGTGGTGCTCGGCGACGGCTGGATGAAGCGCCAGCGCATCGCCCGCTTCGAGTATCCGATCCTGATCGTGCTGGCCTCGGCGGGCATGGGCATGATGGCGTCCTCGGGCGACCTGATCTCGCTCTACATCGGCATCGAGCTGCACTCGTTGGCCCTCTACGTGCTGGCCGCCTTCCACCGCGACGACCTGCGCGCCTCGGAGGCGGGGCTGAAGTATTTCGTGCTGGGGGCGTTGTCCTCGGGCCTGCTGCTCTACGGAGCGAGCCTGATCTACGGCTTCGCCGGCTCGATGCGCTTCGACGACATCGCCGCCTACGCCGCGACCAATCCGTCGCCGGGGCTGGTGTTCGGCCT
Organism: Pseudomonadota bacterium; assembly: GCA_023434265.1. Taxonomy (GTDB): domain Bacteria; phylum Pseudomonadota; class Alphaproteobacteria; order Caulobacterales; family Caulobacteraceae; genus Brevundimonas. The sequence continues at coordinate 1,212 of JAEYTA010000077.1, forward strand.
GGTGTTCCTGATCTGCGGCCTGGCCTTCAAGGTTTCGGCGGCGCCGTTCCACATGTGGACGCCCGACGTCTACGAGGGCGCGCCGACGCCGGTCGTGGCCTTCTTCACCACCGCGCCCAAGATGGCGGCCATGGTGCTGATCGCCCGCACCCTCGAACACGGCTTCGCCGACTCCCACGCGCAGTGGTCGCAGGTGCTGATCCTGATCTCGCTGATCTCGTTCGCGGTCGGGGCGTTCGGCGGCCTGGTGCAGAAGGACATCCAGCGCCTGCTGGCCTATTCGTCGATCGCCAACATCGGCTACGCCCTGCTGGGCATCGCCGCGGGCACGACGCTGGGCATCCAGTCGATGCTGCTGTTCATGACCCTGTACATCGTGGACCAGTTCGGCTTCTTCGCCATTCTGCTGTCGCTGAGCCGGAGCGGGCGGATGATCCGGTCGATCCCGGATCTGGCGGGGCTGCGCAAGGAGCGGCCGCTGACGGCGGTGGCGATCACCGTGCTGTCGCTGTCGCTGCTGGGCATGCCGCCGCTGTCGGGCTTCTGGGGCAAGTGGGCCGTGTTCGGCGCCGCCGCCGAGGCCGGCTACTGGATGGCGGGCGCGGCGGGTCTGGTGGCCTCGGTCGTGGCGGGCTTCTACTATCTGCGCATCATCAAGGTGATGTGGTTCGACCCGGCGCCGGAGCAGGCGCCGACCGAGCGCGCGCCGGTGGAGGCGAAGACCATCGCCCTGGCCTGCGCCGCCTTCAGCTTCCCGCTGGTCATCGTCGGCCTGACCTGGCTGGAGCCGTGGGCCGCCGCCGCCGCGACGGGCTTCGGGGCGGGCTGAGTGGGACCGGCGCCGGTCCTGCTGCTCGACCAGACCGACTCCACCAATGCGGAGGCCCGCCGTCGGGCCGAGGCGGGCGAGACCGGCCCGCTGTGGATCGCCGCGCGGCGGCAGACCGCCGGGCGCGGCCGGCGGGGGCGCAATTGGGAAAGCGAAGGGGGGAATCTGTTTTCCACCTTGCTGCAATTGACCCGTAAATCGCCCGCCGAGGCGGCGCAGGTGACCTTCCTCGCCGCCCTGGCTGTGGCCGACCTGCTGGACCGCTACGCGCCGCCCTCGCTGGTGACGATCAAATGGCCCAACGACGTGATGCTGGCGGGCGAGAAGGTCGCCGGGGTGCTGGTCGAGTCCGGCGCGCACGCGACAGGCGGGCTGTGGCTGGCGGTCGGGATCGGGGTCAACCTGGCCCACGCGCCGGCCGGGACGGAGCGGCCGGCGACCTCGCTGGCGCAGCACCTGTCCGCCACCGTGGCGGCGCCGCCGACCGTCGAGGTCGCGGCCCGCGAGCTGGCCGAGGCCTTCGCCGTCTGGATGGATCGCTGGGAGGCGCTCGGCTTCCAGCCCGTGCTGGACGCGTGGCGGGCGCGGACCCCCGGGCTGGACGGGCCGGCCGTCGCCCGGCTGGGCCACGAGACGGTCGAGGGGCGCGCCGAGGGGGTGGAGCCGGACGGGGCGCTGCGGCTCAGACTGGCCGATGGCTCGTTGAGACTGATTTCCGCCGGCGACGTCTTCTTTGGAGAGTCGGCGTGATGCTGGACCAGACAAGGCCCTCCCCTCGAGGGGGAGGGTTGGGTGGGGTGGAGGCAGGGCGTGTCCCGCCTTATTCCGTAGACTCCGTCGGCGTCCCGGAGCCCGTTCCGGCGAGGTCGGCGCGTCCACCCCATCCCCCGACCCCTTCCCCCTCGAGGGGAAGGGGAGAAGAAGGGAGCGGCTGATGCTGCTGGCGATCGAGCAGGGCAACACCAACACGCTGTTCGCGGTGCACGACGGCGCGGACTGGATCGCCCAGTGGCGCACCGCCACCGAGGCCAGCCGCACGGCCGACGAGTACGCGGTCTGGCTGACCCAGCTGCTGGCCATGCGCGGGCTGACGCTGGCCGACCTCGACGGCTGCATCGTCTCCAGCGTGGTGCCGCAGTCGATCTTCAACCTGCGCAACCTGTCGCGGCGCTATCTCGAGGTCGAACCGCTGGTCATCGGCGAGAACGTCGACCTCGGCATGCCGGTGCGCATCCTCAAGCCCAAGGAGGCGGGGGCGGACCGGCTGGTCAACGCGCTCGGGGCGCACCTGAAATATCCCGGCGACCTGATCGTCATCGACAGCGGCACGGCGACCACCTTCGACGTCATCGCCGCCGACGGCGCCTTCGAGGGCGGGGTGATCGCCCCGGGCGTGAACCTGAGCCTGCAGGCCCTGCACGAGGCGGCCGCCATGCTGCCGCGCATCGCCATCCAGAAGCCGGACAAGGTGATCGGCAAGGACACGGTCTCAAACATGCAGTCCGGCGTGTTCTGGGGCTACATCGCCCTGATCGAGGGGCTGGTGGCGCGCATCAAGGCGGAGTGGGGCCGGCCGATGACCGTCATCGGAACCGGGGGCGTGGTCTCCCTGTTCGAGGGGGCGACCGACAGCATCGACGCTTTCGACCCCGACCTGACCATCCGCGGCCTGCTGGAAATCTGGCGGCGGAACTCCCACCTGAAAGCCGAATGACAAAAGAACAATCGAACGAACTCGTCTTCCTGCCGCTGGGCGGGTCGAACGAGATCGGCATGAACCTGAACGCCTACGGCTTCGGGCCGGCCGACAATCGCCAGTGGATCGTCGTCGACGTCGGCGTCACCTTCGGCGACAACTCCACCCCCGGCGTCGACGTGATCGTGCCCGATCCGACCTTCCTCGAGGGGGAGGAGATCATCGGCATTGTCCTGACCCACGCCCACGAGGATCACATCGGTGCCCTCGGCTGGCTGTGGCCGCGCATCAAGGCGCCGCTGTACGCCACGCCGTTCACCGCCTTCCTGATCCGCGAGAAGCTGCGCGACGCCGGCATTCTCGACCGGGTGACCCTGCACGAGGTGCCCTTGGGCGGGCGGATCGACCTGGGCCCGTTCCAGGTGGAGATGGTGACCATCACCCATTCGATCGCCGAGCCGAACGGCCTGGCCATCAAGACGCCGCTGGGCATGGTGCTGCACACCGGCGACTGGAAGATCGACAACGATCCCGTCGTCGGCGAGCGCACCGACGTGGAGACCATCCGCCGCCTCGGCGACGAGGGCGTGCTGGCCATGGTCTGCGACTCCACCAACGTCTTCCAGGAGGGCGTGGCGGGGTCGGAAGGGGAGGTGAAGGTCGCACTGGCCGAGCTGATCTCGGGCCTGAAGGGCCGGGTGGCGGTCGGCTGCTTCGCCTCCAACGTGGCGCGCATGGACAGCGTCATCCGCGCCGCCGAGGCCGCGGGGCGGCGAGTGGCGCTGGCGGGCCGGTCGATGCACCGCATCACCGCGGCGGCCAAGTCGGTCGGCATGCTGTCGGACATCCAGCCCTTCCTCTCGGAAGAGCAGGCGCGGCAATGGCCGGCGGACGAGATTCTCTACCTGTGCACGGGCAGCCAGGGCGAGCCGCGCGCAGCCCTGTCGCGGGTGGCGGAGGGGACGCATCCCTTCGTCAAGCTGGGGCCGGGGGACCACTGCATATTCTCGTCGCGGGTCATCCCCGGCAACGAGCTGGCCATCGGCCGGCTGCAGGACACGTTGTCGGACCGGGGCGTGCGCATCTACACCGACAAGGATCACCCGGGCATCCACGTCTCGGGCCATCCGTGCCGCGACGAGCTGCGCCAGATGTACCAGTGGGCCCGGCCGCACGTGGCGGTGCCGACCCACGGCATGCGCCGCCACATCGCCGAACACGCGGCGCTGGCCAGGGAGATGCAGGTCCCCGAGACCGTGACGCCGCGCAATGGCGACGTGGTGCTGCTGGCCCCCGGGCCCGCGCGGATCATCGACGAGGTCCCCTCGGGCCGTCTGTTCGTCGACGGCGGCATGCTGGTCGAGGAGGCCGGGGCGGCCCTGCGCGAGCGGCGTCACGCGGCCTCGAACGGGGTGCTGATCGTCAGCTTCGCCATGGACCGGCGCGGCAAGATCGTCTCCGATATCGACGTGCGCGGCCTCGGCCTGCCGGGCGACGAGGACAGCCCGCTGGGCGACCTGCTGGACGACCTGGCCGAACGGGTCGAGCAGGTGGTGCGCGGCCTGAAGGGCGAGGCGCTGGAGGACGAACTGGTGGTCGAGCAGGCGGTGGCGCGGGCGCTGAAGAAGGCCAGCATCCAGATCTGGGACCGCCGCCCGATCGTCGAGACCGTCATCCTGAGGCTTTGAAGCGCGCGCGGGCCTACCTATAAGGGTCCGATTCCGCCGTCCCCAAGGTCTTCCGATGCCCGACGTTCCGTCCGAGTTCCGCTACAAGCGCGTCCTGCTCAAGGTCTCGGGCGAGGTGCTGATGGGCGACCAGGGCTACGGCATCGACATGAAGACCGTGGCCCAGGTGGCCTCGGCCATCGCCGACGTCGCCCGCGAGGGGGTGGAGATCTGCCTCGTCATCGGCGGCGGCAACATCTTCCGCGGCCTGTCGAAGGCCGCCGGCGACATGGACCGCGCCTCGGCCGACTACATGGGCATGCTGGCGACCGTGATGAACGCCCTGGCCATGCAGGCCGCGCTGGAGAAGATCGGCGTGCAGACGCGGGTGCAGAGCGCGCTGGTGATGAACGCCGTGGCCGAGCCCTATGTGCGCCGCCGCGCGCTGCGCCACCTCGAAAAGGGCCGGGTGGTGATCTTTGCCGCCGGCGTGGGCGCGCCCTTCTTCACGACCGACTCGGGCGCCGCCCTGCGGGCCGCCGAGATGGGCTGCGACGCCCTGCTGAAGGGCACCAGCGTCGACGGCGTCTACACCGCCGATCCGAAGAAGGACGCCAACGCGACCCGCTACGACGCCCTGACCTACCAGGACGTGCTGGCGAAGGACCTCAAGGTGATGGACGCCTCGGCGGTCGCCCTGATGCGTGACTCGGGCATTCCGATCGTGGTCTTCTCGATCCGCGAGGACGGCTCGTTCCGGCGCGCGCTCAAGGGCGAGGGCGCCTTCACCGTGATCAGCGGCGACGGCAAGTCCGTCTGACACGACCAGAGAAACGCGAGAGAAACGACCATGGCCAAGCCAGACCTCAAGAGCTACCGCGACCGCATGGACAAGGCCGTCGGCGCCCTGAAGGAGGAGTTCGCCGGCCTGCGCACGGGCCGCGCCAACGCCGGCCTGCTGGATCCGGTGCAGGTCGAGGCCTACGGCTCGACCTCGCCGCTGAACGCCGTGGCGGCGATCAGCGTGCCGGAGCCGCGGATGATCTCGGTCAACGTCTGGGATCGCGGCATGGTGGTGTCGGTCGAGAAGGCCATCCGCGCCGCCGGCCTGGGACTGAACCCGATCGTGGACGGCCAGACCCTGCGCATCCCGATCCCGCCGCTGACCGAGGAGCGCCGCCGCGACCTGGTCAAGCTGGCCGGCAAGTACGCCGAGCAGCAGAAGATCGCGGTCCGCAACGTGCGCCGCGACGCCAACGACGACCTGAAGAAGGCGGAGAAGGCCTCGGAGATCAGCCAGGACGAGCAGAAGAAGATGGAGACCGAGGTCCAGAAGGACACGGACGCGGCCATCAAGCGCATCGACGAGGCCTTGAAGGCCAAGGAAGTCGAGATCATGCAGGTCTGACGACGGTTCTGCCGTAGGATAGAGCGCATGGCCGCCGAACCCTCCAGTCCCCAGCCCGACGGGCCGCGCCATGTCGCGCTGATCATGGATGGCAACGGCCGCTGGGCCGAGGCCCGGGGCCTGCCGCGCGCCGTGGGCCACCGCGAGGGGGTGCAGGCCCTGAAGCGAACCATCCAGGCCGCACCGGCGCTGGGCATCCGCTGCCTGACGGTGTTCGGCTTCTCGACCGAGAACTGGCGGCGTCCGGCCGAGGAGGTCTCGGATCTGATGGGGCTGGTGCGCTCCTATGTGGCCAGCGACCTGAAGCGGCTGGACCGCGAGGGCGTGCGGGTGCGCATCCTCGGCCGCCGCGAGGGCCTGCCGCCGGACATCGCCGACATCGTCGCCCGCACCGAGGCGACCACGGCCGGCAACGAGAAATTCCTGCTGCAGGTGGCCTTCAACTACGGCGGGCGAGCCGACATCGTCGACGCCGCGCAGCGCCATCTGGAGCGGGCGCTGGCCGGGGAGGCCGTCGGCCCGTTGACCGAGGCGGCGCTGGACGCCGGACTGTCGACCGCCGGCGGGCCGCCGGTCGACGTGATCGTGCGCACCTCGGGCGAGCGGCGGCTGTCGAACTTCCTGCTGTGGGAGGCCGCCTACGCCGAGCTGGTCTACCAGGACATCCTGTGGCCGGACTACGGGGCGGAAGCGCTCGCCGACGTGGTGGCCCAGTTCCGCGCCCGCGACCGGCGCTTCGGCGGCCGCCCGGCCGCGCCCGCGCTCGTGGCCGGCTGATGGCGGTCAAGGTCAGGGAAATCGGATTGCGGGCCGCCTCGGCGGTGGTGCTGGCGCCGGCGGCGGTGCTGGCCATCTGGGCCGGCGGCTTCTGGTTCCTCGGCATCATGCTGGCGGCCTGCCTGCTGCTGTCGGTCGAATGGGCGATGATGAGCGCGCCGCGGGCGTGGCGGCTGATGACCGGGGCGGTGGCCTTCGGCCTGATCGCGGCGGTGATCTCGGCGCATGTCGAACAGCTGTCTCTGGCCTTGGTCATGCTGGTGTTCTGCGCCGTGGCGGCGGGGCTGTTCGCCCGCAGCCGGGGGCAGGAGGCGCTGGATGCGGCCTACGGGGTGCTCTACCTCGGCTGGCCGGCGGTGCTGCTGATCTGGCTGCGCGACGGCTCGACCGCCGTGGGCCTGGCGTGGACGGTGTTCGCCTTCGCCATCGCCTGGGCCTCGGACATCATGGCCTACCTCGCCGGCTCGACCTTCGGCGGGCCCAAGCTGTGGCCGCGCTTCTCGCCCAACAAGACCTGGTCGGGCTTCGTCGGCGGGCTGGCGGCGGGCTGCGTCGCCGGGGCGCTGCTGGCGGCCTTCCTCGACATGGGCATCGGGCCGCTGTGGGGGGCGGCGCTGGGGCTGGCGGCGGCGATCGCCACCATGGCCGGGGATCTGTGGGAGTCCGCGCTGAAGCGGCGCTACGGGGTCAAGGACGCCGGCAATCTGATCCCCGGCCACGGCGGCCTGCTGGACCGGGTCGACGGGCTGATGTTCGCCGCCGTGGTGGTGGCCTGCGGACGGCTGATCGTGCTGCTGGTGGAGCGGGCGGCGTGATCCGGCGGCGCGTCACCGTGCTGGGCTCCACCGGATCGGTGGGCTGCTCGACGCTGGACCTGATGGACCAGGCCGAGGCCGGCGGCTCGGGGGCCTTCGAGGTGGAGGCGCTGACCGGCGGCGCCAACATCGCCCGGCTGGCCGAGCAGGCGCGACGCTGGAAGCCGAAGCTGGCGGTCACCGCCGATCCCGCGCGCCTGCAGGAGCTGCGCGAGGCGCTGGCCGGCACGGGCGTGGAGGCGGCGGCCGGGGAGGGGGCGATCGCCGAGGCGGCGGCGCGGCCGGTCGACTGGGTGATGGCGGCCATCGTCGGCGCGGCGGGGCTGCGCTCGGCCTGGGCGGCGGCGGGCACCGGCGCGACGCTGGCGCTGGCCAACAAGGAGAGCCTGGTGTGCTGCGGCCCCGGCCTGATCGAGCGGGTGCGCCGCTCGGGCGGGCGGCTGATCCCGGTCGATTCCGAGCATTCGGCCATCTTCCAGGTGTTCCCGCACGGCGCGCCGGAGCAGGTCGGCAAGCTGGTCCTGACCGCCTCGGGAGGGCCGTTCCGCACCACGTCCCGCGAAGCCATGGCCGGAATCACCCCCGAGCAGGCGGTGGCCCATCCGAACTGGAGCATGGGCGCCAAGATCTCGGTCGACAGCGCCACCATGGCCAACAAGGGGCTGGAGACGATCGAGGCGGCCTATCTGTTCGACGTCGGGCCGGAGCGGATCGACGTGGTGGTGCACCCCGAATCGATCATCCACAGCCTGGTCGAGTACGTCGACGGCTCGACCCTGGCCCAGATGGGCCCGCCGGACATGAAGACGCCGATCGCCTGCGCCCTGGCGTGGCCGGACCGCATCGCCTGGCCGGCGCCGAAGCTGGACCTCGCGGCGCTGGGCCGGCTGACCTTCGAGGCGCCCGACGTGCGCCGCTTCCCGCTGCTGCGGCTGGCGCGCGAGGCGCTGGAGGCGGGCGGGGCGGCCCCGATCGTGTTCAACGCGGCCAACGAGGTGGCGGCGATGGCCTTCCTTGACCGTCGGCTGGGCTTTCTCAATATTGCCGCAGTCGTCGCCGACACCTTGTCGCGCATGACGGCCTCGGGGGTGGATTCCGGTTCCGAAAGCGTCTGCGACGCGGCGCTGGCCGTGGACGCGGAGGCTCGGCGGACGGCGGAATCGATCGTCCGGGGTCTCGCGGCGGCGGCCTGAACGGCGGAGAGGGACCCATACCGGAATGACCGGCTTTCTCGGCCAGGCCCTGACCTACATCGTGCCCTTCCTGCTGGTGCTGACGTTCATCGTCACCGTCCACGAGCTGGGCCATTTCCTCGTCGCCCGCGCCTTCGGGGTGAAGGTCGACCGTTTCTCGATCGGCTTCGGCAAGGCGCTGCTGAGCCGCGTCGACCGGCGCGGAACGGAGTGGCGGCTGGCGTGGATCCCGCTGGGCGGCTACGTCAAATTCGCCGGCGACCTCGACGCCTCGAGCGTCCCCGACCAGGCCGGCCTGGACGAGCTGAAGAGCCGGATCGTGGCCGAGCGCGGGCCGGGCGCGGAGCGCGACTACTTCCATTTCAAGCCGATCTGGCAGCGCGCCCTGATCGTGGCGGCGGGGCCGGCGGCCAACTTCGTGCTCGCCATGGTGCTGTTCACCCTGCTGTTCAGCGTGGTGGGGGAGCGGATTGCGGCGCCCCGGGTCCTGCAGGTGACGCCCGGGTCACCGGCCGCCGAGGCCGGCTTCCAGCCGCGGGACATGATCGTCGCCATCAACGGCCGCCCCGTCGTCGACGGGACCGAGGTGACCCGCACGGTGATGATGAGCGCCGGCGATCCGCTGCGCTTCACCGTCCAGCGCCCCGGCGGGCCGGTGACGCTGACGGCGACGCCCGAACGGCAGCTCCAGGACGACGAGATCGCCGGCCGCATCCGCGTCGCCCGCATCGGGCTCGGCCTGGGTCCGATGATCCAGTCGGACTACAGCTTCCGCCGGCTCAATCCGGTCGAGGCCTTCGGCAAGGGACTCGACACGATCGGCACGACCGTGGGCACGACGGCGACCTATATCGGCCGGATCTTCGCCGGCAAGGAATCGGGCGACCTGCTGAACGGACCGATCGGCATCGCCAAGGCGGCCGGGAGCGTGACCCAGCAGGCGGTGGCGGCGAATCCGGACCCGGCCTGGATGGCCCGCAATCTGGCGCTGACCTTCCTCAGCTTCGCCGCCATAGTTTCGATCGGAATCGGCATCGTAAATCTGCTGCCGATACCCGTGCTCGACGGGGGGCACCTGCTGTTCTACGGCTACGAGGCCGTGGCGCGCAGGCCCGTCCCCGCCCGGGCCCAGGAGGTCGGATACCGCGTCGGTCTTGCTTTGCTGGCGGGATTGATGTTGTTCGCAACCTGGAACGACCTGCAGAAGCTGAGCTTGTTCAAATTCCTCGGCGGGCTCGCCTGATGAGCCGACGCCAGCCCCCGATGGTTTCCCGCATGATCCGAAAAGACGCGTCCGCCCTCCGTTTCGCCCGCGCGGCGAGCCCCAGCCTGCTGGCTCTGGCCGTCGCCGCCGGCCTGGCCGGTCCGGCGCTGGCCCAGACGGCGCCCGAGCCGCAGCCCGCGCCCGCCGAGGCCGCGCAGCCGCAGGAGGCGCCGTCGGAGCGCGTCCAGATCAACCGCATCCTCGTGCGCGGCAACCAGCGCATCGACCAGACGACCGTGCTGTCCTACCTGCCGATCCAGCCCGGCGACGTGATCGACCCCGCCGTGCTCGACGTGGCGGTCCGCACCCTGACCCGCACCCAGCTGTTCGCCGACGTCCAGCTGGGCGTGCAGCCGAACGGCGACCTGGTGGTTGAGATCGTCGAGAACCCGATCATCAACCAGGTGGTGTTCGAGGGGAACGGCGCCATCGGCGAGGACAAGCTGACCGAAGAGGTCACGCTGCGGCCGCGCGGCATCTACACCCGCGCCCGGGTGCAGGAAGACGTCGGCAAGATCGTCGAACTGTACCGCCTGTCGGGCCGCATCTCGGCGACCGTGACGCCCAAGATCGTCCAGCTGGACCAGAACCGCGTCGACGTGATCTTCGAGATCGACGAGGGCCCCGAGACCGGCGTGCGCGCCATCACCTTCCTCGGCAACCAGGCCTTCTCGGACAACGACCTGCGCGAGGTCATGATCACCAAGCAGTCGCAATGGTGGCGGCTGTTCACGACCAACGACAACTACGACCCGAACCGCCTCGACTACGATCGCGAGCAGCTGCGGAAATTCTACACCAACCGCGGCTACTACGACTTCCGCGTGACCTCGGCGATCAGCGAGCTGGCGCCGGACGACAGCGCCTTCGCCATCACCCTGACGGTGGACGAGGGCGACCGCTACAACTTCGGCAAGGTCGAGGTGGTCACCGAGAACGACCGCCTGAACGCGGACTTCCTGCGCCTGCTGCTGCCGATCCACGAGGGCGACCTCTACGAGAGCGACAAGATCGAGTCGGCGGTCGACGCCTTGACCTTCGCGGCCGGGTCGGCCGGCTACGCCTTCGTCGAGATCGAGCCGGAATACCGGGCCAATCCTGACACCGACACCGTCGACGTGACCTTCAACGTCCGCGAGGGCCAGCGCGTCTACGTCGACCGCATCAACGTGGTCGGCAACACCCGCACGCTCGACAACGTCATCCGCCGCGAGATGATGCTGAGCGAGGGCGACGCCTTCAATCGCACCCTGCTGGAGCGCTCGCGCAACAACCTGCGCGCCCTCGGCTTCTTCAAGGACGTCACGGTCGAGGAGGCCCGCGGTTCGGCGCCCGACCGCTCGGTGGTCAACGTCACCGTCGAGGAGCAGCCGACCGGCGAGCTCTCGGTCGGGGCCGGCTTCAGCTCGGTCGACTCCTTCGTGCTCAACCTGGGCGTCACCGAGCGGAACTTCCGCGGTCGCGGTCAGGCTGTTGTGGCGCGTCTCGAGTGGGGTTCGCTGCGCCAGCAGATCGACTTCCGCTTCACCGAGCCGAAATTCCTCGGCCGCGACCTGCGCGCCGGCTTCGACGCCTTCCACTCGCGCTACGATCTCAGCGAGTATTCGTCCTACGACTACCGCTCGACCGGCGGCGGCGTGCGTCTGTCCTATCCGCTGAACGGCTACACCCTGCTCAGTACCCGCTACTTCCTGAAGAGCGACGAGATCATCGTTCCGTCGAACTACTGCGTCCCCGGCGGCAGCGGCTCGACCGCCCTGTGCGACCAGGTCGGTTCGTTCCTCAACTCGTCGGCGGGCTACACCCTCTACGTCGACCGCCGCAACGACCCGGTGCGCCCGACCCGCGGCTGGACCGGCAGCCTGCGTCAGGACTTCGCCGGCATCGGCGGCGACGTGAATTACATCCGCACGGAAGCCGACGTCTCGGCCTACTGGGGCATCTCGCCGGAGTGGATCGTCAGCGCCAGCGCCTCGACCGGCTACGTCGCGGGCTGGGGCGGCGATCCGGTGCGGATCAACGACCGCTTCTTCAAGGGCGGCAACAGCTTCCGCGGCTTCGAGACGGCCGGCATGGGGCCGCGCGACCTGACCACCACCGACGCGCTGGGCGGCAATTTCTACGCCATCGGCACCCTCGAGCTGACGGTTCCCAACGGCCTGCCGGAGGAGTATGGCATCCGCACCTCGCTGTTCGCCGACGTGGGGACGCTGGGGGTGCTGGACGACCGCTACACGGTCAACGCCCAGGGCCTGCCGGACGCCAACATCGCCGACGAGCTGTCGCTGCGCGCCTCGGCGGGCATCAGCATCCACTGGCGCTCGCCGATGGGGCCGATCCGGTTCGACCTCAGCCATGTTCTCGGCAAGGAAGACTACGACAAGACCGAGACCTTCCGCTTCTCGACCTCCACCCAGTTCTAGGAATGCGGGGCCGCGGCTCCGTCACACAGGCAGTCTATCGATGAAAACCCTCACCGCCGGCGCGTTCGCCATCGCCGCCCTCGCCCTCGCCGGGACCGCCCAGGCGCAGGCCCAGCAGCCCACCGTCCAGCACGGCGCCCCGATCGCCGGCGTCTGCGCGCTGAACCTGCAGGGCGTGTTCGCCCGCTCGACCGCCGGTCAGGGCCTCGCCGCCCGCATCGAGGAGCTGCAACGCGAAGTGGCCGGCGAACTCGGCCCCTACGAGCAGACCATCCAGACCGAGGACCAGGCCCTGGCCACCAGCGGCGCCAGCCTGCCCGCGGAAGAGCGCCAGCAGCGCGGCCAGCAGCTGCAACAGCGCTACGCCGAATACCAGCAGCTGCGTCAGACCCGCCTGCAGGAGTTGGAGTACACCGAGTTCATGCAGCGCCGGGCGCTGGCCGAGGCGGTCGATCCGATCGTCGCCCAGGTCTACCAGGAGCGCGGCTGCAGCCTGCTGCTCAACCGCGCCGAGGTCTTCTATCTGAACCCGCAGATGGAGATCAGCGAGCTGGTGCTGCAGCGCCTGAACCAGCAGCTGCCCGCCCTGCCGGCGTTCAGCCGCATGCCGGTGCCGGTCCAGCAGCCGCAACAGTAATCCGTCCACGGCCGATGCCCGATCCGCGCTTCTTCGAGAGCCTGCCGGCGCTGCGCGTCGACGAGCTGGCGGAGCGGATCGGGGCGGAGGTCGCGCGCGGCGGGGATCGTCAGGTCTCCGCCGTCGCGCCGCTGGCCTCGGCCGGCCCCGCCGACGTCGCCTTTCTCGGCGACCGCCGCTTCCTCGACAGCCTGAAATCGACCCGGGCCGGCTGCGTCATCGCGCCGGCCTCGGCCGCCGAGGCCGCGCCCGCGGGGGCGGCCCTGATCGTCTCGGGCGAGGCCCAGGCGGGCTGGGCCCGCGCCTCCCTGCTGCTGCACCGGCCGTTCGCCCTGTCTCCGATCTCCGTGGAGGAGGCGGCCGAGGACGACAGCGTCGTGGTCGAGCCGGGCGTGGTGCTGGGCCAGGGCGTGCGCATCGGACGGGGCACGCGCATCGGCGCCAACGCCGTCATCTACCCGGGCGTGCAGATCGGCCGCGACTGCGTGATCGGACCCAACGCCAGCGTCGCCTTCGCCCTGATCGGCGACCGGGTGAAGCTGTACGCCGGGGTGCGCATCGGCGAGGCCGGCTTCGGCGCCGCCGGCTCGCGGACGGGCCCGGTCGACGTGCCCCAGCTGGGCCGGGTGATCCTGCAGGACGGCGTGACGGTCGGGGCCAACACCTGCATCGACCGCGGGGCCTATGACGACACGGTCGTCGGCGAGAACACCAAGATCGATAATCTGGTGATGATCGGCCACAACTGCGTGATCGGCCGCAACTGCCTGCTCGCCGCGCACACCGGCATTTCGGGTTCGGTGACGGTGGGCGACAACGTCATGTTCGGCGGCCAGGCCGGGGTCGGCGACCATATCCGCATCGGCGACGGGGCCCGGGTGGCCGGCGGCGCCGGGGTGCTGGCCGACATCCCGCCGGGCGAGACCTGGTCCGGTTATCCGGCCAAACCCCTGCGGCAGTCCTTGCGTGAAGCGGTCTGGCTCGCCAAACAGGCGTCCGGAAAGGCGCGCGCAGGGAAGGCGGACGAATGAGCGACGACGGAAAGATCGACTACGCCGAGGTGATGCGGCGGCTGCCGCACCGCTATCCCTTCCTGCTGATCGACAAGGCCGAGGACTTCGTCGCCAACACCTCGATCGTCGGCATCAAGAACGTCAGCCACAACGAGCCCTTCTTCCCGGGTCACTTCCCGATCGACCCGGTCATGCCCGGCGTGCTGATCGTCGAGGCCATGGCCCAGACCGGGGCGCTGCTGATGTCCAAAACCCTGGACGTCTCGGTCGAGGGCAAGGTGATCATGTTCATGTCCATCGACGGCGTGCGCTTCCGCAAGCCGGCGCGGCCGGGCGACCAGCTGCGCATGGAGGTGAAGGTGATCAAGGCCCGCGGCGACGCCTTCAAGTTCCGCGGCGAGACCTTCATCGACGGCAAGCTGGCCGCGGAGGCGGAGTTCATGGCCATGGTCGTGACGGTGGCGGAGCCCGCCGCGTGACCATCCACCCCACCGCCGTCGTCGACGCGAAGGCCGAGATCGCCGAGGGCGTCGAGATCGGTCCGTGGTGCACGGTCGGGCCGGGCGTGGTCCTGTCCGAGGGCGTGCGGCTGGCCAGCCACGTGGTCGTCCAGCAGGACACGACCGTCGGCGCCCGCACCGTCATCCATCCCTTCTGCGTCATCGGCGGCGACCCGCAGCACGGCGGCTACAAGGGCGAGCCGGTGCGGCTGGAGATCGGCTCGGACAACGTCATCCGCGAGCACTGCACCTTCAATCGCGGCACACCGGGCGACCGCAAGCTCACCACCATCGGCTCGAACGGCCTGTTCATGACCGGGGCCCACGTGGGCCACGACGTCATCGTCGGCGACAACGTCACCATGGCCAACCACGCCACCCTGGGCGGGCACTCGCGCGTCGGCAGCCGGGTCTTCCTCGGCGGGCTGTGCGCCGTGCACCAGTTCGGCCGAGTGGGGCAGGGGGCCATCGTCGGCGGACTGGCGGCGGTGACGCGCGACGTCATCCCCTACGGCTCGGCCTGGGGCAACCACGCCGCCCTGCACGGGCTCAACCTCGTCGGCCTGAAGCGCAAGGGCTACGGCAAGGACGCCATTCGCCGCCTGCTGGCCGCCTACCGCGACCTGTTCGAGCGCGACGAGGCGCCCTTCGCGGAACGGCTGGACGCGGTCGAGGCCGCCTATGCCGACCTGCCGGAGATCATGGAGATCGTCGCCTTCATCCGCGACGGCGGACGCCGGCCGCTGTGCCTGCCGGACCAATGACGGGCAAGCTGGCCCTGATCGCCGGGGGCGGGGCGCTGCCGGTCTCGGTGGCGGCGCGGTGCGAGGCCGAGGGGCGGCCGGTGTTCGTGGTGCGGCTGGCCGGATTCGCCGATCCCCACCTGGCCCACTATCCCGGCGTCGACGCCGGCATGGCCGAGATCGGCCGCATCCTGTCGGCGATGAAGAAGGCCGACTGCAAGGCGGTCTGTCTCGCGGGCGTGGTCAACCGGCCCGACTTCCGCACCCTGAAGCCTGACTTCAAGGGCGCGACCCTCTTGCCCGGCATCGTCAAGGCGGCGACCCGTGGCGACGACGCCCTGCTGCGCAAGATCCTGTCGGTGTTCGAGGCCGAGGGGTTCGCGGTCGAGGGCGCCGACGACATCCTCGGCGGCGAGACCCTGCCGGCCGGGGCGCTGGGCGCCGTGCAGCCGTCCGACGCGCAGCTGGCCGACCTGAGGAAGGCCCTGCATGTGGCGGAAAAGTCGGGGGAACTCGACATCGGCCAAGGGGCGGTGGTGTGCGACGGCCTGGTGCTGGCGGTGGAGGCCCAGGAGGGCACCGACGCCATGCTGATGCGTGTCGCGGGCCTGCCCGGCGACCTGCGCGGCTCGGCCAATGACCGCAAGGGCGCGCTGGGCAAGGCCCCCAAGCCGATCCAGGACCTGCGCGTCGACATGCCGGTGATCGGCGCCCGCACCGTCGAGATGGCCGCCGCCGCCGGCCTGGCCGGGATCGGCGGGGTGGCCGGAAAGCTGATCGTCATCGACCGTCCGGCCATCGTCGAGGCCGCCGACCGTCTGGGCCTCTACGTCTGGGGAGAGCCGGCGAAGGATCGGGCATGAGCCGGCCGCTGAAGGTCATGCTGGTGGCGGCCGAGGCGTCCGGGGACGACCTCGGGGCCGGTCTGGCCCGGGCGCTCAGGGCCCGGCTGGGCGACGACGTGGCCTTCGTCGGCGTGGGCGGCGCGAAGATGGCGGCCGAGGGGGTGCACAGCCCGTTCGACATCGCCGAGCTGTCGGTGCTGGGCTGGCTGGAGGGGCTGAAGGCCTATGGCGTGGTGAAGCGGCGGGTGGCCGACACGGCCGCGCTCGCCGTGGCCGAGAAGCCCGACGCCGTGGTGCTGATCGACAGCTGGGGCTTCACCATCCGGGTCGCCCAGGCGATCCGCGCGGCGCTGCCCGACGTGCCGCTGATCAAGTATGTGGGCCCGCAGGTCTGGGCCTCGCGGCCGGGCCGGGCGAAGACGCTGGCGCAGTCGGTCGACCACCTGCTCGCCCTCTACGCCTTCGACGCGCCGTGGTTCGAGCGGGAAGGGCTGCCGACGACGGTGGTGGGATCGCAGGCGCTGCACGTCGACATGAGCGGCGCCGACCCGGCCCGCTTCCGCGCCGCCCGCGGCATCGCTCCGGACGCCGACCTGCTCCTCGTCCTGCCGGGCAGCCGCCGCTCCGAGATCCGGCTGATGACGCCCGTCTACGAGGGGGCGGTGGCGCGGCTCAAGCGGGCCGATCCGGCGCTGGAGGTGGCGGTGGTCGCGGCGGGGCCGGTGGCGGGAGAGGTAGCGGCCAGCGTCGCCGCCTGGCCGTTCCGGGTTCACCTCGTGCAGGAGGCCGAGAAGTACGACGCCATGCTGGCCGCCACCGTGGCGCTGGCGACGAGCGGCACGGTGTCGTCGGAACTGGCCCTGGCCGGCGCGCCGATGGTCATCGGCTACCGCTTCCAGCCGCTCAGCTACGCGATCATGAAGCCGTTCTTCACCGGCAGGTTCGCGACACTGTTCAACCACGCCGCCGGCGAGGAGATCGCCCGGGAGCTGATCCAGAACGACGCCACGCCGGAGAAGGTGGCGGCGGAGGTCGGGCGGCTGCTGGCCGATCCCGAGGCGCGGCGCGAGCAGGCGCTCCGCCAGACCGCGGCGCTCGACCTGATGGGCCGGGAGGGGCGGCATCCGTCGGAGATCGCCGCCGACGCCGTGCTGCGAGTGATCGCGGGGGCGAGCGCCGCCAAGGCCTGACGCCGTTCGCCACATTTTGGACATGAGCGGCGGAGGCGTTAGGGTGGCGGCATGACGCATCGCCCCATCCGTACCGTCGCCGTCATCGGCGGCGGCACCGCCGGCTGGATGGCCGCCGCCACCCTGGCCGCCAAGCTGCCGCGCACGATCCAGGTGACGCTGGTCGAGTCCGAGCAGATCGGCACGGTCGGCGTCGGCGAGGCGACCATTCCGCCGATCATCCAGTTCAACAAGATGCTGGGCATCGACGAGGACGCCTTCGTGCGGGCGACCCAGGCGACCTTCAAGCTGGGCATCGAGCTGTGCGACTGGAGCGCCATCGGCTCCAACTACATCCACCAGTTCGGCCGGCTGGGGCTGGATTTCGACAATGTCGCCTTCCACCACCACTGGCTGCGCCAGCGGGCGCTGGGCCGCGACCCCGGGCCGATCGAGGCCTATTCGCTGTCGGCGACGGCGGCGCGGGCGGGGAAGTTCTACCGGCCGGTCGACGACCCCCGGAACCTGCTGTCGATGATCGCCTACGCCTTCCACTTCGACGCCTCCCTCTACGGCGCCTTCCTGCGCGCCTACGCCGAGGAGCGGGGCGTGGTTCGCCGCGAGGGGCGGATCGTCGAGGTTATCCAGCGGCCGCTGGACGGCTTCATCGAAAGCGTCCGGCTGGAGTCGGGCGACACGGTCGCCGCCGACCTGTTCGTCGACTGCAGCGGCTTTCGCGGGCTGCTGATCGAGCAGACGCTGGAGGCCGGGTTCGAGGACTGGTCGCAGTGGCTGCCCTGCGACCGGGCCGTGGCCGCGCCCAGCGCCGTGGTCGGCGAATCGACGCCGCTGACCCGCTCGACGGCGCTGGAGGCGGGCTGGCAGTGGCGCATCCCGCTGCAGCACCGCGTGGGTAATGGCTATGTGCACTGCAGCCGCTTCATCAGCGAGGACGAGGCGACGGCGCGGCTGATCTCCAACCTCGACGGCGAGCTGCTGGGCGAGCCCCGCACGCTGCGCTTCAAGGCCGGGCGGCGGCGCAAGGCGTGGATCAAGAACTGCGTGGCGCTGGGGCTGGCCAGCGGCTTCCTCGAGCCGCTGGAGTCGACCAGCCTGCACATGGTCCAGACCGGGGTGGTGCGCCTGCTGGCCCTGTTCCCGGACCTCTCGTTCGAGCCGCACCTGATCGACGAGTACAACCGGATGAGCATGCGCGAGTACGAGCGCATCCGCGACTTCATCATCCTGCACTACCACGCGACCACGCGGGACGACGCGCCGCTGTGGGACTACGTCCGCAACATGGCGCTGCCGGAGACGCTGCGGCGCAAGGTCGACCTGTTCCGCAGCGGCGGGAAGTTCTTCCGGGACGACGAGGAGCTGTTCGTCGAACCGAACTGGGTGGCGGTGATGATCGGGCAGGACATCGTGCCCGACAGCTGGGACGTGGTGGCCGAGAGCAGCGACCCCGAGACCATCGCGGCGCGCATGGCGCGGTTCAAGGCGGCCATCGCCCACGCGGCGGCCGAGATGCCGACGCAGCAGAGCTTCATCGACCGCTTCTGCAAGGCGCCGCCGCTGGCGGCCTGATCAGAGGCCGCGCCAGCCCTCGCCGTTGAGGCGCCGCCGGGCGAGGATCATGGCGGCGACCAGCCAGGCGGCGAACAGGGCGCCTTCGAGCGCGCTGGTCACGGCCAGGCTGACGGGGCCGAAGCCGCTCTCGCCGAACAGTGTCCCGATCTGGTCGAGGCGCAGGCGCGACTGCGGGAAGCGGGCGGCGAGCTCGGCCAGGCTGCCGCCCATCA
>JAEYTA010000137.1 GCA_023434265.1 Pseudomonadota bacterium
GCCAGGGCCCGGGGCTCCGCCGACCACAGGGCGGCCACGCCCTTGCGCTGCGCGACAGCCGTGGTCGGCATGACCCGGGCGGTGGGCCGGCCGGCGACCGCGGCGATGTCGCCCGCCGCGACCCCTGCCATGACCGACAGCACGAGGGCGTCCGGGCCGAGATGCGGCGCCAGCGGCCGCAGCGCCGCGCGCCACGCCGCCGGCTTGACCGCGAGGACCAGCACATCGGCCCGCGCCAGTTCCTCGGTGGAGGGATTGATCCGGGCCCCGGCCGCCCGGGCGGTTACGGCGGCGGCCTTGGGCGACGGAGTCAGGATCATCAGGTCCGTCGCCCGCACGGCGCCGGCGCCGAGCCAGCCCTCGACGAGGGCCGAGCCCAGGCGACCGCAGCCCACGAGGGCGACGACCGGAGGCTTGGCGTCGGATGTCATGGCCTCAGGCCGTGCCGACGGTCTCGAACAGGCAGGCGTCGATGGCCTCCTGGGGCTTCTTCGAGCCGCGGATCATGAAGTCGAAGGCCGGGTAGTAGCGGTCCGCCGCCTCCACCGCCGCGTCGATCATCGAGGCCGCCTGGGCCAGCGTCGGCCGCTCGCCCATCGGCAGCGCCAGCGAGTGCCGGAAGACGATTTCTCCGTCCTCGGCCCAGACCTCGAAATGGCCCATCCAGGTGCGCTGGTTGATCATGCCGACCAGCTCGTAGGCCGCGGCCCGCTTGGCCTTGGAGGCCTGCAGGTCGAGCGCGCAGCACAGCTGCAGGCAGTCGCCCTCGGGACGCCAGGCGAACCACAGCTCGTAGTCCTTCCAGTCGCCGGCCAGCGAGAAGGCGAGGTCGCCCTCGTCGGTCCGGTCGAAGGGCAGATTCTCGGCGACCAGCACGTGCTCGACCACGTCGAGCGGGTCGTGCGGCGTGTCGATTTCCTCGGGCCGGGCGGCGTCCATCAAGTCGTCTCCGGGCGCGACTCACGCCCTCTCTCCAAACGGTAGGCGGGTTCGCAGATTCGGCTCAACCGGCTGCGTCCTGAGGGGGAACGGACGCTGTGGACGTTCCCTTTCGGGGCGTTTTGGCCGCCTTCAGCGCGGCGACCTCGGCGCGCAGGGCGGCGACCTCGGCCTTCAGCGCATCCAGTTCGTCGCGGCGCACCAGGTCCATCTCGGCGGCGAAGCGGTCGGCCTGGGCGCGGAAGGCGGTCTTGGCCTCCTCGCCCGCCGCCTGGGCCAGCCCCATGGCGCCGGTGGTCAGCTTGGCGAACTCGTCGAGGATGGGGTTTCGCGTCTGCATGGGGAACTCCGACTCAGGCCATACGGCCCTGTTAACGATGGTTGCCGGATATGGTGAACGAAACCTTGCCGTCCATCCCGCCGCCGATGATGAAAGCCCACGGATTTTTCGGGGACTGGCGAGGCGACGCTTGCTAAACCACAGCCGTAACCGCCGCAGGAGCGCCCGTGCAGTTCCCTGAATTCGACCCGGTCCTGATCAGCATCGGCCCGCTGGACATCCGCTGGTACGCCCTCGCCTACGTGGCGGGCATCGTCCTGGGCTGGTGGTACGCAGCCCGCCTGGCGAAGGCCGAGGCGCTGTGGGCGCCGGGCCGACCGCCGGCGACGACGCGGCAACTGGACGACCTGGTGCTGTGGATCACCCTCGGCATCATCCTCGGCGGGCGACTGGGCTACGGCCTGTTCTACCAGCCGTCGCTCTACGGGCAGCTGCTGACCGGCGACGGCCTGGCCGAGCGCTTCGCCCTGTTCCGCCTGTGGGATGGCGGCATGTCCTTCCACGGCGGTCTGATCGGCGTCTCGCTGGCCATCGTTCTGTTCGCGCGCCGGAACCGGATCAATCTGCTCAGCCTCGGCGACCTCGTCGCCCCGGTGGTGCCGATCGGCCTCGCCTTCGGCCGGCTGGCCAACTTCATCAACGGCGAGCTCTGGGGCCGCGAGACGACCGTCCCGTGGGCGGTGCGGTTCTGCAACGACCGCATCCAGCAGATGTACGGCTTCTGCCCCGCCGGCGACGTCCCGCGGCACCCCAGCCAGCTCTACGAGGCCGGGCTGGAAGGCATCGTGCTGTTCGCCGTCCTCTGGTTCGCCGTCCACAAGGCGAAACTGCTGACCAAACCCGGCTATGTGACGGGTCTCTTCCTGTTCGGCTACGGCCTCGTCCGCGCCTCGCTGGAGAACGTGCGCCAGCCCGACGCCGGGCTGGAGAACCTGCCGCTGGGTCTGACCATGGGCATGATCCTGTCGATTCCGATGATGCTGATCGGCGTCTGGCTGATCTGGCGGGCCTGGAGCCGTCCGCCGGTGCGGCCCGCCGGCTGAGCCGATGAGCCTGAAGGAACGGCTGGCGCGCGAGATCGCCCTGACCGGGCCGATGACGGTGGCCGACTATGTGGTTCGCTGCCTCCACGACCCCCAAGGCGGCTACTACGCCACTCGACCGGCCATCGGCGCGAGCGGCGACTTCATCACCGCGCCGATGGTCAGCCAGATGTTCGGCGAACTGATCGGCCTGTGGGCCGTCGAGCTGTGGCGGCGTCTCGGCGCGCCCGAGCGGGTGCGGCTGGTCGAGGTGGGGCCCGGCGACGGCACGCTGATGGCCGACGCCCTGCGCGCCGCGCGGCTGGACCCGGAGTTCCTGCGCGCCGTCGACCTCGTGCTGATCGAGCCCTCCCCGCCCCTGCGCGACGCCCAGGCCCGGATACTGGCCGACAGCGACGTGCACCCGCGCTGGGTCGCCACGCTGGACCGGGTCGAAACCGACGCGCCGGTGATCCTGGTCGCCAACGAGGTGCTGGACTGCCTACCGGCCCGCCAGTTCGTGAAGACGGAAGACGGCTGGGCCGAGCGCCGCGTCGGCGTCGACGACGCCGGCGGCCTGACCTTCGGACTGGTGAAGATCACCGGCGGCTTCCGGCGCCCGGCCTTCCCCGTCGAGCCGGGCCAGACGATCGAGATCTCCGAACAGCAGGCGACGTTCGGGCGCGAACTGGGGTCTCTGGTCAAGGCCGCGGGTGGGGCGGCGCTGCTGATCGACTACGGCCGATCGAAGCCGGAGGCCGGCGACACCCTGCAGGCCCTGCGACGGCACCGGAAGGTCAATCCGCTGGAGAGCCCGGGCGAGGCCGACCTGACCCAGTGGGCCGACTTTCCGACCGTACTGGAGGCGGCGGTGCACGCCGGCGCCGACGTCACCGGCTGTCTGGGCCAGGGCGAGTTCCTGCGTCTGCTCGGGATCGAACACCGGGCCGTGGCGCTCAGGGCCGGTAGGCCCGATGCGACGGCGGTCATCGACCGCCAGCTGGACCGGCTGATCGGCCCTGATCAGATGGGGACCCTGTTCAAGGCTTGTGCGATATTCTCGCGGCGCAGCCTGATCGTTCCAGGCTTCAAGACCTGAGATGCGCCCGGAGCCGATCACCCATCCCCTGCTCGACCGCGCCGGCGTCCGGCACGGCTTCTTCACGCGCCAGGGCGGCGTCTCCGCCGGCCTGTACGAGGGCCTGAACACCGGGGTGGGCTCGCGGGACGATCCAGCCGCCGTGGCCGAGAACCGCCGTCGCGTGGCGGGCTGGTTCGGCGGCGTCCCCGACGATCTCGCCGCCTGCTACCAGATTCACTCCGCCGTCGCCCGCGTCGCCGAGGCCGGCTGGAAGGGCGAGCGGCCTGAAGGCGACGCCAGCGTCACCACCGCACCGGGCGTGATCTGCGCCGTGCTCACCGCCGACTGCGCGCCGGTGCTGCTGGCGGACCCCGAGGCCGGAGTGGTCGGCGCGGCCCACGCGGGCTGGAAGGGCGCGCTGGGCGGGATCGTCCGCTCCACCGTCGCGGCCATGGAGGCCCTGGGGGGCCGCCCGGCGCGCATGGTCGCCGTCGTCGGCCCCTGCATCGCCCAAGCCTCCTACGAGGTCGGCGCCGACTTCCAGGAACGGTTCGAGCACCACGATCCCGGCGCCGGACGCTTCTTCGGCCCCGGCTGGGCCGATGACCGACGCCTGTTCGACCTGCCGGGCTTCGTTCTCCGGCGGCTGGAGCAGGCCGGCGTGGGCGAGGCGGCGTGGACCGGCCACGACACACGGACCGACGAGACGCGCTTCTACTCGAACCGCCGCGCCTACCTGAACAAGGAGCCGGACTTCGGGCGTATGATGAGCGCCATCAGCCTCGGCTGATCACCCGGCCATGGCCATTTCCGGCACGCGGGTCACCTCGCGCCACGCGTGCGGGGCCGCCAGCAGGGCGCGGACCAGCTTGTTGTTCAGCGCGTGGCCGGCCTTGACGCCCTCGTAGCGGCCCAGCAGGGGCGCGCCGAGAACGTAGAGGTCGCCGATGGCGTCCAGCGCCTTGTGGCGCACGAACTCGCGCTCCATGCGCAGGCCGCCGGGGTTGAGTATCTGGTCGCCGTCGATGACCACGGCGTTCTCGAGGCTGCCGCCGCGGGCAAGTCCGGCCTGGCGCAGGGCCTCGACCTCGTGGGCGAAGCCGAAGGTGCGGGCAGCCATGATCTCGGTGCGGAAGGTATCCTCGTCGACCACGAAGTCGACCACCTGGTTGCCGATCACCGCGGTCGGGAAGTCGATCTCGAAGCGCATCTCGTAGCGGTCGCAGGGCAGCAGGACGGCGGACTTGTCGCCCTCCTCCACCCGGATCGGCTCGAGAATTTCGATGTAGCGGACCGGAGCCTCCTGACGGCGGAAGCCGGCGCGGTCGAGCAGCTGGACGAACTGCAGCGCCGACCCGTCGAGGATCGGCAGCTCGGGGCCGTCCACCTCGACCACGGCGTTCGACACGCCAAGCGCCGCAAAGGCGGCCATCAGGTGCTCGATGGTCGACAGGCGTACGCCGTCGGCGTTGGCGATCATGGTGTTCAGGCGGGCGTCCACGACGGCCTCGCCCGACACCGGAATGCGGTTGTCGCGGTCGGTGACATCCGTCCGCACGAAGACGATGCCCGTGCCGACCGGGGCCGGGCGCACGGCCAGGCGCACGCGGTCGCCCGTGTGCACGCCGACGCCGGCGATGATCGCGGGCGCGACGGTGGTCTTCTGGTGATGGTCGTTGCGGACCGGCAAACTCATACTCGCTTCTGTTCTGCGTCTCCGCCTCTGCGTGCGGAGTTCGCCCCGAGGTTTCCTTAACGGCCGGTCCGCCAGCGGAAAATGAAAGTCGGGTTTCGGATTGTTTCGGGGGAAGGGCTTAGGGATTGGGGATTGGGCATCGCACCGCGGACTCCCGCATGGCGAAAGGGGCGGCCCGCAAGGACCGCCCCTCTGATCTCCAAGCCCCTAAGCCCTAAGACCTAAGACCTAGTTGGCCAGCCGGCGCAGGAAGGAGGGAATCTCCAGGTCGTCCTCGGCCTCGCCCAGCTGGGGCTCGGGGGCGGACTGGGCCTGGCTGGTCTGGCGCATCTCGGTCTGGCGCTGCGACGTCGACGGATAGGTCGGCTGCTGCTGGCGCTTCTTGCCGAACAGGCTCCAGCCGCTCTTGCGGTGATCGCGATCGTCGTAGTCGTCGTAGGCGGGCTCCTCGCGCGCCGGAGCCGGCGCGGCAGCGGCGGGGCGATCGAGGTACAGCTCGCCCTGGGCCTCGGGGGCCGGGGCCTGGGCGGCCCGACGCGGGGCGGCCTCGAACTCCTCGACCCACGGGTCGACGATGGGCTCCAGCTTGCGCTCCTCGGCGACGTGGATCACCGGCTCGGGGCGCGGCTCCGGCGCGGTGGTGCGGGCGCCGAAGGTGGGCTGGGCCGACTGGAAGGTCGGGACGATCGGCGCGGCCTCCTCGGTGCGGGCGGCCGGGCGCGGGGCCTCGGCGCGGACCGGCTCGGAACGCGGCGGCTCGGCGCGGGTCGGTTCCGGCG
>JAEYTA010000141.1 GCA_023434265.1 Pseudomonadota bacterium
GCCCTGGCCGAGGTCGCGGCCGCGCGGGCCGAAGCCGAGGCCGCCCGCAACCTCGCCCGCAAGGCCCAGGCCGACGCCGAGGCGGAACTGCTGGGCGGACGGCGGATGGAGAACGTCGGCCGGCTGACCGGCGGGCTGGCGCACGACTTCAACGCCCTGCTGGGGGTGATGACCGGCGCCCTCGACATGATGCTGCGCCAGGCCGACGACCCGGCGCGGGTCCGCCGGCTCGGCCAGGCCGCCCTCGCCGCCGGCCAGCGCGGGGAGGCCCTGACCCGGCGCCTCACCGCCTTCGCCCAGGGGGACGACGAGCCGGCGCTCCAGGTGCTGGACGCCGCGGTCCTGCTGCGCGGTATGGAGACCCGTCTGCGGGCCATGGCCGGGCCCGGAATCGACCTGATGATCGAAGGGCCGTCGCAACCCGCCCCCGCCCGCCTCGACCCCGTGGCCTTCGAGGGAGCCGTCAAGGCGCTGACCCGCAACGCCGTCGACGCGGTCGGAGGGAGCGGCTCCGTCGCCGTCCGTCTCGAGGCGCAGCTGGAAGGGGGCCTGCGCCTGAGCGTGCGCGACACCGGACCCGGCATGGACCGCGAACTGGCGGCCCGGGCCGTGGAGCCGTTCTTCACCACCCGCGAGGGCGCGGCCGGCCTCGGCCTGTCGCAGGCCTACGCCTTCGCCCGCCAGTCGGGGGGCGTGCTCTCGATCGACAACGCGCCGGGCGGCGGAGCCGAGGTGTCCATCACCCTGCCCGAGGCCGGCGACTGAGGCCTATCGCCTTGCCGCCTCCCCGGTGTAGATTGGTTAACGGGTAAGGGGAGTGCGACTGATGAAATTGCTCCGGTTTGTCGTGGTGGCGGCGGTGCTCGCCTACGCGGGGTGGCTGGCCTGGCCGTATCTCGCGCCGATGCTGGGGGTGGAGCCGGCCGCGGGGCCCGAGGCGATGCGCAGCGCCGCCGAAGCCCGGCCGCTGGTGTTCGGCGTGCTGCCGTGGTGGAGCGTGCTGGTCGCGGCCATCGGCCTCTACGTCGTCGCCGCCCTGATGCTCGGTTCCGGCAGCTCCAGGGCGGCCGTCGCCTACTTCCTCGGCTTCATGGCCGACATCGCCCTGCGGCTGGCCATCGACGGCCGTTCCCCCGGCGACCTGTTCTCGACTTCGTCCGGAGAGCCGATGGCGTCGGCCGCCCGCGCCGCGGAGTCCGGCCTGCCGGTCGATCCGCTGTGGCTCGCCCTCGGCGGCCTGCTCGTGCTCGGCCTGCTCGTCATCGTCGCCAGCCGGCGCATTCGCCGCAAGCGTCTGCCGGGCCAGTTCGCCTACTGACGAGGCGCGGCGTCGCGGGCGGTTGACCGGCGCGGCCGGGTCGCTAGGTTCCGCCCGCCTTCCCCCGCACGCGCAGCCCAGAGACAGCCATGGCCGAAGCCGCTTCCTACGACGTCGTCATCATCGGCGGCGGACCCGGCGGCTACAACGCCGCCATCCGCGCGGGCCAGCTGGGTCTGAAGGTCGCCTGCGTCGAGATGCGCGAGACCCTCGGCGGCACCTGCCTCAACGTCGGCTGCATGCCGTCGAAGGCCCTGCTGCACGCCTCCGAGCTGTTCGAGGCGGCGGCGAAGGAGTTTCCCAAGCTCGGCATCGAGGTCGGCGCGCCGAAGCTGAACCTGTCGCAGATGATGGGCCAGAAGGCGGAGAGCGTCTCGGCCCTGACCAAGGGCATCGAGTTCCTGTTCAAGAAGAACAAGGTCGAGTGGATCAAGGGGCGTGGCCGGATCACCGGACCGGGCGCGGTGGAGGTGGCCGCCGCTGACGGGAGCGTCTCGTCGCTGACCGCGAAGAATATCCTGATCGCCACCGGCTCGGAGCCGACGCCGCTGCCGGGCGTGGCGTTCGAGGACGGCAAGGTGGTCGATTCCACCGGCGCCCTGTCGCTGCTGGCGGTGCCGAAGAAGCTGATCGTCGTCGGCGCCGGCATCATCGGCCTCGAGCTGGGATCGGTCTGGCGCCGGCTGGGAGCCGAGGTGACCGTGGTCGAGTTCCTCGACCGCATCACCCCGGGCATGGACGCCGAGGTGGCGAAAACCTTCCAGCGCTCGCTGACCAAGCAGGGCATGAGCTTCAGGCTGGGGACCAAGGTCACCGGCGCGAAGACCGGCAAGGACGGCGTCGAGCTGACGATCGAGCCGGCCGCCGGCGGCCCGGCCGAGACCCTGAAGGGGGACGTGGTGCTGGTCGCCATCGGCCGCCGTCCCTACACCGAGGGGCTGGGTCTGGAGACGGTCGGGATCGAAGTCGACAGGCGCGGCTTCGTCGCCAACGATCACTTCCGCACCAACGCCGGCGGCGTCTGGGTGATCGGCGACGTGACGCACGGCCCGATGCTGGCCCACAAGGCCGAGGAAGACGGCGTCGCGGCCATCGAACTGATCGCCGGCAAGGCGGGGCACGTCGACTACGACCTGGTGCCCAGCGTGGTCTACACCGCGCCGGAAGTGGCCTGGGTCGGCAAGACCGAGGACCAGCTGAAAGAGGCCGGCGTCGCCTACAAGGCCGGCAAGTTCCCGTTCAGCGCCAACAGCCGGGCCAAGATCAACCACGAGACCGACGGCTTCGTGAAGGTGCTGGCCGACGCGGCCACCGACCGGGTCCTCGGCGTCCACATCCTCGGGCCGCAGGCCGGCGAGATGATCGGCGAGGCCTGCGTGGCCATGGCCTTCGGCGGCGCCTCGGAAGACATCGCGCGCATCTGCCACCCGCACCCCACGCGCTCGGAAGCCGTGCGTCAGGCGGCCATGGGGGTCGAGGGCTGGACCATGCAGGCCTGACCCGCCGCCGGGATCAGCGGTTCAGCTGGTCCTCGATGGTGCGCGTCGTCTGCCGGCGCAGGCCGCGGAACTCCACCGTTCCGGCGTCGAAATCCAGGGTCACGTGGCGGAAGCGGCCGAGCAGATCGGCCCCGATCAGCAGGGCGGGCTGGTCGGCCAGCTCCAGCGTGCGGAAGCAGTGCAGGTCGGCGAACAGCAGGGGCGTGGGCCCCAGGCGGGTCGAGCCGAGGCGCAGGTCCGAGACACGGGCCAGGTCCGCCGACAGGCTCTGGCCCGTCACGCCGTAGAGCGGCACCCGGCGGGCCAGGCGGCCGCCCTGGTTGGCGCGGGCCGCCACCGCCCGCTGCAGCATGGTGTTGCCGATCGAATACTGCGCGCCGCTGTCGATGAAGGCCGCGGTCGGCACCCCCTCGACGGTGACCTGGGTGAGGATGAGCTGGCCGAAGCGGCCCCGGACCGTGCGCAGGCCGGCGCGGCGGAGGCGGGTGCCGGTGGTCATGTCGGCCCCGCCCATGAGGATGCGCACGCCGCGGATGCTGAGGCTGGCGGACTGCCGCTGGACGTCGAAGCCGAGCCGGAACCGGCCCAGCACGTCGAGGCCGAGCAGACCCTCGGCGCCGAGATTGGCTTCCGGCAGAACCGGGCATTGCAGGTCGTAGAAGTTCAGGCCGCTGAGCTGCAGGCGTTCGACCGAGACGCTTTCGGTGCGGGTGGCGGTGGTGATGCCGTGCACCAGCACCGGCTCGCGGGCGGGCAGGGCGAGCTGCGCCGCGACCCGGTCGCTGATGGCGGTGGCGGCCGCGCCGGTGTCGATGACGAAGACGAAGGGGCCCCGGCCGTTGATGGTCACCGCCGCGCCGACGCGGGTGAAGAGATTGGCGAGCAGCTGGATCGGCTGGATCTCGTCCCCGGCCCCGGCCGGCTCCTGCGCCAGGACGGGGAAGGCCGGCGCGACCGCGCTCGCCCCCAGACCCGCGAGCAGCAGGCGACGATCCAGTCCGGTCATGCGGTCCGACTCCAGCGACACCGCCCCCAGCGCGCTCCCAGGGCGGCACTGTAGGCCCGGATTACAGCGTCTGGCGAGTCCGGGTCAGGCGCGCGGATGGGCGGCGGCGTAGGCGTCGAGAAGACGGGCGGCGTCGACGGCGGTGTATTTCTGGGTGGTCGACAGGCTGGCGTGGCCGAGCAGCTGCTGGATGGAGCGCAGGTCGGCCCCGGCCCCGAGCAGGTGGGTGGCGAAGCTGTGGCGCAGGGCATGGGGCGTGACGCTGGCCGGCAGGCCGAGCCGGCCGCGCAGCCGCTGCACCATGGCCTGGACCTGACGCGGACCCAGCGGCCCGCCGCGGCGGGCGCGGAACAGGGCGTCGTCGGGCGCCAGCGGGAAGGGCTGCAGGGCGAGATAGGCGTCCACCGCCTCGCGCACCGCCGGCAGCACCGGGGCCAGACGGGTCTTGCCGCCCTTGCCGGTGATGCGCAGGGCCTCGGCCAGGGGGGCGTCGGCGCGGGTCAGGGACAGGCCCTCCGAAATGCGCAGGCCGCAGCCGTAAAGCAGGGTCAGGATGGCCCGGTCCCGCGCGGCCTCCCACGGCTCCGCGTCGGGGTCGCTGGCGGGCTCCCCGATCAGACCGCGGGCCTGGTCCTCGCTGACCGGCCGCGGCAGCGACGGCTTGACCCGCGGCCCGCGCACCAGGGCCAGCTGCGGCGCAGGCGTGCCGAGCCTGCGGTCGAGGAAGACGTGAAAGGTGCGGATCGCCGACAGGGTCTGGCTGATCGAGCGGGCGGCCAGCGGGCGGTCGCCGGAGCGGCGCTCGGCGAGGTGGGCGCGCAGCTCGGCGGGACTGACCCGGCCCAGATCGGCGAGGCTCGGAGCCTGGCCGCGGTGGCGCTGCAGGAAGGCCAGGTAGCGGCGGCCGATGTGGCCATAGGCCTCGAGCGTGCGGGGCGAGAGGCGGCGCTCGTGGGCGAGGTGCTCCAGCCAGGCGGCCAGGGCTTCGTCGGCGGTCAGCTGAGCAGCGGCCATCGTTCCGCCGTGCGCTCGACCACCCGGGCGATGAAGGCCACCAGCTCGCAGCCCATGGTCGGGGTGAAGCCGTCGGCCTCAGACGAACCGAAGGCGCAGATCGCCGGGCGGGCCGGGTCGGAGCCCGGGAAGGCCGGCGTCATGCGGATCAGGGCCACCGACCGGACCTCCTCGGCCGTCGGCCCGAACAGACCCAGGCCGTCGAAATTGGGCCCCAGCCAGGTCAGGCCGTGCTCGCCGAGCAGACGGTCGACCCCGCCGCTCTCCAGCGACTTCCAGCCGAACGGCACGAGGCCCGGCTTCTCCAGCGCAATCACCGCGCCGGCGAGGCCGAAGCGGCCCTGGGCGACGGCGTCGAGCCGGCGGGCGAGGTCGGAGGGACTGCGCGCCTCCATCAGGTCCAGGGCCGCCACGTGGGTCTGGGTCTGGGCGGCGAAATTGGCGCGGGCCACGGCCTCGATGCGCTTGCGGGCGTCGGCCTCGCGCTCGGCGGCGGCC
Source organism: Pseudomonadota bacterium (assembly GCA_023434265.1). Taxonomy (GTDB): domain Bacteria; phylum Pseudomonadota; class Alphaproteobacteria; order Caulobacterales; family Caulobacteraceae; genus Brevundimonas. The sequence continues at coordinate 5,336 of JAEYTA010000141.1, forward strand.
TCGAGTCGGGTCAGGGCGGCGCGGCCGAACTCGACCACGTTGCGGCCGTGCGGCTTGAGCCCGATCTCCTCCAGCAGGGACCGGTCATCGAGCAGGGTCTGCGGATGGGCCTGCAGCCAGGCCCGGATCTCCGGCCAGTGCGGTCCGGCGTCTTCGGCGGAGAGGTCAGGCGATACGCTCACGGACCTCTCCTCGAGGCGGATCTACAGAATCGACTGACCGGTCTTGCCCCAGTCCGCCAGGAAGGCATCAAGCCCCTTGTCGGTTAACGGGTGCTTGACCAGGGCCTTGAAAACGTCGGCCGGGAGGGTGGCGGCGTCGGCGCCGGCCCGCGCGGCGGCGGAGACGTGCGAGGGGTTGCGCAGCGAAGCGGCCAGCACCTCGGTCTCGAAGCCGTGGATGTCGTAGAGGGTGCGGATCTCCTCCAGCAGGGCCACGCCGTCGGCGCCGTGGTCCTCCAGACGTCCGACGAAGGGCGAGATGAAGCTGGCGCCGGCCTTGGCGGCCAGCATGGCCTGGGCGGCGGAGAAGCAGAGGGTGACGTTGGTCCTGATCCCCTTGTCGGCAAAGGCGCGGGTGGCGCGCAGGCCGTCCCAGGTCAGGGGCAGTTTGACGACCACATTGGGAGCGATGGCGGCGAGCTTGTCGCCCTCCCGGACCATGGTCTCGAAATCGGTCGCCACGGCCTCGGCGGAGATGGGGCCCTCGACGAGGGCGCAAATCTCGGCGATGACCTCGGCGATGTTGCGACCGGACTTGGCGATCAGGGAAGGGTTGGTGGTCACGCCGTCCACCATGCCGGTGGGGACCATGTCCCGGATGACGGAGACGTCGGCGGTGTCGAGGAAGAGTTTCATGCCCGGGCTTCTAGCCCTTCGGAGCCGCCGGTGAAAGTCGCCTCGATCCTGATTCCCCTGCCGGTGCCGGAGGCCTTCGACTACGAGGTGCCCGACGGGATGGCGCTGGCGCGGGGCGACCAGGCGGCTGTGCCGCTGGGGCCGCGGCTGGTGCGCGGGATCGTCGCCGAGGTGCGCGAGACGACCGGGTCGAACCGGCGGCTGAAGGCGGTGGCCGAGCGGCTGGAGGAGCCGGCCCTGCCGGAGCGGACGGTGGACTTCGTGGAATGGGCGGCGCGCTGGACGCTGAGCGCGCCCGGCGAGATGGCGGCCGCGGCGCTGAAG
>JAEYTA010000145.1 GCA_023434265.1 Pseudomonadota bacterium
CTCCACGGCCGCCCCGGCGCCCCAGGCCGCCCGCATCGCCTATGTCTACCGCTACGGCCTGGAGCTTCCGGTCGATCAGGCTCCCGCGCTCATGGCCCGGCACGAGCAGGCCTGCACCGCCGCCGGCGCCGCCGTCTGTCAGGTGATCGGCTCGCAATCGAGCCGCTACGGCCGGGACCAGCTGACCGCCCAGCTCGAGATCCGCGCCACGCCCGCCTACATCGCGGCCTTCCGCGCCCGGCTGGCCGGCGACGCCGAGGCGGCGGGCGGCCGCGTCGCCCAGGCGGCCACCGACAGTGAGGATCTCACCCGCGCCATGGTCGACACCGAGGCGCGCCTCCGCGCCCTGACCACCCTGCGCGACCGCCTGCAGCAGTTGCTGGCCAGCCGCTCCGGCCCGCTGGAGCAGCTCCTCGCCACCGAACGCGAACTGGCCCGGGTGCAGGGCGAACTCGACGCCGCCCGCTCCTCGCTGGAAGTGATGCGCACCCGCGTCGCCACCTCGCGGCTGATCATCGACTACACGGCCGAGGGCCAGCTCGCGCCCGACAGCGCCTTCCGTCCGGTGACCGACGCCCTGGACAGCGCCCTGACCGTGTTCATGAGCATGGTCGGCGGCCTGATCCTGTTCTTCGCCGGCGTCCTGCCCGTCCTGATCGTCGGCGCTCCGCTCCTGTGGCTCCTGCTGCGCTGGCGGCGGCAGGTTCGGGAACGCCGGCTGGCGGCGAAACGGGCCGAGGCGCCGCCGGCGGAAACCTGACCGCGCGTCGCCATATCCTCCTTGTCGACTCCGGGCGCGACGCGGTGGCGATCGAGGCGCCCGGTGTAGACGCGCGGTCCACCCTTGTGGTCGCGAAATGGATGCGCGATCCCGTCGAAATCCATGTCCGGCCTGTCCGGAATGGTCGCGTTCGCCCTCGCGGCGCTGGTCGAATTCGTCGGCCTACGCCTGCCGCCGCACCCGCCGCCCGTAGGTCTCCATCAGGTCGAGGCTCAGGGCGCCCGGCGTGAACCGGTAGTCCCCGATCTCGCTCACCGGCGTCACCTCCGCCGCGGTGCCGGTCAGGAAGCACTCCGAGAAGGTCGACAGCTCTTCCGGCCGGATGTGGCGCACGATCACCTCGATCCCCTTCTCGCGGGCGATCTCGATCACCGTCTGGCGGGTGATGCCGTCGAGGATGGCGTCGACCGGCGGGGTGTGCAGCACCCCGTCCTGCACGAAGAAGACGTTGGCCCCGGTCGCCTCGGCGACGTAGCCGCGCCAGTCCAGCATCATGGCGTCGGCGAAGCCGCGCTTCTCGGCCGCCGTCTTGGACATGGTGCAGATCATGTACAGGCCCGCGGCCTTGGCGGTGGAGGGGGCCGTAGCCGGATCCGGCCGCCGCCACTTCGCCCACTCCAGCCGGATGCCCTTCGCCTTCACCTCGGGATCGAAATAGCTCGGCCACTCCCAGGCGGCGATGGCCAGGTGCGGCCTGCTGTTCTTCGCCGTGACGCTGACCTGCTCCGAGCCGAGAAAGGCCACCGGGCGCACATAGCAGTCCGCCAGCCCCATTCTCGCGCAGGTTTCCTTGCAGGCGGCGTCGATCTCGGCCACGCTGTAGGGAAGGTCGAAATCCAGCAGGTTCGCCGATCGCTTCAGGCGTTCCGAATGGGGCGTCAGCTTGAAGATTTCGCCGCCATACATACGCTCACCCTCGAAGACCGACGAGCCGTAGTGCAGGGCATGGGTCAGAACGTGCGTTTTCGCGTCTCGCCAGGGCACGAAATCGCCGTCCATCCAAATCCAGCCGTCGCGATCGTCGAAAGGAACGAAGGCCATTGAAGAACGTCTCCCGCGCAGTCCAACGGGTTAGAGCCGCCGCCGGCGCCAAGGTCAACGGCGCATGACCGACGTTCGCCCGCACGGCCGCTCCGGTCCCGTCGCCGGCCCCGGCGTGGGCCGCCACCTGCTCGTGGTCGACGACGACGACCGGATCCGCGAGCTGCTCAAGGAGTTCCTCACCCGCGAAGGCTACCGGGTCACCGGCGCCGCCCACGCGGCCGCCGCCAAACGGCTGATGGAGCTGATCGAGTTCGACCTCGTCATCCTCGACGTGATGATGCCGGGCGAGAGCGGCTTCGACCTGACCACCTGGGTCCGCGCCAAGGCCGAGACCTCGAAGACGCCGGTCCTGCTTCTCACCGCGCGGGGCGATCCGGACGACCGTATCGAAGGTCTGTCGCGCGGGGCCGACGACTACATGTCCAAGCCCTTCGACCCGCGCGAGCTGGCCCTGCGCATCGACGCCATCCTGCGCCGCACCGGCGGCAAGCCGCTGACTCCGCGCGAGATCAAGCTGGGCACGGCGGTGTTCGACATGGAGCGGCTGGAGTTGTCCCGCGACGGCAAGCCCCAGCGCCTCACCGAAGCCGAGGCCCAGCTGCTCAAGACCCTGGCCATCCACGCCCACGCCCCGGTCGAACGGATGAGCCTGTCGCCCGACACCGCCGACATCACCGGCCGCGCCGTCGACGTGCAGGTCACCCGCCTGCGCCGCAAGCTGGAAGCCGACCCGAAGAACCCGCGCTACCTGCAGACCGTGCGCGGCGTCGGCTACATGCTGGCCCCGGACTGAGCCGGCCGTGAGGCTGCTCCCCGCCAGCCTCTGGCCGCGCTTCCTGAAGCGGCGCCTGCCGACCTCGCTGTGGGGCCGCTCGCTGCTGATCATCGTCCTGCCGGTGCTGGTCATGCAGGTGGCGGTGACCTGGGCCTTCTTCGACGCCCACTGGCAGACCGTCACCGCCCGCCTCTCCGACGGGCTCGCCGGCGACATCGCCTGGGCCGTCGAGAGCTACGCCGACGATCCGACGCCGGCCAACCTCGAGGTCATCGCCGAGCGCGCCCAGCGCTCCATGTCGCTGTCGGTCGACCTGCGCGAGGGCGACGTCCTGCCGGACGAGGCGCGCCGGGGGGCCATCGGCGTCGTCGACCGCACGCTGGAGCGGGCCCTGGCCAACCGCCTCGACCAGCCCTTCTGGTTCGACACCACCCGCTACCCTGCCTACGTCGACGTCCGCGTGCAGCAGCCGCAGGGCGTGTTGCGCATCATCGCCCCGCGCGAGCGCGCCGTCGCCACCCAGGCCCACATCTTCATCCTCTGGCTGTTCGTCGCCACCGTCCTGCTGATGGGCGTGGCCATCCTCTTCATCCGCAACCAGGTTCGCGCCATCGAACGCCTCGCCGAAGCCGCCGAGGCCTTCGGCCGCGGCGAGCCGCGCGAGCGCTTCAAGCCCTCCGGCGCCCGCGAGGTCCGCGCCGCCGCCCAGGCCTTCATGGACATGCGCGACCGCATCCAGCGCCACATCGAGCAGCGCACCGCCCTGCTCGCCTCGGTCAGCCATGACCTGCGCACCCCGCTCACCCGCCTCCGCCTCGAGCTCGCCCTCGCGCCCCCGTTCAAGCGCGCGGCCGCCATGCGCGGCGACCTCGACGAGATGGAGCACATGATCGACGAGTACCTCGCCTTCGCCCGCGGCGAAGCGGGCGAGCCGGCGCAGCAGGTCTCGCTGGCCGACCTTCTCGCCGGGGCCGGCGACGACGCTCGCCGCGCCGGCGCCGAGGTCGAGATCGCCGCCCCCGACGGCCTCGTCGCCACGGTCCGCCCGCTGGCCTTCAAGCGGGCCCTCACCAACCTCGCCGGCAACGCCGCGGCCCACGGCGATCACGTCCGCCTCAGCGCCCGCCCCCTGCCCTCCGGCGGGATCGAGGTGGCGGTCGAGGACGACGGGCCGGGCATTCCCGAGGAGATGCACGAGGAAGCCTTCCGGCCCTTCTCGCGCCTCGACGCCTCGCGCAACCAGAACCGCAAGGGCGTCGGCCTCGGTCTCGCCATCGCTCGCGACGTCGCCCGCGGCCACGGCGGCGACATCACGCTCGGGCGCAGCGACCTCGGCGGCCTGCGCGCCCTCATCCGCCTGCCGGGCTGATCACATTTCGCACGGTCTCTGGCGAAGCGTGGCCGTCGGCCTATCTTTCCTGCCGACCGGGGGGTTCAGGAGGCCTGTGCAATGTTCAAAATCGCCATCGTCGCCGCCACTCTCGCCCTCGCCGCCCCCGCCGCCGCCCAACCGGCCGGGGTGACCGTCACGCTCGATCCGACCTTCGAGCGCGAGGCCCGGGATATCGGCATGCGCGACGTCCAGGAGCAGATGGACCGCCTCGGCGGGATCGTCGACCGCGCCCTCGCCGACGACCCGGAGCTGGCCGGCGCGCGCGTCGAGCTGGTGCTCACCGACCTGCGCCCCAACCGGCCGACGGCCCAGCAGACCCTCGACCGGCCCGGGCTCGACCCGATCCGCAGCCGCTCGGTCGGCGGAGCCGCCGTCGAGGGCGTGATCACGACCGCCGATGGCCGCGCCCTGCCGGTGCGTTACGCCTGGTTCTCCAGCAACCTCGCCGATGTGCGCGGCGTGGGTCCGTGGGCCGACGCCGAGCGCGCCTATCATCGCCTCGCGGCCAATCTGGAGGCCGGACGCTACGTCCAGCGCTAGACCGAAATCGGCCTTGTTGGACGCAGTCCAACAAGGCTCAGATTTCGGTCCAGCATTCCTGGAGCCTGATTTACGGCGTCGGCGGAATCGCGACGCGATTCCACCTCAGCCGATCAGGCTCTAGAGACTGCGGGCGCGGCTGACCGCCGCCTCGACCGCGGCGGCGGCGGCCCGCTCCAGCTCGCCGTGCGCCGCCATGGCGTCCAGCCCGGCCCACGTCGTGCCGCCGGGCGAGGCGATGCGGCCGATCAGGTCCTCCAGCGCCGCGCCGGTCTCCAGCCC
>JAEYTA010000035.1 GCA_023434265.1 Pseudomonadota bacterium
GAGCGGTCCTGCATGGCGCGCACGAAGGTCGACAGGAAGCGCTCGGCGGTCAGGTAGACCACCCGGGCGTCCGGGCGCAGGCGCTGGGCCTCCCAGGCGATGGCGTTGAGCAGGTGGGTCTTGCCGTAGCCGTAGGGGCCGCAGAAGAAGATCGGGTTGAAGTGGCCGTCGGCCCAGGCGGCGGCCTGGCGGGCGATGGCCAAGGCGAAGGCGTTGCCCTGACCTTCCACGAAGCTGTCGAAGGTCAACCGGTCCTGCAGGCCGGCGGCGCGCACGGCGCGGGCGCCGTCGGCGACCGGGGCGACGGTGGCCATGGGCATGGAGACGACGTTGCCCGAATGGGTCGGGGCGCGGCCGGCGGCGACCTGGGAGGCCGGCGGGGTCGAGCCCATCTCGGCGCGGCAGCGCACGTCCAGCCGGCGGTTGAGGCCGTCGAGGCCGAGCCACAGCTCGTTCATGCGGCGCAGGGCGTTCTTGCGCACCCAGTCGCGGGCGTAGGCGGTGGGGGTGACGAGGATCAGCTGGCCCGAGCCGTCGATGCGCACCGCCGAGGGCGCGATGTAGGAGCTGAACGCCCCCTCGCCGATCTCGCCGCGCAGGCGACCCGCCGCCTCGGTCCAGATGCGATCCGGATCCGTCATGCCCGCCATTCTCGCGCCCCCCGTCATCGGTCAGCCACCCGCCGTTAGATCCATCACCACGACGCGCTCCAGAGCGGCCTGACGCCGGGACGACTTCTCCTGTCCGGTGCGGCTGCGGCCGCCCGGGTCGGGGTCGTTCTCTCGATCAGACATCTCACGCCGTCGCGAAACCAGGTCCCGCGCCGTCTTCATCCGTGTGGGGATGGAAGTGCGTCAGAACCCCAAACTTACGCCGGGCGAGGGGGGCGTCAACGCTGATTCGCGAGTCGATTCGAAGTTAAAATTGTTGACTCCGCTAAAGGCCGCGACCGCCTTGAAAAATCCGCTTTTCGCCACCGGGGCGAGCACCGTTCGGCGAGCTCAAGGTTAGCGGCGCACGTGCAAACGGCGAGGGAGCCTGCGCGCCCTCGCCGTTGAAATCACTCGAAAATCCCATGACGGAACAGTGAAGCTCCGTCCGGTCGCCGACAGATCAGGCGGCCGACATCTTCTTCAGCTGGGCGGCCAGGCGCGACACTTTGCGCGAGCCGGTGTTCTTGTGAACCACGCCCTTGGAGACGGCGCGCATCAGCTCGGACTGGGCCTCGACGAAGGCGGTCTTCGCGGCGCCCGCGTCGCCGCCCGTGACGGCTTCCTGGAACTTGCGCAGGAAGGTGCGGACGCGGGTGCGGCGCGCCTTGTTGACTTCGGTCCGGGCGGCGATCTTGCGGATCGCCTTCTTGGCGCCGGGGTTGTTGGCCATCGGTGAAAAACCTGTCGAACGGAAAACGCCGCGGACGCCTGTCCACGGCGGGGAAAAGCTCAAGAGCGCGCGGCTATAGCCGAAAGGCGGACGGGGTTCAAGGCGAGTCTGGCGGGCGACGGAACGAAGACGGCGGCGAGCGGTTGGCTGATCCGGAAGGAGCCGCCATGTCCGAACAGCCGATGTCCACCGACGCCGAGGTCGCCTCGCCCGCCTTCACCGACGACGACCGGGTGGAGGGCGCGTTCGACGCGACCAGCATCCGCGCGGTGATGATCAACCGCCCGCGCGAGGAGCTGTACGCCTTCTGGCGCGACTTCCGGAACCTGCCGCGGTTCATGGAGAACGTGAAGTCGGTGGAGCTGCTGGAGTCCGGGCGCTCCAGCTGGCTGGTGGCCGGGCCGGCCGGCAGCGAGATCGAGCTGGTCAGCGAGATCGTCGAGGACCGGCCGGGGGAATACATCGCCTGGCGGTCGCTGGAGGAAAGCGACATCGACCACGAGGGCTGGATCGAGTTCCGCGACAATCCCTTCGGCCGCGGCACGGAGGTGCGGGTGTTCATCAGCTACGACCCGCCGGCGGGCACGCTGGGCAAGGTCGTCGCCAAGGTCATGCAGCGCGAGCCGCGGGTGCAGGCCCGCCGCGAGCTGCGGCGCTTCAAGCAGCTGATGGAGACGGGCGAGATCCCGACCTCGAAGGCCCCCGACGCGGCGCCGCGCGCCGACCGCCACCTCTGATCCCCTCCCCCGAACGAAAGAGACCCCCTATGCGCGCCCTCGCCTGGCACGGAAAGCACAACATCCAGGTGGACACCGTCCCCGATCCCGAGATCGTCAATCCGCGCGACGCCATCATCAAGGTGACCGCCACCGCCATCTGCGGCTCGGACCTGCACCTCTACGACAGCGTGATCCCCGGCATGTCCAACGGCGACATCCTCGGCCACGAGTTCATGGGCGAGGTGGTCGAGGTGGGGCGGGGGAACACCAGCCTGAAGGTCGGGCAGAAGGTGGTGGTGCCGTTCGTCATCGCCTGCGGCAGCTGCTTCTTCTGCGGCAAGCAGCAGTTCTCGGCCTGCGACAACTCCAACCCGGCGGACAAGGCCGACGCCTCGGAGATCGCCTACGGCTACGCCGCCGCCGGCCTGTTCGGCTATTCGCACATCACCGGCGGCTACGCCGGCGGCCAGGCGGAGTACGTCCGGGTCCCCTACTCCGACGTCGGCCCGCTGGTCGTGCCGGACGGGATCGAGGACGAGAAGGTGCTGTTCCTGACCGACATCTTCCCGACCGGCTGGATGGCCGCCGAGAACGCGGAGATCGAGCCCGGCGACACGGTGGCGGTGTGGGGCTGCGGGCCGGTGGGGCTGTTCACCATCAAGAGCGCCCTGCTGATGGGCGCCGGGCGGGTCATCGCCATCGACCATCACCCGCGCCGGCTGGAGCTGGCGAAGGCGAACGGCGCCGAGGTGCTGAACTACCACGAGGTGAAGGTGCGCGAGGCGCTGATGGAGATGACCGCCGGCATCGGGCCGGACGCCTGCATCGACGCGGTGGGCATGGAGGCGCACGGCTTCGCCCCCGACAACATTATCGACGCGGTCAAGCAGGAGACCAAGCTCGGCACCGACCGCCAGCACGTGCTGCGCGAGACCATCATGGCCTGCCGCAAGGGCGGGCGGGTGTCGGTGCCCGGCGTCTACGGCGGCGTCGGCGACAAGCTGCCCATCGGCGCCTTCATGCAGAAGGGACTGACCATCCGGACCGGCCAGACGCACGTGCAGAAATACCTGCCGCGGCTGCTGGAGCTGGTCCTCGAGGGCAAGGTCGACACCACCGACCTGATCAGCCACCGGCTGCCGCTGGAGCAGGGGCCGGAGGCCTATCGCAACTTCCACTCCAACCAGAACGAATGGACCAAGGTGGTGCTGAAACCGCACTGACGGCGCGGTCGTTCTGTCCTCACAGCGAAAGGACGAACCAATGACCGACACGCCGCAGACCGATCTCAGCCAGAACGACCGCACCCCCGACGCCACCGACGCCGCCACCGGCGGCTCGGCGGGTCATCGCCGGCCCGACCAGGGCGGCGCCCCTCCCGGCAAGGACGAGGCCGAACCCGCCACCGGCGGCGAGGGCGCGGCCGGCGCCGGCGGCTCGGGCGGCTTCGGCCGGGGCAGCTGAGCCGATGCGCATCTATCGCGTGACCGTGGGCGTCGAGGGCGGCGAGACGCGCGTCCTCAAGGTTCCGTCCAAGACCGACGTCCAGGCCGGGGACGCCGCCCTGACGCAGATGTCGGCGGGCGAGTCGATCCTGTCGATCGAGGAGACCGACGACCCCTACCAGGAGGTCGACGCGCCCCCGGCGGGGACGCAGACGCACCCGGACCGGATCGTCTGAGGCGGGATCAGGCGGAGCCGGGCGGCGGCGGGCGTCAGCGCCCCCTGAAGTCCGGTTTCCGCTTCTCCACGAAGGCGCTCATGCCCTCCTTCTGGTCCTCGAAGGCGAACAGCGAGTGGAACAGGCGGCGTTCGAACTGGACGCCCTGGGTCAGGGTGGTCTCGAGCGCGGCGTTGACCATCTCCTTGTTGGCCATGACGGCCAGAAGGCTCTGGGAGGCGATCCGGGCGGCGATCTTGCGGGCCTCGTCCATGAGGCTGTCGTGCGGGAAGACGCGGGAGACGAGGCCCGAGCGCTCGGCCTCCCGGGCGTCCATCATGCGGGCGGTGAGGACCATGTCCATGGCTTTGGCCTTGCCGACCAGGCGGGTCAGGCGCTGGGAGCCGCCGATGCCCGGGGCGACGCCGAGGTTGATCTCGGGCTGGCCGAACTTGGCCTTGTCGGAGGCGACGATGAAGTCGCACAGCATGGCCAGCTCGCAGCCGCCGCCCAGCGCGAAGCCGTTGACCGCGGCGATGATCGGCTTGCGGAAGCGGATGATGCGGTCGTGGCCGAGCGAGAAGAAGTTGGCCTTGTACATGTCGGCGTAGGACTGGTCCGCCATCTCCTTGATGTCAGCGCCGGCGGCGAAGGCCTTGTCGCCCGAGCCGGTCAGGATCAGGCAGCGCACGCTGTCGTCGTGCTCGACGGCGTCGAGGAAGGCGGCGAGGTCCTTGAAGAGGGCCGAGTTGAGGGCGTTCAGCGCCTCGGGGCGATTCAGGGTGACGACCGCGTAGCCGTCGGCGTGGCGTTCGATGAGCAGGTTCGAATAGGTGTCGGCCATGGCGGTCTCCTCGTCAGGCGGCCTGCATAGCGAGCCGGTCAGCGCGACGGAAGGCCGACCATCTCGCCCAGCTTGAGGACCGTGTTCCAGTTGCGACCGGTGCCGAGGCCGATCAGACGCGGCTGGGCCTTCTCGGCCATCTTCGAGCGGCCGATGCCGTCGGGGTGCCAGAAGAACAGGGCCTCGCCGACGGGTTCGACGCGCTCCTCGCCGACGGCGAAACCGCGCAGGGCCTCTACAGCCCCCGGTTTCACGCCGTCCTTCATGACCATGACGAGCAGCTTCGCGGGCGCGGCCTTCGCCTCCTTCGGGAAGGGGTTGGCGGCGATCAGCTTCGCCCACTGCTCCTGGGTGCGGGACATGGCGGCGATCTTCAGGCCGAAGCGTTTCTCCATGGCGGCCTCGATGTCGGCTTCGAGGCGGGCGGTCGGCAGGTCGCTCTCGACGACCAGGTTGCCGCTGGCGGCGAGGGTGCGGGGGTTCTTCAGGCCCATGGCCTCGGCCATGGCGCGCTGCTCGGCGACGGGGGCGCGGACGCCGCCGGTGTTCATGCCGCGGAAGAGGATGATGCGGTGATCGGTCATGGCCTCATCGCTTCTGGCAGGCGGGACAGTAGAAGGTCGATCGCCCGGCCTGGACAAGGCGTTTGACCACGCCGGCGCAGCCGTCGCGGGCGCAGGGCTTGCCCTCGCGGCCGTAGACGTCGAAGCGGTGCTGGAAATACCCCTGTCCGCCCTCGGCGTTGGCGAAGTCGCGGAGCGTCGAGCCGCCGGCGGCGATGGCGTCGGTGAGGACGTTGCGGACCTCGGCGGCGAGGGTTTCGAGGCGGGGCCCGGAGACCTTGCCGGCCGCGGTCAGCGGCGAGATGCGGGCGCGGAACAGGGCCTCGCAGACGTAGATGTTGCCGAGGCCGGCGACGATGCGCTGGTCGAGCAGACTGACCTTGATGTTCTGCTTCTTGCCGCGGAAGGCCTCGGCCAGCCAGGCGCCGGAGAAGGCGTTGCCGAGCGGTTCCGGCCCGAGGGCGGCGAACCACGGGTGGGTGTCGACCGCGTCGGTGGGGATCAGGCCCATGAAGCCGAAGCGACGGGCGTCGGCGAAGCCGATGCGGGTGGTCGCGTCGGCCTTCACCGCGCAGAGGCTGAGGTGTTCGTGCCTGCCGGTGGCCGGCGCCGCCTCCTCGAACTCGCCGACCTGGGCGCCGTCGAGGGTGAAGCGGCCGGTCATGCCGAGGTGGGTGACCCAGGTCTCGCCGGTCGACAGTGGCATGAGCAGGTATTTGGCGCGGCGGTCGAGGCGCTCGATGGTCGCCCCCTCCAGCCGCTCCGGGAAGCGCTCGGGGAAGGGGAAGCGCAGGTCGGGCCGGTTCTGCCGCACCCGCGTCAGCCGCGCGCCGGCCAGCACCGGCTCCAGGCCGCGGCGGACGGTTTCGACTTCGGGAAGTTCGGGCATGAAAGGGTCGGGGGTCGAGGGGCGAGGGTCGAGGGAGGTCGGCGCAAGCCGTGGGGCAGGCGGGACCATGCGTCAACGCTTGTCGGAAGGAGCGCCCCCTCGCCCCTCGACCCTCGACCCTCGACCCTACTAGCCAGCCCCCCGCTTTCGCGCTTACCTCCCCGCCGACATCGGGAGAGGGACCCATGACCGACACACCCGCGACGGCGCCGGCGAGCGGCGGCCGGCGCATCGAGCTGACCCTGCGCGCCCTGGCGCTGGGCTGCCTGCTGGCGGTGATCTTCACCGCCGCCAACACCTACCTGGGCCTGCTGGTCGGCCTGACCTTCGCCTCGGCCATCCCGGCGGCGGTGATCTCCATGGCGGTGCTGCGGGCGTTCCGCGACTCCACCATCTGGGAGAACATGACGGTGCAGACGGTCGCCTCGGTGGGCGGCTCGATGAGCGCCATCATCTTCGTCCTGCCCGGCCTGGTGATGATCGGCTGGTGGACGGGCTTCCCGTTCTGGGAGTCGGTGCTGATCTGCACCCTCGGCGGCATCCTCGGCGTGACCTTCTCGATCCCGCTGCGGCGGGCGCTGGTGGTCAACAGCGACCTGCCCTACCCCGAGGGCCGGGCGGCGGCGGAGGTGCTCAAGGTCGGCTCGCGCGGGGCCGAGCAGAACGAGAGCGCGGTGCGCGAGAACAAGGCCGGCCTGTGGGTCGTGGTCGCCGGGGCGATCGTCTCGGCGGCCTATGCGGTGGGCGTGGCGGCGCGGCTGTTCGCGACCGAGGCGGCGCGCTTCGTCAAGCTGCCGGCGGCGCTGGGCGGCGGGGCCACCGGGCTCGGTTTCGGCATGCAGTTCGCCCTGCTGGGAGCCGGCCACCTGATCGGCCTGACCGTGGGACTGGCGCAGCTGTTCGGCCTGATCCTCGCCTGGGGGATCGCCGTGCCGATCCTGACCAGCCCGGACACCATCGCCTGGCTGACCGCCAACGGCATCCCCTCGATCGCCACCACCCTGCCGGCCGGCGCGCCGGCGGAGGAGCTGGCCGGCACGGTCTGGGCCCGCGAGGTGCGCTTCATGGGCGCCGGGGTGATCGGCGTCGCCGCCATCTGGACGCTGATGAAGCTGGCCGGCCCGCTGGTCGGCGGCCTGACCTCGGCGCTGGCGGCGCAGTCGCGGCGCAAGGGCGGCGAGACGCTGGCGCGGGTCGAGCAGGACATTCCGATCAACCTCGTCGGGGCCATTTCGGTGGCCTGCCTGGTCGGCATCGGCGGTCTGCTGGCCTGGCTGGCGCAGAGCTCGCCGGCGCTGGCCGGATCGACCTGGCTGCTGGTCGGGGGCGGGCTGGTCTATGTGGTGATCATCGGCTTCGCGGTGGCGGCGATCTGCGGCTACATGGCCGGCCTGATCGGCTCGTCGAACAGTCCGGTGTCGGGCGTCGGCATCCTCGCCATCGTCATCGCCTCGCTGCTGATGCTGGGCGTGATGGTGCTGGCCGGCCTGCCGGCCGATCCGTCCATCATCGCCTTCGCCCTGATCGTCACGGCGGTGGTGTTCGCGGTGGCGGTGATCGCCAACGACAACCTTCAGGACCTGAAGACGGCGCAGCTGGTCGAGGCCACGCCGTGGCGGCAGCAGGCGGCGCTGATCGTCGGCGTCGGCGCCGGGGCGCTGGTCATTCCGCTGATCCTCAACCTGCTCAACCAGGCCTTCGGCTTCGAGGGCGGACCGCCGGCCATCGCCGAGAACGCCACGACGCTGGCGGCGCCGCAGGCGACCCTGATCTCCGCGCTGGCGCGAGGCGTGATCGGCGGCGACCTGCGCTGGGACCTGATCGGGCTCGGCGGCGCCATCGGCGTGCTGATCATCATCCTCGACGAAGTGCTGACGCGGGCCAGCAACGGGCGGATCAAGCTGCCCCCGCTGGCGGTGGGCATCGGCTTCTACCTGCCGGCGGCGGTGACCACCATGCTGGTGGTCGGCGCGGTGGCCGGCTGGATCTACGAGAAGGGCGTCCGCAAGACCCGCTTCGCCGACGTCGGCCGCCGCATGGGCGTGCTGCTGGCCTCGGGCCTGATCGTCGGCGAGAGCCTGTTCGGGGTGCTGAACGCGGGGATCATCGTCGCGACCCAGAACGGCGAATGGGCGGTGCTGATGGGCGACAACTGGCCGGCGATGACGGCCGGGCTGGTCGCCTTCATCGCCCTGACGGTCGGCCTCTATGTCTGGGTGCGGGGCCGCTCGGCGAAGGTTTGATCCCGCCCTCAGCCCGCCGCTTTCGCAGGCGATAAGCCGGTCTGACGCCAGTGCGTGCTCCCCGCGCACTGGCGTTTCGCCGTTCGCGCCTGTAAGAGGCGCGCCTTTCCCCGCCATCACGCCCCTTTCCGAAGCGGCGCGGACCCCTCCGCGACCGAACACAGTCCGCCCGAGCCCGAAATGAACCTGCGCAACGTCGCCATCATCGCCCACGTCGACCACGGCAAGACCACGCTTGTGGACCAGCTTCTGGCCCAGTCGGGCGTGTTCCGAGCGAACGAGGCCACCACCGAGCGCGCCATGGA
>JAEYTA010000184.1 GCA_023434265.1 Pseudomonadota bacterium
GGCCTCGCTCCGGCCGGCGGCCAGCTGGCGCCGCAGCCGCACGATCCGCACCACCTCGTCGACGCCGAGTACCGCGTCGTCAACGGCGTCGACGACGCCCGCGCGGCCGTGCGCGAGGCCATCGCCCGCGGCGCCGAGGTGATCAAGGTCTTCGCCGAGGCCACGCCCCAGCGCACCCGCCTGTCGCCCGAGGAGATGGCCGCCATCGTGTCCGAGGCCCGGCGCCACCGCATCCCCGTCGCCGCCCACGCCACCGGCGACGAGGCGGTGCGCGAGGCGGTCGAGGCCGGCGTCACCTCCATCGAGCACGCCTATCAGATCTCCGACGAGACCCTGCGGCTGATGGCCGAGAAGGGCGTCTGGCTGGTGCCGACCGACATCTCGCTCGAGCGGGCCCTGGAGCTGACCTCGCACTGGCCGCGTCAGCCCTCGCGCGAGGAGGTCGAGCAGCACCTCGAAACCAACCGCGACCGCGTCCGCCGCGCCCGCCAGCTGGGCGTGCGGGTGGCCATGGGCTCGGACGCCTACGCCCCCTACGGGCCCGGACGCGGCGCGGCGGCGCTGCGCACCCTCGACGCCTACGTCGGGTCCGGCATGAGCCCGGCGGAGGTGCTGCGCGCCGCCACCTGGGAGTCCGGCCGCCTGCTCGGCGACGACGGCCTCGGCGTGATCCGGCCGCAGGCGTGGGCCGACCTGGTGGCGGTCGAGGGCGATCCGACGCAGGGCCTCGCCCCGCTGCGCACGCCGCGCCTGGTCATGAAGGCCGGTCGGATCGAGGCGGGCTCGGCCAGCGCCTGCGCCGGCTGAGCCTCAGCCCTCCAGCGAGACCACCGGCTGCAGCACGGGGGCCTTGCGCGTCCGACGGTTCTTCAGCCACGACCGGATGCGGTCCTGGACCGGCTGGTCGACGGCGACGTGGAACAGCCAGGCGAAGGCGAAGGCCGCGGCCACCCCGCCGGCCCACAGCGCCCACTGCACCGGCTCAGACAGGCCGAAGCGGGCGATGGCCACGTTGGCGACGCCGAACCAGGCGATGCGCACGACCTCGTTGCTGATGAACATCGAGAAGCTGACCTGCGCGGCCTTCTCCACGCATTTCGACGGCCGCGGCGTCGGCACGGCGCCGGCGGCGAGGATGATGGTCGAGATGCAGGCCAGCGAGACGAGGGCGTGCTTGTCGAAATACTGCACGAAGGCCAACAGCAGGGCCGCGCCGACGCCGGCCCAGCCGGCCAGCCGCGGATGGATCCACACCTTCTGGGCGAACCAGGCCAGCGCCATGCCGAGGAAGAACAGCGGCAGGGCCCGGAAGAAGCCGTAGCCCATGGGCATCTGGTAGACCGGATACCCCAGCAGGGCCCAGGTCAGCTGGTTGGCGATCAGGTACAGGCCGACGCCCAGCCCCAGCGTCGCCCACGGCCCCAGCTTCATCAGTCCGCGCAGCATCCACGGGAAGGCGAGGTAGCAGCCGATCAGGGCCGAGATCGACCAGCTGGGCGCGTTCCAGCCGTAGCCGCCGTAGACCCCGAACGCCTGCGTCAGGCTCAGCTGGGCCGGCAACTGGTCCCAGCGGAACCACTCCGGCGACCGGGGCGCGAAGCCGAGCAGGCCGCCGCCGACGATCAGGGCGACGAGGCCCAGCCCCATCATCAGGTGCGCGGGCAGCACCCGCAGGTAGCGCTTGAGGAAGAAGTCCCCCGCCGACATCCGCCCGCCGGCCACCGAGGCGCCGTAGACCCGCATCAGCACATAGCCGCTGTCGATCAGGAAGAAGTTGGTCAGCAGGAAGCCGCCGCGCTCGAACACCGGATGCCAGTGCTCGGCCAGCGCCAGCGGCCCCGCCCCCTGGAAGTGATGCAGGATGATCATCCCGGCCACGATGAAACGCAGCGCGTCCAGCCAGCCGCCCCGAACGATGGGCGGTGTCTCATTCCGGGTCGAAATCGCGGTCCAGGCCATCGGAAAAGCCTCCTCTGAGGCGAATTCCGCAAGGACCGGGCCACCGGCCACGCGGCTTCCGGAAGCTTGACCATTCAGGCGCGAACCGGCCGCGCGGCGCCACCGCCGGTGACATGCCGGGGCGGGTATGAGAGGTTGAAGGCACGGAAAGGACTCCGCCATGACCGACCTCACCAATGGCCCGGACGACTACACCGGCACGAACGACCCGGACGACGTCAGCGGCCGGGGCGGCGACGACATCCTTCGCGGCGTCGGGGGCGACGACATTCTCAACGGCAACGGGGGGAATGACACGCTGGAGGGCGGTTTCGGCGACGACATCCTGCGCGGCGGCGTCGGCGACGACCTGCTGATCGGCGGACCGGGGCTGGACGTGCTCGATGGCGGCGACGGGATCGACACCGTCAGCTACGCCGGCGAGGGCGCGGCCGTGACGGTGAACCTGGCGACCGGCGCCGGACCGGACCAGCTCATCAGCATCGAGAACGTCGTCGGCACAGGCTTCAACGACATTCTGGTCGGCGACGGCTTCGCCAATCGGTTCCTCGGCGGGGTCGGCTCGGACGAACTCCGCGGCGGCGGCGGCGACGACCATCTCGAGGGCGGCGATGGCGACGACGACCTGTTCGGCGGCGATGGGAACGATGTCCTGCGCGGCGGGAACGGATTCGACCTGTTCATCGGCGGCGCCGGCGACGACGACATGGACGGCGGCGCCAACCAGGACACGGTCAGCTACGAGGACGCGACGGCGGGGGTGACGGTCGACCTCAGGCTGACCGGCTGGCAGGACACCGGCGGCGCCGGCGTCGATCGTCTGAACGGCATCGAGCACATCACCGGCTCGGCGTTCAACGACCACCTGATCGGCAGCCGGAATGTCTACGGCGGCGACGGCGACGACGTGCTGACCGGACATATCGTGTACGGGGAGGCCGGCGACGACATCCTCAACGTCCTCTACACGATCTCCATCACCGCCTCGGCCGACGGCGGCGCCGGCAACGATCAGCTGTTCGGCGGCGCGTGGTACGACACGCTCCGGGATATGGAGGGCGACAACGTCTTCGACGGCGGGGACGGAGACGACGCCATCACGAGCGGCCAAGGCAGGGACGTAATCCGCGGCGGGAGCGGCAACGACGACATCAAGGACGCCGGGGGCGACAACGAAATCGACGGGGGCGCCGGCGACGACTGGATCGACGCGGGTCGCGGGTCGGACCGGATCTTCGGCGGCGACGGGATGGACCGCATCGAGATCGCCCACTACCTCTCGCCGCCCGGGCCCGCGGGGGCCGTCACCTACGTCGATGGCGGCGCCGGCAACGACATCATCATCAACAGGTCGACGGACGTTGCGGGGACCTTCACGCTGGTCGGCGGCGCGGGAAATGACACCATCCAGGGCAGCGAAGTCGCCAACGACACTCTGGAGGGCGGCGAAGGCAACGACACCCTGCGGGGCCGCGGCGGGATTGACACCGCCAGCTACGCCAGCGCCGCCTCCGGCGTCACCGTCGACCTGTCGACCACCGACGTCCAGGATACGGTCGGAGCCGGCTTCGATCGGCTGTTCGAGATCGACAATCTGATCGGCTCCGCCTTCAACGACAACCTGCTCGGCGACGACTCCGGCAACGATCTGTTCGGCGGCGAGGGCGAGGATCTGATCCTGGGCGCTGGCGGCGCGGACGACATCTTCGGCGAAGCCGGTCGCGATCACCTGTTCGGCGAGGGCGGCAACGACGACCTTTACGGCGGCGACGGCGACGACGTGCTGTCGGGGGGCGAGGGGAACGACCGGCTGCGCGGGGGCGGAGGCAACGACACCGCCAGCTATGACGGCGCCACAGGCGGCGTGACAGTGGACCTGGGCCTGTCGGGGCCGCAGGCGACTGGCGGCGCCGGATCCGACGATCTGGCGGAGATCGAGAACCTCATCGGGTCCGACCACGACGATATCCTGCGTGGGGACGGGCAGGCCAACACCTTCACTGGCGGCCTCGGCGCGGACCTGCTGGACGGCGCCGGCGGGATCGATACAGCCAGCTACGCCAGCGCGACCACGGGCGTCACGGTTCGACTGAATGTTTCCGGGGCCCAGGACACCGTCGGCGCCGGCGTCGACCAGCTCGTCGACATCGAGAACCTGATCGGCTCGGCCCACGCTGACTTCCTGCGCGGCGACGACCTCGCCAACCGGCTCGACGGCGGCGACGGCGCCGACCGGCTGGTGGGCCTCGGCGGAGACGACGTGCTGGTCGGCGGACTGGGCGTTGACGATCTCCGGGGCGGCGACGGGGCCGACCAGCTGATCGGGGGGGCTGGCGACGACAACATCCGCGGCGAGGCCGGCGACGACAATGTCTCCGGCGGCATCGGGGACGATCGCATCTACGGCGACGACGGGGCCGATGTGCTCCGCGGCAATGACGGGGCGGACGTGATCTTCGGCGGGACGGGGAACGATCTCATCATCGGCGGCCTGGGTCCGAACCTCCTCTACGGCGGGGCCGACGACGACACCGCCGTCGGCGGGGACGAGGCAGACCGGCTTTACGGCGAGGACGGGAACGATCTGCTCGAGGGCCGCGGTGGCGCAGACCGCCTCGAGGGGGGCGCCGGCGCCGACCGGCTGGAAGGCGGCGAGGGCGTCGACGTTCTCAAGGGCGGCGACGGCGACGACGTCGTCCTCGGCGGGCTCGGCAAGGACACCCTGCTGGGCGAGGCCGGGGCCGACCGCTTCGTCTTCGCAGCCGGCGACTCGGGCCCCACCGGACCGGGGATGGATTCGATCGGCGACTACGACTCCGCCGCCGGCGACCGCATCGACCTCTCGGCGTTGCCCGGCGAGGTGACCTTTGTCGCGGGCTTCAGCGGCGCGGCGGGCGAGGCCGTGCTCAAGCACGTCAACGGCGTCACCGTGCTGCGGGTCGACGTCGACGGCGACGGCGCCGCCGACTTCGGCCTGCAGATCAACGGCACGGTGACCGACAGCGACCCCGGCTGGATTCTCTGAGGCTCAGCCCCGCACCAGCCGGAGGAATTCCTCGCGGGTCCGCGGATCGTCGCGGATCACGCCCATCAGGCAGCTGGTCGACAGGCTGGCGCCGGCGGTGTTGACGCCGCGCAGGGTCATGCAGCTGTGCTCGGCCTCGATGACCACGCCAACGCCCTGCGGGCGCAGCACCTCGTGGATGGCCAGCGCGATCTCGGAGGTCATCTTCTCCTGGATCTGCAGCCGGCGGGCGAAGCCGTGCACCACCCGCGCCAGCTTGGAGATGCCCACCACCCGGTCGGTCGGCAGGTAGCCGACGTGGGCGCGGCCCACCACCGGCAGCATGTGATGCTCGCAGAAGCTGACGAAGCGGATGTCCTTCAGCACCACCAGCTCGTCGTAGCCGCCGACCTCCTCGAAGGTCTTCTCCAGATAGGCCCGGGGATCGGTCTCATAGCCGGCGAACAGCTCGCGGTAGCTGCGCGCCACCCGCGCCGGGGTCTCCAGCAGGCCTTCGCGATCGGGGTCGTCCCCGGCCCAGCGCAGCAGGGTGCGGACGGCGGCTTCGGCTTCGGCCTGGGAAACGGATGCGTCGGTCATGCCCGCCTTAGACCGCCTTCGCCGTGAAAGTTCCAGCCCCGGGATCAGTCGGCGCCGAGGCTCAGCCGGCTGATCAGCACCGCGGCCCGCTGCGACTGGCGCACCAGGCTGTTCAGGTCGACCCATTCGCCCTCCGCATGCGCCCCGCCGCCCGCGACGCCGAGGCCGGCGAGGGTGGGGACGTCGGCGGCGACGAAGCCGCTGTCCGCCGCGCCGCGCTTGGCCGGGTCGTATTCCGCCATCTCCGGCAGGCCAAGGTCGCGGTTGACCGCGTTCAGCCGGGCCAGCAGGTCGCGGTTTCCTTCGCTGGGCGCCATCGGCGGATAGCCGGTCGGCGAGAAGCTCAGCTCCGCCTCCGTCCGCGGCAGGTGATCCTCGACGATCTCCGCCATGCGCGCGCGGACGCGCGCGTCCTGCTCCGGCGTCAGGGTGCGCAGGTCGCCCCGCGCGATCGCCGTCTCGGCCACGATGTTGGTCTTGCCCGAGGCCGTGACGCGGAAGCCGGCTTCGTCGATCGCCGCCGGCGTCCCGCCCGCCATAACCCCCACGTTGTAGGTCAGGTTCGGCTCCGGCAGCTCGCGGCGGAAGGCGTCGAGGATGCGGGCCATCTCGTAGACCGCGCCGTAGCCGAGGTGCTCGTTGAACACGCCGCTGGAATGGCCGGTGCGGCCGCTGGTCGTCAGCGTCCAGGTCGACGAGCTGCGCCGCGCCACGGTGCCGTAGTCGCGCCCGTCCTCGGCCGCCAGATTCTCGAACTCCAGCGCGAAATCGGCCGCGCGCCCGGCCTCGATCAGATCCCGCCGCGCGACCTCCAGCGGCGCTCCCGGACGCTCCTCGTCGCCGGTCAGCACGACGGTGACGTTCGCGTCGGCCAGCGTTCCAGCCGCCTGCATGGCCCGCAGCGCCGCGATGATCACGACCACCCCGCCCTTGTCGTCGCCGATGCCGGGCCCGGTCGCGCGATCGCCGTCGCGGACGAAGGTCCGGAACGGACTGTCGGTCTCGAACACGGTGTCGAGGTGGCCGATCAGCAGCACGTTGCGGCCCCGGCCCGGATGGGTCGCGACCAGATGCCCCGCCCGCCCCGTCTCGCTCATGTCGACCCAGCGCACCTGAAAGCCCAGCGGCTCCAGCTCGGCCCGCACCATGTCGCCGACGATCCGCACGCCCTCGGCGTTCAGCGTGCCGCTGTTCTGGTTGACCAGCCGCTCCAGCAACTCGACATGCCGCGCGTGCTCGGCCTCGACGATCGTCATCATGGCCCGCTCGGCGTCGCCGGCCTGGGCGAGGACGGGCGAGGCGAGGGCGAGGGACAGGGCGGCGGCGAGGATCAGGCGCATGGGAGACTCCGTCCGGGGAGGGCGGGAGCCTTGTCCATCCCCCGTCCCGAGTAAAGCCGCCCCCTCCCGCACATCGCTAACGGCCCGTTAACCACGCTCCCGGCATTTCTTGCCCGGTTCGGTCCCGGCGGTCCGGACGTCGGGAGTGCGGGTTTCGATGAACGGCGCGGAAGTTCTGGACGTGGGGCGCGACGCCCTGTGGCTGACCATCCAGCTGTGCGCGCCGGTGCTGCTGGTCGGCCTGATCGTCGGCGTGGTCATCGGCCTGTTCCAGGCCCTGACCCAGATACAGGAACAGACCCTGATCTTCGCGCCCAAGATCATCGCCATCTTCGTCTCCCTGCTGCTGTTCCTGCCGCTGATGGGCGCCCTGCTGGGCGGCTTCATGCAGACCATCGCCGCCCGCATCGCCGGCATGTGAGCCGGTGGAGCCGTACGCCACAGCCGACCAGGTCTGGCAGGGCGCCCTGATCTTCGGCCGCATCGGCGCCGTGCTGATGATGCTGCCGGGCGTCGGCGAGAGCTATGTGCCGCCCCGCATCCGCCTGTCGCTGGCCCTGGTCGTCAGCCTCGCCCTCTGGCCGGTGGTGGCCGGGGCCCTGCCGGCCCTGCCGGCCTCGCTCGGCGGCATGGTCGGCTGGATCATCCGCGAGGTGGTGGTCGGCCTCGCCATCGGGGCCATCCTGCGCGCCTTCCTCACCGCCCTGTCGACGGCGGGGGAGGCCATCTCGCTGCAGACGGCGCTCAGCTTCGCCCAGACCGCCAATCCGCTACAGGCCCAGCCGGGGACGACCATCTCGGCCTTCCTGATGCTGCTGGGCACGACGCTGATCTTCGCCACCAACACCCACCACCTGTTCATCGCCGGTCTGGTCGGCTCCTACGAGCTGATCGCCCCGGCCCGGCCGCTGATCACCGGCGACTTCGTCTCGCTGGCCGTGCGCACCGTCAACGACGCCTTCCTGCTGGGCATCCAGCTGGCGGCCCCGGTGCTGGTCTTCGGCCTGATCTTCAACCTCGCCTCGGGACTGGTGGCGCGCGTCATGCCGCAGTTCCAGGTCTTCTTCGCCGCCGCGCCGCTGAGCATCATCCTCGGCCTGTCGGTGTTCGCCCTCAGCCTCGGCGTGCTGGGCACGGTCTTCATCGACCGCTACCGCGCCCTGGCCCAGGTCTTCGTCGGAGGCGCCGGTGGCTGAAGGCGCCGATCCCGAGTCGAAGACAGAAGAGGCCACCCCGCGAAAACTCGCGGAGGCGCGCAAGAAGGGCGACGTCGCCAAGTCGCCCGACGTCGCCTCCGCCCTCAGCCTGCTCGGCGCGGCCGGCGTCATCCTGATCGCCGGCGGCGTCTTCGCCACCTCCATCGCCGAGCAGCTGCTGCCCTTCATCGCCGCCCCCCACACGCTCATGGGCGGGCTGGACGCCGGCGCGGGAGTCGAGATCGGCGCGCGCGCCCTGTGGGCCGTCGTACCCTTCCTCGGGGCCCTGATGCTGGCCACCATCCTCGGCGGCGCCGGCGGCAACCTGGCCCAGTCGGGCCTGCTGTTCACCGGCTCCAAGCTCAAGCCCGACTGGTCGCGGGTGAACCCCCTGTCCGGCTTCAAGCGCATCTTCGGCCCCGACGGCCTGGTCCAGTTCGTCAAGACCTTCCTCAAGCTGGTCGCCGTCGGCGTCATCTGCTGGTTCGTGCTCAAGCCGCATGCGCGCGAACTCGAGACTCTCGCCGCCATGCACCCGGCCGCCATCCTGCCGCTGGCCCGCGACCTCGCCATCGCCCTGCTCGGCGCCGCCCTCGTCTTCCTCGGCTTCACCGCCGGCGCCGACTACCTGTGGCAGCGCTATCGCTTCGCCGAGCGTATGAAGATGACCAAGGAGGAGCTGAAGGAGGACTTCAAGCAGTCCGAGGGCGACCCGCACGTCAAGGCGCGGCTGCGCCAGATCCGCGCCCAGCGCAGCCGCCAGCGGATGATGCAGAACGTGCCCAAGGCCACGGTGATCGTCACCAACCCGACTCACTACTCGGTGGCCCTGCGCTACGAGCCCTCGGAGGGCGACGCCGCCCCGGTCTGCGTCGCCAAGGGCGTCGACGCCCTGGCCCTGCGCATCCGCGAGGTGGCCCGCGAGCACGACGTGCCGATCGTCGAGAACGTGCCCCTGGCTCGCGCCCTCTACGCCGCCGTCGACGTCGACGAGACCATCCCGCGCGAGCATTTCGAGGCCGCGGCGAAGGTCATCGGCTTCGTCATGCAGGGCCGGCGGCGGCGCTGACCGCCCCGAACGGGCCGCGGAACACGAACCACGCCCCCGCCATGATCAGCGCGAAGCCGACGGCGTGGTTCAGGGTCAGCTTCTCGCGCAGCACCGTCACCGAGAAGACCGCGAAGACCAGCAGGGTGATCACCTCCTGCATCGTCTTCAGCTCGGCCGCCGAATAGACCTGATGCCCCCAGCGGTTGGCCGGCACGGCGAGGCAGTACTCGATCAGGGCGATGCCCCAGCTGACCAGCACCACGATCCACAGCGGCTTGGAGCCGAACTTCAGGTGCCCGTACCAGGCGAAGGTCATGAACACATTGGAGGCGACCAGCAGGGCCACCGGCGTCAGATAGGGGTTCAAGCGCGACTCCCGGCGAACAGGCTTAACGCCGCGTTTACCACACGGGCGGCAGTTTCTGCCTAGCGGGCCTTTGTCAGTTCCCGCGTGTATCGGGGCGGGGACGCGTGGGCGGCTTCACGGCGGCGTTGCAGAGGTTCGGGATCGGTCGGCTGACCGTGGTGCTGGGCGTCGCCGCCGGCGTCGCGGCGGCCCTGGCGGTCCTCATGCTCCGCGTCGGCCAGGCCCCCGACGCCCTGCTCTATTCCAACCTCGACCTGCGCGAGGCCTCCGAGGTCACCGCCGCCCTCGACTCCGCCGGCATCAAATACAGCTCGCGCGGCGACGGCTCGACCATCTTCGTCAGCCGCGACGAGGTCGGCGAGGCGCGCATGCTGGTCGCCGGCAAGGGCCTCGTGACGTCGGGCAGCGTCGGCTACGAGATCTTCGACAACCAGTCGGTGCTCGGCCAGACCGAGTTCCAGCAGAACCTCAACGCCAAGCGGGCGCTGGAGGGGGAGCTGGCCCGCACCATCATGGAGCTGCGCGGCATCACCTCGGCGCGGGTGATGATCGCCCTGCCGGAACGCCAGCTGTTCCAGGCCCAGGCCGCCGATCCGACCGCCTCGGTCGTGGTCGGCATCGCCGGCGGCCAGCTGACCGGCGCCCAGGTCCAGGCCATCCGCAACGTCGTCGCCTCCTCGGTGCCCAACCTGAAGCCCGAGAAGGTCACCCTCACCGACACCTCCAACCGCACCCTGGCGGCGGGCAGCGGCGACGCCGGCTTCTCCGCCGCCTCGGCCGAAGAGGCCCGCGGCCAGACCGAGGCCCAGCTGCAGGCCCGCATCAAGGACATCGTCGAGGGCGTCGTCGGCGTCGGCGCCGCCCGGGTTCAGGTCACCGCCGAGATCGACCACAGCCGCTCGACCACCCAGGAGCAGCGCTTCGACCCCGACGGTCAGGTGGTCCGCTCGATGTCGACCAACGGCTCGGAGAGCCAGGACACCTCCAGCGCCTTCGACGGCGGCGCGACCGCCACCAACAACATCCCCGGCGGCGCCGATCCCGCCGCGGCGGCCGTCGGCTCGCGCGACAGCCAGACCACCGAGACGACGAACTACGAGATCTCCAACACCACCACGACCACCATCCGCGAGGCCGGCGAGATCAAGAAGCTGGCCGTGTCGGTGGCCGTCGACGGCCGCTGGACGCCACCCGCCAACGGCGAGGGCGAGCCCACTTACGCCCCGCGCACCGAGGAGGAGATCGCCCAGATCCGCGCCCTCGTCGCCGCCGCCGTCGGCATTGACGAGTCGCGCGGCGACCGCATCGAGGTGCAGAACGTCCAGTTCAGCCGCGAGCCCGCCCCCGCCGGCGGCGTCGAGGCCGGCTCGTCGCTGTTCAACTTCACCAAGAACGACATCATGCGCGGGGTCGAGCTGCTGGTGCTGCTGGTCACCGGCGTGCTGCTGATCTTCTTCGTCCTGCGCCCGCTGCTGAAGACCGCCTCGGGCGGCGGCGGCCAGCTGCAGCTCGCCGGCGCGGGCGGCCCCGCCGTGACCTCGCTGCAGACCACCATCGTGGGCGGCGCCGGCGGCGCCGTGCCCCAGCTGCCGGGCCCATCCGAGATGGAGCAGCGGCTCGACATCGCCCGCATCGAGGGCCAGGTGAAGGCCTCCTCGGTCAAGAAGGTCGCCGACTTCGTCGAGAAGCATCCGGAGGAGTCGACCTCGATCCTCCGCAGCTGGGTGCATGAAGGCTGATGGCCGCCCGGCTGGTCAGCAAGAAGCCCGCCGTCGAGGACGTCAGAAAGCTGACGGGCCCGGAGAAGGCCGCCGTCATCCTCCTGTCGCTCGGCGAGGACCACACCCGCCTGTGGCAGGGGCTGGACGAGGACGAGGTCAAGGAAATCTCCCAGGCCATGGCCTCGCTGGGCTCCGTCAGCGCCCAGGTGGTCGAGGAGCTGATGGTCGAGTTCGTCTCGGGCATGAGCGGCTCGGGTTCGGTGATGGGCAGCTACGAGCAGACCCAGCGCCTGCTCGCCGCCTTCATGCCGCCCGATCGCGTCGACGCCCTGATGGAGGAGATCCGCGGCCCGGCCGGCCGCACCATGTGGGACAAGCTCGGCAATGTGAACGAGGCCGTGCTCGCCAACTATCTGAAGAACGAATACCCCCAGACCGTCGCGGTGGTGCTGTCCAAGATCAAGCCGGACCACGCCGCCCGGGTGCTGACCGCCCTGCCCGAGGACTTCGCCCTCGAATGCGTCCAGCGCATGCTGCGCATGGAGCCGGTGCAGCGCGACATCCTCGACAAGATCGAGCAGACCCTGCGCACCGAGTTCATGTCCAACCTCGCCCGCACCTCGAAGCGGGACTCGCATGAGCTGATGGCGGACATCTTCAACAGCTTCGACCGCCAGACCGAGGCCCGCTTCATCGGCGCCCTCGAGGAGCGCAACCGCGAGGCGGCCGAGCGCATCCGCGCCCTGATGTTCGTCTTCGAGGACCTCGCCAAGCTCGACCCCGGCGGCATCCAGACCCTGCTCCGCGCGGTCGAGAAGGACCAACTGGCGCTGGCCCTGAAGGGCGCGTCGGAGGCGCTGCGCGAACTGTTCTTCTCCAACATGTCCGAGCGCGCCGCCAAGATCATGCGCGAGGACATGGAGAGCATGGGCCCCGTCCGCCTCAAGGATGTCGACCAGGCCCAGATGGCCATGGTCCAGGTCGCCAAGGACCTCGCCGCCAAGGGCGAGATCATGCTGGTCGGCCAGGGCGGCGACGACGAGCTGATCTACTGACATGACCGCCCGTCCCTTCATCTTCGACACCGAGTTCGACGCCGCCGGAGCGGTGGTCCGGCCGTCCGCCTGGCAGCCGGTCAAGCGCGCCTTCGCCCCGGCCGAGGTCGACGCCCTCGTGGCCGCGGCCCGCCAGGAGGCGCGCGAGGCGGCGCTGGCCGAGGCCGCCGGCCAGCAGGCCCAAGCCCTGTCGGCCATCGCCCAGTCGATCGCCCACGCCGCCCCGGTGCTGGCCCAGATCGCCCGCAGCCACCGCGAGCAGTCGGCCGATCTGGCGCTGGCCGCCGCCCGCGTCGTCGCCGCCGCCGCCCTCGACCGCTTCCCCGCCGGCCCCCTGCAGGCCGCGCTGGAGGCGCTGGGCCGCGAGATCGACGCCTCGCCCCGACTGGTCGTCCGCGCCGCCGGCCTCGACGACGACGCCCGCGCCCGCGTCGAGACCCTGTGCGCCGACGCCGGCTTCACCGGCCTGGTCGCCTTCCGCGACGAGCCGGGCCTCCCGGCCGCCTCGTTCCGGCTGGAGTGGGCCGACGGTCGCGCCGAGTTCGACGCCGAGGCCGCCTTCGCACGCATGGCCGAGACCCTCGAATCCGCCCTCGCCGCCGAGGCCGGGCACGCTGAAACCCTGACGGAAGGGAGGCCGTAATGGCGTCCGACACCATCGCCCTCGAGGAGTTTCCGGACTCCGCCGCCCTGGCCCCGCACGACGAGGCCGGCGAGAAGACGGCCCACGACCTTGCCCCGGTGTTCGACGTGCCGGTCAACATCTCCGCCGTGCTGGGCAAGGCCCACATGTCGGTGGCCCAGCTGCTCAAGCTGAACCGCGGCTCGGTGCTGGAGCTGGACCGCAAGGTCGGCGAGGCCATCGACATCTTCGTCAACAACCGACTCGTCGCCCGCGGCGAGGTCGTCGTGGTCGAGGATCGGCTCGGCGTGACCATGACGGAAATCATCAAGACCGAGGACTCGGGCGCCTGAGCGATGTCCTCGGACATCGCGCACCCGGAACGGTGCGGCGACCGGCAGTAGAGAATTAGAGGAGAAGACCCATGCGGCTTCTGGTGGTTGGCAGACTCAGCGGACAGCTGGCGACGGCGGTGAAGATGGCCATGGCGCACGGCGCCAAGGTCCAGCACGTCGAGCGCGGCGACCAGGCCACGGAACAGCTGAGGCGGGGGCAGGGGGCCGACCTGCTGATGGTCGACTACCGCGTCGACATCGCCGCCCTCATCGCCGCCAACGAAGCCGAGCGCATCCACGTGCCGGTGGTCGCCTGCGGCGTCGACGCCGACGCCCGCGACGCCGCCGACGCCATCCGCGCCGGCGCCAAGGAGTTCATTCCCCTGCCGCCCGAGGCGGACCTGATCGCCGCCGTCCTCTCCGCCGTGGCCGACGACGAGCGGCCGATGATCTCCGCCGATCCGGCCATGAAGGCGGTCATCGGCCTGGCCGACCAGGTCGCCCGTTCCGAGGCCTCCATCCTGATCACCGGCGAAAGCGGCGTCGGCAAGGAGGTGATGGCCCGCTATCTGCACGCCGGCTCGCGTCGCGCCGACAAGCCGTTCATCAGCGTCAACTGCGCCGCCATCCCCGACAACCTGCTGGAATCCGAGCTGTTCGGCCACGAGAAGGGGGCCTTCACCGGCGCCCTCGCCCGCCGCATCGGCAAGTTCGAGGAGGCCCACGGCGGCACCCTCCTGCTCGATGAAATCTCGGAAATGGACGTCCGCCTGCAGGCCAAGCTGCTGCGCGCCATCCAGGAGCGGGTCATCGACCGGGTCGGCGGCACGAAGCCGGTGCCGGTCGACATCCGCATCATCGCCACCTCCAACCGCGACCTCGCCAAGTCCGTGGCCGAAGGCAGCTTCCGCGAGGACCTGCTCTACCGCCTGAACGTGGTGAACCTGCGCCTGCCGGCGCTGCGCGAGCGCCCCGGCGACATCGCCGTGCTGGCCGACCATTTCGTGAAGAAGTACGCCGCCGCCAACGGTGTGCCGGTCCGGCCGATCGCGGCCGACGCCCGCCGCGCCCTCGCCGCCCACCGCTGGAACGGCAACGTCCGCGAGCTCGAGAACGCCATGCACCGTGCCGTGCTGCTGGCGGCCGGGCCCGAGATCGACGTCGACGCCATCCGCCTGCCGGACGGCCAGCCGCTGTCGAGCCTCGACCCGCACGCCCGCGCCGCCCAGGCGGCCTCCTTCGCGGCGGAAAGCGCCTCGCGCGCCTTCGTCGGACAGACGGTGGCGGCCATGGAGCAGCAGCTGATCATCGAAACCCTGGAGCAC
>JAEYTA010000133.1 GCA_023434265.1 Pseudomonadota bacterium
ACGGCCTTGACCGTGTCGTTGGTCAGGGAGGTGATCAGCCGGTCGGCCATGCTCAGGCGCTCCACCGGGCGAAGAAGCTCAGGCCGATGGCGCGGCCGTCGGCGCCGTCCTCGGCCAGGGCCAGTTCGCCCCAGTCGATGGTTCCGCCGCGGTCCGCCGTCGCCTCGGCCATCAGGTGGGCCAGCGACAGGCCGGAGATGCGCGCCGCATAGGCGTTGAGCAGCAGGAAGGAGGCGTCGTCGGCCAGCAGCGCCGCGCAGTCCTTCAGCAGCCCCGGCAGGTCCTCGAACAGCCGCCACACCTCGCCGGTCGGGCCGCGTCCGTACTTCGGCGGGTCGAGGATGATCCCGTGATATTTCGACCCCCGTCGCACCTCGCGGGCCACGTATTTGCGGCAGTCCTCGACGATCCAGCGGATCGGCCGGTCGGCCAGCCCCGACAGCTCGGCATTCTCCCGCGCATAGCCGACCGATTTCTTCGAGGCGTCGACGTGGGTGACCTCGGCCCCGGCGGCGGCGCAGGCGAGGCTGGCCACCCCGGTGTAGCCGAACAGGTTCAGCACCTTCGGCCGCGACAGGCTTCGCACCCGCCCGTCCAGCCACTCCCAGTTGGCCGCCTGCTCGGGAAAGAAGGCCAGGTGACGGAACGGCGTGAAGCGTCCGGTGAAGCGCACGTCGCGCCACGCCAGCGGGAAGGTCTCGATCGGCTTTCGGGCGAAGCGCCAGCGGCCCGCCTCGTCCTCGTCGGTCGGATCGAACACGGCGTCGGCCGCGTCGAACGCCGCCGGATCGCGAGGGCTCCAGAAGCACTGCGGCTCGGGCCGCACCACGGTGAAGCGGCCATAGCGCTCGAGCTTCCGCCCATCCCCGGAGTCGAGCAGGGCGTAGTCGGCCCAGCTCCGGGTCATCAGGGTCTCAGGCGACGGGTTCAGGCGCGGCGGCATGGGCCGCTGATAGGCGGTGCGACCCCGCCTCGTCCAGCGCGGGCTCGACAGCCGCCCCGGCCGGCGGGTCCGGCCGATGTTCCGTCTTGTCCCAGGCGAACGGCTCCCGCACCAGCCGCCACGCCGCGTGCACAAAGGCGAGGCTGAGCAGGCTCCAGTAGACGGGCCCCGCCAGCATGTCGCACACGCCGTAGGGTACGCCGGCCCGACGTGCGCCGATCAGACAGGCCAGCCATGCGGCGGCGGCGCCCAGCACCAACACGCTCAGCGCCAGTAGCGGGGTCTCAAGCGGCAGGCCCGCGGTCGCCGAGACGAGCACCGCCGCGGCCATCCAGGCCAGCGAGGGCGCGTGCGCCGCGGCCGAGGCCAGGCCGGCTCCGACGGTCAACATCAGGGCCATCAGCCCGCGCGGCCCCAGCCGCCAGGGACGCCGTGTGTGCACGCCCCAGGTTTGCATATAGCCCTTCTGCCAGCGCACCCTCTGCGGCAACCAGTGCTCGAGCCCGCCGGGCGGCGTCTCCCACGTTGGCCGGTCGATTACGCTCAGCCGCCAACCGCGGATCCACAGGCGAAAGCCGAGATCGGCGTCCTCGGTGACGTTCCAGGCGTCCCAGCCCCCGACCTGGCGCAAGGCGGCGGTGCGGAAATGATTGCTGGTGCCGCCCAGCGGGAAGGGCAGTCCGAGGCGGGCGAGGCCGGGCAGGGCGGTTTCGAACAGGGCCGCATACTCCGCCGCGAACTGCCGGTCGAAGAACGGATCGGCCCCCTCGGGATCGCGTCGTCGGATGCGCAGCGGCGCCTGCAGGCAGGCCAGCCGTCCGCCGGGATCGCTGGCGAAGCGCGCTGCGGCGGCGCGCAACTGCTGTGGATCGGGCTCGTCCTCGGCGTCGTAGATGGTCAGCAGGTCGCCGGTCGCGCGGGCCAGGGCGTGGTTGAGCGCGCGCGGCTTGGTCTGCGGCGCGCCGGGCGGGATGACCAACAGCTCCAGCCACGGCGGGCGGGGCGTGATCATCGCCGCGCGGATGGTGGCGTGGTCGTGCGCCTCGAGCACCAGCAAGCCCTGCAGGCGGTCGGCCGGGTAGTCCAGCCGCGCCAGGCGCTCGACCAGCAGCGGGACCACCTCGGCTTCCTGGTAGAGGGCGGCGAGCACGGTGTAGCGCGGCCAGATCGCCGGCTCGGCCGGCTCCGGCGCCTGCGCCAGGCTGAGGATCACGAGCAGCACCCGCCACACGGCCAGCCCGAGGAAGCCCGTCGCCGCGAGGACGATGAGGATGGCGCCCGTGCGCCCGGGATCGAGCGCGATCGACGCCCCGCCCGCGCCGGCGAGCATCGCGACGACCAGCCACTGGAAGGTCGACAGGCCCCGCCGGCCCGCGCTGTCGGAGAGCGGCGGTCCGTAGCGCGCCTCGCCGCGCTGCGGTTCGCCCGCCACGCTGGTGTCAGCCCTGCCCACACGCAAGGGTTAACGTGGCCGGTCGGCGGCGGCAACCGGTTGGCGAGGACGGGCGAATGCCGCTATTCAGGAGGGACGCCGTCCGGAGCCTGCCTTGACCGTCGAAGCCCCCGCCAGCGCCCGCTCGCAGCGCAAGCCGAAGGGCGAGGGCCACGAGCGTCGCAGCGAAATCCTCGCCGCCGCCGAACGCATCTTCGTCGAGCACGGCTACGAGGGCGCCACCATCCGCAAGATCGCCGACGAGGTCGGCCTGTCCTCGACCGCGCTGTACATGCATTTCGCCGACAAGGGCGAGATGCTGCAAGAGATCTGCCGCCAGGCCTTCGAGGCGCTGCTCGAGGCCAACAACCGGGCGGTCGAGCAGTCGGGGCCGGCCGAGGAGCGGTTGCGCCGGATGATGCGCGCCTACGTCGATTTCGGCTTCGACAACCCCAACGCCTACCGCCTCGTCTACATGACGCGGCCGGCCGAACTGAACGAGGGGCCGCAGTCGGCGGCGCGCGAACTGGGCACGGAGCTGTTCCGTTCGTTCGAGCAGGTGGTCGAGGAGCTGGAGGCCGCCGGCCGCCTGCGCCTCGACGCCCGCACCGCCGCCCAGGCCCTGTGGGCCGGCGGCCATGGCGTGGTCTCGCTGATGATCAGCAAGCCCTATTTCGACTGGGTGGACCGCGAAGCGCTGACCACGGCGATGATGGAGGGGCTGCTCGCGGGCTTCCTGCGGCCTTGAGCCGCCGTGCCGCCGCCGTCGCGGGCGCGCTCGCCGTCCTCCTTCCGGCCGGGGTCGCCGAGGCCCGGCCGCTGCGGGCCATGGCGCTGGACCAGTGCGCCGATCAGTACCTGCTGGCCCTGCGGCCCGACGCGCAGTTGCTGCTGTCTCCGCGCGCCGACGATCCGGACGCCTGGCTGCGCGACGCCGCCGCGGGGCGGCGACGGGCCCGCCCGACGCTGGAGGCGGCCGTGGTCTTCGAACCCGACGTGGTGGTCCGCTACTGGGGCGGCGAACCGCGCCTGCTGCAGCGGCTGGAACGGGCCGGCGTGCGCGTTGCGACGATAGAGGACGCCAGCGACTTCAACGGCATACGACGCAACATTCGCGCGGTGGCCGAAGCCTTGCAGGCGCCGGAGCGGGGCGAGGCCCTGATCGCCCGCATGGATGCGCGACTGGCGGCGGCCGCGCCCGAAGCCTCTGCGGCCCGGCCGCCGGCCCTCTATCTGACCGCCGGCGGCTTCACGGCCGGTTCCGGCACGCTGGTCGACGCCATCCTCGCCGCCGCCGGCTTCGCCAACGCGGCCGGTCGGCCCTTCTTCGCCCCGGTCAGCGTCGAGCGCATCGCCCTGTTCCCGCCGGCGCGCTTCGTGCTCGGCTTCTTCGACCAGCCGCGCGGCGACTGGCGGGGTCCCGGCCGCCATCCGGTCGTGCGCCGCGCCGCCGCCGGCCGGGTCGCGGCCGAACTGCCGGCGGCGGCCCTGACCTGCCCGGCGTGGTTC
>JAEYTA010000169.1 GCA_023434265.1 Pseudomonadota bacterium
GAGCCGCGGGCGGGGCCTCGCAGGCGGTGAGAGCGAGCAGGGCGAGCAGGGGCAGACGGACCTTCATCGGAAACCTCCGCGACGTACGACGGCCGCATCTGGCCCCGAAGCTGTCGTCTGTGCAACGCCGCCGCCCGCGCCTATATCGCCGCCCATGCCTCACATCCCCCCGCTCGATCCCAACGTCGCCGCGCGCAAGGGCTTCCGCGAGCCCGCCGAACGCCTCAAGCGCTTCTGGACCGCCGTCGACACGGCGGAAGGGGAGGGCGGCTGGGCCGTGCTGCTCGACGGCCGCGCCCCGAAGACGCCCGCCGGCGCGCGCCTGGTCCTGCCCACCGAGGCGGCCGCCCGCCTCGTCGCCGGCGAATGGGCGGCGCAGGGCGAGCACCTCGACCCCGCCACCATGCCCGCCACCCGCCTGGCCTCCACCGCCATCGACCGGGTGTCGCGGGCGCGCGCGCCGGTGGCCGACGAGGTCGCCGCCTTCGCCGGCTCGGACCTGCTCTGCTACCTCGCCGACGCCCCCGCCTCGCTGGTCGAGCAGCAGGCCCGCGAATGGGCTCCGTGGCGCGACTGGGCGCGCGATCTCGGCGTGCCGCTCGAGGCCTGCGAGGGCGTCGTCCACCGCCCGCAGGACCCCGCCGCCGTCGCCCGGGTGCGCGAGCTGGCGCTGGCGCTCGACGACTTCGCCCTCACCGGCCTGGCCGCGGCGGTTCCCCTGCTCGGCAGCGCCGTGCTCGGCCTCGCCCTGCAGCGCGGCGCCCTGTCCGGCGACGCCGCCTTCGACCTGTCCCGTCTCGACGAGGCCTTCCAGGAATCGCGCTGGGGCGTCGACGAGGAGGCCGCCGAACGCACCGCCGCCCGCCGCACCGAGGCGGTGCTTCTGGAGCGATGGTTCCGGGCCCTGAAGGGCTGACTTTCCACATCGGAAAGTTTTCACTTGCCAAGACGGAAAGTCGGCGTCATTTTCCATTTCGGAAAGTGAGGAGAGCCGATGACCGACCCCGCCGAAGCCCGTGAGGCGCTCGCCGCCATCCGCCAGGCCCGCGAGAGCGTGCCGGGCGAGATCATGAACTACCCCCTGTGGTACGATCTGCTGTACGGCGCCATCTGCGCCACGCTGGTCGCCGCGCAGGGCCTGCCCCAGCCGTGGTCGATCCTGATGCTGATCGCCGCCCTCGGCGGCCTGTTCGGCATCATTCGCTGGTTTCGCGAACGCTACGGCTGGTGGGTCAGCGGCTATTCGCCGAAGCGGGCCCGCTGGGTGGCCTTCGCCATGGTCGCCGTCTTCCTGGCCCTGATCGCCGTCACCTTCGCCGGGCGCGAGTTCGGGGTGTGGTGGGTCCCGCTGGCCACCGCTCCTGTCGCCTTCGTCGTCGCCATCGTCGGCAGCCGGCTGTGGATGCGGGTCTGGCGCCGCGAACTGGCCGAGGCCGCCCGATGAGCGCCCCCGCCTTCGACCCCGTCATCCACGCCCCCGGCCGGCTGCAGATCTGCGGCATCCTCTCGGCCGTGGACGAGGCCGAGTTCGCCACCCTGCGCGACAGCCTGCAGGTCTCGGACTCGGTCCTGTCCAAGCACCTGAAGCAGCTGGAGGAGGCCGGCTACGTCGCCGTCCGCAAACTGCCCCAGGGCGGGCGGCAGCGGACCTGGGTGAACCTGACCCCCGCCGGCCGCAAGGCCTTCGCGTCCCACGTCGCCGAACTGACCCGGCTGGCGGGCCTGGCGAGCGCCGTGTCGTGATAGGCTGGGGGCGAGGAGGAGAGCCATGCAACCCGACCGTCCCCGCCGCCCGCGCTTCGGCCGCTACTGGATGATCGCCTTCTGGGTCGTCATCGCCGTCGTCCTGCTCAGCTGGCTGGTCCCCGACCTGCTGCGCTGACGCCGCCTTGCCAGCCCCGGCGCGTCTCCTTAAGCCAGCGCTCAAGGAGACGCCCGCATGCAAGACATCCTCGAAGAGCTCGAAAAGCGCCGCGAACAGGCCCGCCTCGGCGGCGGCGAGAAGCGCATCGCCGCCCAGCACGCCAAGGGCAAGCTGACCGCGCGCGAGCGCATCGCCGTCCTGCTGGACGAGGGCTCCTTCGAGGAGACCGACATGTTCGTCGAGCACCGCTCGCACGAGTTCGGCATGGAGAAGCAGCGCATCCCGGGCGACGGCGTGGTCACCGGGCGGGGGACCATCGGCGGCCGGCTGGTCTACGTCTTCTCCAAGGATTTCACCGTCTTCGGCGGCTCCCTGTCGGGCGCCCACGCGGCCAAGATCGTCAAGATCCAGAAGATGGCCCTGACCAACGGCGCCCCGGTCATCGGCCTGTTCGACGCCGGCGGCGCCCGCATCCAGGAGGGCGTCGAGAGCCTCGCCGGCTACGCCGACATCTTCCTCCAGAACACCCTGGCCTCGGGGGTCATCCCCCAGATCAGCGTCATCATGGGCCCCTGCGCCGGCGGCGACGTCTATTCGCCGGCCATCACCGACTTCATCTTCATGGTGAAGGACACCTCCTACATGTACGTGACCGGCCCCGACGTGGTGAAGACGGTCACCAACGAGGTGGTCAGCCACGAGGACCTGGGCGGCGCCCGCGTCCACGCCGGCAAGTCGGGCGTCGCCGACGGCGCCTTCGAGAACGATCTGGAGGCCCTCGCCGAGGTCCGCCGCCTGATCGGCTTCCTGCCCCTGTCGAACCGCGAGAAGCCGCCGGTCCGCGACAGCTACGACGACCCCGAGCGCGAGGAGCCCAGCCTCGACACCCTGGTCCCGGCCAATCCGAACCTGCCCTACGACATCAAGGAGCTGATCCTGAAGGTCGTCGACGAGGCCGAATTCTTCGAGATCGCGCCCGACTATGCGAAGAACATCGTCACCGGCTTCGGCCGCCTCGACGGCCAGACCGTCGGCGTCGTCGCCAACCAGCCCCAGACCCTCGCCGGCGTGCTCGACATCGACAGCTCGCGCAAGGCCGCCCGCTTCGTCCGCTTCTGTGACGCCTTCTCCATCCCCCTGGTCACCTTTGTCGACGTCCCCGGCTTCATGCCCGGCACGCGCCAGGAGTACGGCGGCCTGATCAAGCACGGCGCCAAGCTGCTGTTCGCCTACGCCGAGGCCACCGTGCCCAAGCTGACCGTCATCACCCGCAAGGCCTACGGCGGCGCCTACGACGTGATGAGCTCCAAACACCTGCGCGGCGACGTCAACTACGCCTGGCCCTCCGCCGAGATCGCCGTCATGGGCGCCAAGGGCGCGGTCGAGATCATCTTCCGCAAGGAGGCCGGCGACCCCGAGGCGCTGGCGGCGCGCGAGGCGGAGTACAAGGCGCGGTTCGCGAACCCCTTCGTGGCG
This sequence comes from Pseudomonadota bacterium, assembly GCA_023434265.1. Classification (GTDB taxonomy): domain Bacteria; phylum Pseudomonadota; class Alphaproteobacteria; order Caulobacterales; family Caulobacteraceae; genus Brevundimonas. The sequence continues at coordinate 3,341 of JAEYTA010000169.1, forward strand.
GCCGGCCTGGGCTACATCGACGACGTGATCATGCCGCACGGGACGCGGCGGAGGCTGATCAAGGCGCTACGCACGCTGAAGGGGAAGGTGCAGGAGAACCCGTGGAAGAAGCACGATAATATTCCGCTGTGATTACGTTCGGCTTCGATCCCGGAGGACGAGGTGGTTTCGGTTGCGCGATCGTGACGGACGAAGCGTCGTGGTCGGCGACGGTCAGTTCGGTTGACGAGGCGGTGGATTGGGCGCTGACCCAGACGTCCGGCCGTCAACCCGACGGAGTCGGAATTGACACCCTGCTGTTTTGGCAGACCACCCAGTCCGGGTGGCGCGGAGCCGATGAGTATCTTCGCGCGCGCTACCCGGCGCGACGGAACAGTGTGCTTTGTTCGAACGGGCTTTATGGATCCATGGCCGTGCAAGGGGCGACCTTGGCCATGCGCCTCCGGCAGCAATGGCCGACTGTCCTTCTGACGGAGACACATCCCAAGGTCCTTTGGGATCATATGGCCGCCGGAGTCCCCTATCCGAGAGAGCCATCCACCGACCACCCGGCGGTCCTTCTACTCACCGAAGCGCTGGAAGCGTCGATCAACCCCATGAACGAGCATGAGTTTGATGCCCTGTTGTCAGGTTGGGCGGCGGATAGAGCTTGCCGAGGAATGTGGAGCCTTGACCTCGCAACGATCAGAGCGCGTGAGCAAAAGGTGCCGAACCTGTCGTTGGTAGGCGACGTCCACTATTTTTGGCCCGATTGACCAACCTCCTCTTCCTCTGCGCCCGCAACCGCCTCCGCTCCCCCACGGCCGAGCGGGTCTTCGCCGGCCGCCCCGGCGTCGAGACCGCCTCCGCCGGCCTGGCGCCCGATGCGGAGGAGCCGGTCACCCCCGACCACCTCGACCAGGCCGACCTGATCTTCGTCATGGAGCGCGCCCACCGCGCCAAACTCCAGCGCCGCTTCGGCAAACACCTGAAGGGCAAGCGCGTCGTCTGCCTCGACATCCCCGACGACTACGCCTTCATGCAGCCGGAACTCGTGGCGCTGCTGGAGAGGAAGGTGGGGCAGTTCCTCTCGCGTAGCGGCTGACGTTCACCTCTCCGTTCGCGAAGGCGAATGGAGAGGACAGACCGCGCAGCGGTCAGGTGAGGGCGGCGCCGGCCGTTGTTGTTGAGCGCCAATCCCCCGCCGTCCGCGCCGCCCTCTCCTGGTCGACGCTGACGCGCCGACCTGTCCTCTCCATTCGCTCGAATGCGAATGGAGAGGTGAGTGACCGCCATATCCGCCCTTCACCTCATGCTGAACCGCCCGGCGACGCTCCTCCACGAGGTCGAAAGGCGCCCGCACTTCTCCCTCTCGCTGAGACGCGTAAGCTGGGCCCGCCACCGGAGCCGCCCCCCATGCTGACCCTCCACGCCTTCGGCCGCGTCCACCCCGCCGTCCACGGCCTGACCCGCGACCTGCGCGTACAGTGGGCGCTGGAGGAGATGGGGCTGCCGTACGAGGTGCGCGGTTGGGACCACGGCGCCGGCGAGACCACCGGCCCCGACTTCTCGGCCCTCAGCCCCTTCCGGCAGCTGCCCCTGCTCACCGACGGCGACCTGACCCTGTCCGAGAGCGGCGCCATCCTCATCCACCTGGCGGAAAAATCCGGCCGGCTGATCCCCGCCGATCCCCGCGGCCGGGCCGAGACCCTGCGGTGGACGCTGGCCGCCCTGTCCACCGTCGAGGCTCCGATCCAGCCGCTCAAGCTGATGGACATGGGGGCCATGGGCGAGCCCGGCGCCGCCCGCGACTTCCTCGTCGGCTGGACCCGCCGCGTGCTGGAGAACCTCGACCGCCGCCTCGACGGCCGCATGTGGATCGCCGCCGACGACTTCACCATCGCCGACCTGCTGCTCGCCTCCGTGCTGCGGCAGCTCCGTCACACCGACCTGATGGACGCCTGGCCGAACGTGACGGCCTTCTACGACCGGGCCATGGCCCGCCCGGCATGGACGCGCACCCTCGATCTCTACGCCGAACGCCTCGGCGCCGACCGCGCGAAGCTGGCCTGAGCCCCGTCATGATCGTCCTCCACGCCTTCGCCAACATGTTCCCCGGCGGCATCGGCGAGACCAAGGACATCCGCATCCAGTGGGCGCTGGAGGAGATGGGCCTGCCCTACGAGGTCCGGCCGCTCGACTATCTGGGCGGCGAGGCCGACGGGCCGGCCTTCTCGGCCCTCAGCCCGTTCAACCAGATCCCCGTGCTGGAGCACGACGGCCTGGTCATCGCCGAGTCCTGCGCCATCCTCATCCATCTGGCGGAGACGTCCGGCCGGCTCATGCCCGCCGACGCGGCCGGCCGCCTCAAGGTCATCCAGTGGTGTTTCGCCGCCACCGCCACGGTCCAGCCCGCCCTGTCGATGATCGCCATGGTCGACGCCGGCCTCATGGGCGAGGACCCCGCGGCGCGCGCCTTTCTCGTCGGCCTCGCCGGGCGCTGGCTGGCCGGGCTGGAACGTCAGCTGGACGGGCATGACTGGATCACCGGCGACGACTTCACCATCGCCGACATCACCCTCGCCGACGTCCTGCGCGAAATTCGCGAGACCGACCTGATGGACGACTATCCCGCTGTCGGCGCCTTCTACGCCCGCGCCTTCGCCCGCCCGGCCCGGCGCCGGGCCCGCGAGCTGACCGCGGAGCGGATGGGCGTCTCCCTCGACGCCATCGCCTGACCGAACCGTCTCCCGCGAGGGGAGAAGGAGATCACGTCTCGAACGCCGCGATGATCGGACACGGCCCCTGGCCCCCCGCCGCGCACGCTCCCGCCAGCCGCCGCAGCGAACGCCGCGCCGCCTCCAGCTCCGCGATCCTCGCGTCCAGCGCCGCGATCCTCGCCTCGGCCAGCGCTCGCGCCCGCGCCCGGTCCTCGCCGGCGTCCAGCGCCAGCAGTTCGCCGATCTGCTCCAGGGTGAAGCCCGCCGCCTGCGCCGAGCGGATGAAGCGCAGCCGTCGCACGTCGTCGGCCCCGTAGCGCCGCACGCCGCCGCCCGAACCGCCGCCCGCCGGCCGCGGCGGCTCCGCCAGCAGGCCGCGCCGCTGGTAGTAG